>JAJDUQ010000225.1 GCA_022826505.1 Gammaproteobacteria bacterium
TGGGAGTTCGGCGGCGCGCTGTGGAGGAACTCGGTCCAGACTCTGTGGACCACGATGGCGGGCTTCGGGATCGCGGTCGCCTTCGGGCTGGCGCTCGGGCTGTTCGTCGGCTGGGACCGCAGGATTTACGCCGGGCTCTACCCGCTGATGGTGGGCTTCAACTCCATCCCCAAGGTCGCGGTCGTACCAATCCTCGTCATCTGGTTCGGCTCGGGCTGGCTCCCCGCGGTGCTGACCGCGTTCCTGATCTCCTTCTTCCCCATCGTGGTCAACGTGGCCACGGGGCTCGCGACCATCGAGCCGGAGATGGAGGACGTGCTGCGCGCACTCGGCGCGAAGAAGCTCGACGTCATGACCAAGGTCGGGATCCCGCGCTCGCTGCCCTACTTCTTCGGGTCGCTGAAGATCGCCATCACGCTCGCGTTCATCGGCTCGGTGCTGTCGGAGACGCAGGCCGCGAACGTGGGTCTCGGCCACATGATGCTGACCGCGCAGGCCAACTTCGAGGTGCCGCTGGTCTTCTCCTGCCTGGTGGCGCTCGCCATCGAGGGCATCGGCATGTACGCGATCATGGCGTGGCTGGAGATGCGCATGACCGGCTGGGCGCACCGGTCCGGGTTCTCGGTGCAGTGACCCGCGGGGGGCGTCCATGCCAGGACCATCTCACGCGGAGGAAGGTGAAGCCCCTCCCCCATCGGTAGAGGGGGGGTCGGAGTGAGGGGAGGACGAGCATCGGCCCACTTGCCGGGAGGTGCCTCGACCTCGGCCCCTCACCCCCGGCGGGAGAGGGGAGAATGCCGGCAACCTCCCGCCCCCGGAAAGCGTGATTTGATCCTGGTCGATGCACGAGGCGGGACTTCGCCGCAGTCGGGCACGGAGAATTCCCGGCGCGCGGCGAAGGGCGAGAGCGAGGAGGCGTCCCGAGATGTCCAGGCCCGATCCGATCCTTGTCGATGACTGGCATGCCGTCGTCGCGCTCCAGATCCTCCGGGCGCGGGGCGCGTTCGCAACCCGGCTGCTCGGGATCCGAATCGAGATCGACCGGGTGGGCTCGGACGATGTCGGGGTCGTGCGGTGCGACACCGGTGCCGCCCTCCCCGCGCGCATCGAGTACGGCTACGTCTTCACCTCGCTCGGCGAGCCTGACCGCGACGTCGTCCACTTTCCGGAGTGGCACGAGGCGGATCGGCTCTGCGTGAGCGGAAGCTCGGTCGGCGTCCACGTGTCGGGGCTGCGCGCGGTCGAGAACTTCCTCGATCTCGGGCACTTTCCGTTCGTCCACACCAACTACCTCGGCGTCGAGCCGCACACCGAGGTCGAGCCCTACAGGGTCACGGTCACCGAGGAGAACGAGATTCTCGCGACCGAGTGCCGCTTCTTCCAGCCCCATTCCTCGCCGAGCGCCGCCGGGGGCAGGATGATCGACTACGAGTACCGGGTCTGCCGCCCCTATACGGCATGCCTCTACAAGATCAACCCGATCGAGCCGGCCCGCAAGGACTTCATCGCGCTGCTCCTGCAGCCGGTGACCGAGGAACGGTGCGTCGTCCACCCCTGCCTCGCCTACCTCCCCCACGGGCTCGACACCAGATCCCTGCGCGCCTTCCAGCAACTGATCTTCGGGCAGGATCGGCCGATCCTGGAGAACCAGGTCCCCAAGCGGCTGCCTCTCGACCCGAGGGCCGAGATTCCCGCCCGTTCCGACGCCACGTCGCTCGCCTATCGCCGCTGGCTCACCGCACAGGGCGTGACCTGGGGCGCGATTCCGGCACCGGCCTGAGCCCGGCGGAAGAACGAGGTCGGCGGCGGTGACATCGGGAGTCGAGCCCAACCTCGCGAGTCGATGGTTTCCCGTGTGCCGGAGCGAGGAAGCGGTCGTGCGCCATGTCGTCCACACCGCGCTGCTCGACCGGGAGCTCGCGATCTGGCGCTCCGATGACGGGACCGTGAACGCTTGGGAGAACCGTTGTCCGCATCGCGGAGTCCGGCTCACCGTCGGCACCAACCTCGGAAACGCGCTCAAGTGTCGCTACCACGGGTGGACGTTCGAGTCCGGCTCCGGGCAGTGCGCCGAACGGCCGGCCCACCCGGGAGAGAAGCCCCCCGCTCTCGTCAGGGCGCGAACCTTCTCCTGCGTCGAAGTGCTCGGCTACGTCTGGACGAGGCTCCCGGGGGACGGCGACGACGGTCACGGTGACGACGATCGAGGTCCCGCCATCGGACCGCCCCGGCCGGCACTCACGCTCCGAAGCATCCACGTGCGGGCGCCTGCCGCGATGGTGGTGGAATCGCTCGCCCGCGACGCCCTGAACACGCCGGAGGCGTCCTCGGTCGACGCTGCCGACCCGTACATGGTGCACGCCGTCGATCCGCGGGGCGGAAGGATCTGGTACTTCCTTCAGCCGGTGGCGGAAGCCGAGACCGTCATCCACGCCGCCCTTGCCGATGCTCCGTCCCCGGCCGATCGGCTCGCGGTTCTGCGCCGCGAGAACCACCGGCTCCGCGCGGTGCGCAACGCCATCGAGGCGCTCACATCGTCATGATCAGGCTCTACGACCACGAGCTCTGCGCCGACTGCTACAAGATTCGGCTGCTGCTGAACCTGCTCGGTCTCGAATGGAAGACGCACCGAATCGACTTCCACCCCGGCCGCGAGCACGAGAGCGAGTGGTTCCTCCGGATCAACCCGCTCGGCCGGATTCCGGTCATCGTGGACGGCGACTTCACCCTGCGCGACGCGCAGGCGATCCTCGTCTATCTCGCGGCGAAGCACGACGAGAGCGGGCGCTGGTTCCCGAGCGGAGACGCGAGGACATGCGCAGAGGTCGCGATGTGGCTCGCCTTTGCCGGCGCGCTGACGGCGACCGCCTCCGCCGCAAGGCTCCACGAAGGTTTCGCCCACGATCTGGACGTGGACCGCGCGCGGTCCGGCGCGCATCGCCTGTTCCGCGTACTCGACGAGCACCTGTGGTTCGCCGAGCAGGAAGGACGGGGCTGGCTGTGCGGGCCGGAGCATCCGACCATCGCCGACATCGCCTGCTTTCCCGGCGTCATGCTCTCGGAGGAAGGGGGAATCTCGCGCATGCCCTACCCCGCGCTCCGCCGCTGGACGGACCGGGTGAAACGCATTCGGGGCTTCGTGCCGATGCCGGGAATCTTCCCCGCCTGAGCAGCGGGCCCGCCGTTCTCCGCAAGGTCGGGCCATTGCACCCAAGCTGCCGATTCGGGCGATAGCTCGAGCGCCTCCCTTTCCATCAGCAGAGTCGGGCGTCAGCCGCACGCACCCGGCTCTGACGGAAGAACTCGCTCGCAACGAAGGGCGCGCGCCGCTTCAAGTAGTCGAACGTCACCTTCTCACGCCGGTATTCCTCCGCGTACTCCTCGCGTGCGCCGCAGCATTCCTCGTCGTTCAGGCGCAGGCGTTCGATGGTGTCCCCGGCGACCGCGGCCGTCGGGTCGGGCAGACCATCAGCGGGCAGAACCTGAAAGGCAACCAGCTCCAGTACGCACCATCCGTCCTGGACATCGAACGGATCCAGTACGGACGCTGCTGCGCCCTTCCGGGAATTCATCAGCGAGCATGCAAGCCGGTAGTTGTCCCACTCGTAGGCTCGGTACCATGCCGTGGACTTCGGGACCATGTGGTCGACGCTGCGGGTTCCGGTGCAGGGATCACACGCATCATGGCGTACCGCCCCTACTCTCCACGAACGCGTTCCACCGCACCCAGAATCGATCGATGTCCGGCAAGGTCGCACGCAATTCGGCCGTCGGTTCACCCGCTTGCATCTTGCATCGAGGCCGGATTCCGCCGTTCGTCCGATTTTTCCACATCGACTTCTCGTACTGACTGCCGGAGATCGCGCCCCAGCCGGAATCATCCCCTGATATTGTGAACTCGGAACCGATGGTGGTGGATACCAACCACCCCAACACTTCAGGAGCCGCCGGCGCTCCATCCCCCTGTCACCGCTACTCCGGCCCGTAGCTACACGGGGCGTTCGGGTGGCCCTCCACGGAGGCGCACCGGCCGGACGGTTCGAGGCTCGTCGAAGCATTGCGTACATGTTGTACTACCGTCCGCCCCCCGTATCGGCTGGAACGACACCGCAAGGCGCTGCGGGACTACCTCCAATCTCCAAGCCCGATCCACAGGCCATTTCGAGCATCGCGCCGCTCGAAATCGCCAACCAATCATGCGTGCCGGACCGTGTCTGCGCGTGGTGGACGACCTCCGCCGGTCCGGTTCCGAAGCCGTGGCGACGACGGGGTAATCGCGCCAAATCGCCACGAGGAGTGTGATAGGTTTCCGGCCCGTCGATCATCGGAACCGAAGGAGAGCCGCGCCATGGAAACCCGAGCCGCCGTCGCCCATGAGGCGGGCAAGCCGCTGACCATCGAGACCGTCACCCTCGCGGGACCGCAGGCCGGCGAAGTGCTGGTCGAGATCAAGGCCACCGGCATCTGCCACACCGACGAGTTCACCCTCTCCGGCGCCGATCCGGAAGGCTTGTTCCCCGCCATTCTCGGACACGAGGGCGCGGGGGTTGTCGTCGAGGTCGGCGCCGGCGTCACCAGCGTCAAGCCCGGGGATCACGTCATCCCGCTCTACACCCCCGAGTGCCGCCAGTGCGACTACTGCCTGAGCGGCAGGACCAACCTCTGCCAGGCCATCCGCGAGACCCAGGGCCGCGGGTTGATGCCCGACGGCACCAGCCGGTTCAGCATGGGCAAGGATTCCATCTTCCACTACATGGGGACCTCGACGTTCGCCAACCACACGGTGCTGCCGGAAATCGCGGTGGCGAAGGTGCGCGAGGACGCGCCCTTCGACAAGATCTGCTACATCGGATGCGGAGTCACCACCGGTATCGGGGCGGTGATCAACACCGCCAAGGTCGAGCCGGGCTCGAACTGCGTGGTCTTCGGCCTCGGCGGAATCGGGCTCAACGTCATCCAGGGGCTGCGCCTGGTGGGGGCCGACATCATCGTGGGCGTCGACCTCAATCCGGCCAAGCGCGAGCTTGCGGAGCGCTTCGGAATGACGCACTTCGTCAATCCGGCCGAGGTCGAGGGCGACCTGGTGCCCTACCTCGTCGACATCACCAGGGGCGGCGCGGACTACTCCTTCGAGTGCATCGGCAACGTCGGCGTCATGCGCCAGGCGCTGGAGTGCTGCCACAAGGGCTGGGGCGAGAGCATCATCATCGGCGTCGCCGGGGCCGGCCAGGAGATATCCACCCGCCCCTTCCAGCTCGTGACCGGACGGGTGTGGCGCGGCACCGCCTTCGGCGGCGCCAAGGGCCGCACCGAAGTGCCGAAGATCGTCGACTGGTACATGGACGGCAAGATCAACATCGACGATCTGATCACCCACACCATGCCGCTCGAGGACATCAACGAGGCGTTCGACCTGATGCACGCCGGCGAGTCGATCCGCAGCGTGGTGCAGTACTGACGCCATGGAGACCCTCTCGGAACAGCGCTGCCACGGCGGCGTGCAGGGCTTCTACCGGCACGCATCGCAGGAGACCGGCACGCCGATGGGGTTCGGCGTCTACCTGCCGCCGGCCGCGCAACAGGGGTCGGTGCCCGTTGTCTACTTCCTCGCGGGACTGACCTGCACGGAGGAGACCGCGACCATCAAGGCGGGCGCGCAAGGTCACGCGAGCCGGCTTGGTCTCGCGCTGGTGATGCCGGACACGAGCCCTCGGGGCGCATCCATCGCGGGCGAGGACGACGACTGGGACTTCGGCACCGGCGCGGGCTTCTACCTGAACGCCATCCGCCAGCCGTGGTCGGCGCACTACCGGATGTACGCCTGGGTCACCGGAGAGCTTCGTGCCCTGGTCGCATCGCGGTTCCCGGTCAGGGACGACGCGACCGGGGTGTGCGGGCACTCGATGGGCGGCCACGGGGCTCTCACAATTGCGCTGAAGAACCCGGACGCCTGGCGCACGGTGTCCGCGTTCGCGCCAATCTGCGCGCCGATGCAGTGTCCGTGGGGCGAGAAGGCGTTCAGCGGCTACCTGGGCGACGACCGGGCCGCGTGGGCCGAGTACGACGCGACCGCCCTGGTCCGGTCCGGAGCAAGGTGCTCGCCGATCCTCGTCGACCAGGGCGAGGACGACCAGTTCCTGGACGCTCAGCTCCACCCCCATCTGTTCGAAGAAGCATGCGCGCAGGCCGGCCAGCCCCTGGAGCTCCGCCGCCACCCGGGATACGACCACAGCTACTGGTTCATCCAGACGTTCATCGCGGACCACCTGGAACATCACGCTCGGAGGCTGGCGGGCTGAACACGGCGACGCCCGGACAGGACGCAAGTACCACGGCTGACCCGTCAAGCCTGTGCCGTTCGATGCGGGCAAGCGCCCGCATCACATGATTCGACCGCCCGAGCGGCAGCCCCTGCCCTATCGACGGAACCCGTACTCCAGCGTGAAGAACTGCGGGTTGAGTCCCGCCAGCGGTTCGCGCAGCTTGTCCAGTTCGGCCTCCGGTCCGTGCACCTCTAGACGCGTGATCTCGGCAATCTTGAACGCCTCTTCGAGCAGCGCACCGACGTTCTCGAGGTGCGCGAGCAGTCCGGCCGCGTTCACGTATCCCTCGCGGCAGTGCGCGATGTGGTCGTCGAAGCAGAACCCGTAGTACAGGCAGGCGGACTCCTCTCCGGTCTTCGCCACAAACCGCTCGCACAGCGCCTTGAATTCATCGAGACGGCCGGACTGGACCTGAAAGTACGGGACGATGGTGCAGCAGGTGTCGTTCGTTGCCATGGATTCGCTCCTTGAGTCTCGATGGATCTCTTCATGTCCAGGGGAGCGCGATTGTGGCACAGGGAGCGGCTGCAAAGGCACGCGCACGCGCAACTCCGTACCGCAGGACCGGCTTCACGCCGCAGGGAAGTCAAGCCCGCCGTCCGCTACCCCCAGGGCCGTTTTACGCAGTCCGGGCGCGAGAAGCTTGCGGACACTCTCCCATCTCCCACCGGGAGAAGGGCCAGGGGTGAGGGTCCGAGGTCGAGGACTCTTCCGGTCGGTGGGCCGATGCGCGCCCCTCCCTCACCCCAACCCGTCTCCCAGGGGGAGAGAGGCTTTCCATCGCCTGGAGTCACGTGGAATCGCCCTGCTGCTACCCCCCACGGCCACGCGCGGTACGGAAGCGGGTGAGCGCGACTACACGCTCACGGGCATGATCGACGATGGGTGTCAGGTAGCCGCGCGACTCGAGCGGCGCGTTCCACGGGCGGTGGATCGCCTTCCCCGGCAACCCGCCGAGCTCGGGCACCCAACGCCGGACATACGCCCCGTTGGAGTCGAAGCGCTCGGCCTGCGACGTCGGGTTGAATATCCGGAAGTACGGCTGGGCATCGGTGCCGGTCGATGCCGCCCACTGCCAGCCGCCGTTGTTGATGGCGGGGTCGCCGTCGACCAGCCGGCGCATGAACCAGCGCTCGCCCTCCCGCCAGTCGATGTGCAGGTCCTTGACGAGGAAGCTCGCGACGATCATGCGCACGCGATTGTGCACCCAGCCGGTGGCAGCCAGCTCCCGCATCCCGGCGTCGATGATCGGATAGCCGGTCATGCCACGCTGCCAGGCCCGGAGGCGTTCGGGGGAGTCGTCCCATTCGAGCCTGTCGTATGCCTCGCGGAATGCACCGCCGAGGACTCGGGGATGGCATGGTAGAAGTCGCGCCACACCAGCTCGTCGATCCACGCACGGACGCCCTCCTCCGCCTGCGGCTCGGCGGCGGCCAGCGCGAGCCCCGCCCGCACACACTCGCGCACCGAGATCGCACCGAAGCGCAGATACGGGGAGAGCCTGGAGGTGCCGGCGACCGCGGGGAAGTCGCGATCGACGTGATAGCGACGCGCCGCACCGTCGAGGAACGCTTCGAGCCGCTCTCGTGCGGGCGCCGTCCCGCCACGAGGGAGGTCGGTCGCATCCGCACTGAGCCCCGCCTCACGAAGGATCGGCACCGCATCGACCGGCGCCTCGGGGACGCACACGGGGAGCGGGGATGCCGGGAGAGGGCGGGCCGGACTTGCCCGGTGGTGCCGCCACCACGCGCGTCGATAGGGGCCGTAAACGGTGTAGGCGCCACCCTGCACGGTGCGTATCTCGCCGCCTTCGAAGATGACACGGTCCTTGCAAGTCCGGACTCGCACGCCGTCGCGTTCCAGTGCGGCACGAACCGCCCGATCCCGACGCTTCGCGTACGGACCGTAGTCCCGATTCCAGGTCACCAGCGCCGCCCTGCAGGCTCGCGCAAGAGCCGGCAGGCAACGTTCGGGGGCGCCCCGCACGACGACGAGCCGGGAGCCGGCGGCCGCCAGCGCCGCGGCGAGGTCCTCGATGCACTCGCGCAGGAACCGCAGACGTGGATGCGCCTCGCGATGCCGATCGAGCAGCGCGTCGTCGAGCACAAAGACCGGTACCAGTGCCTCGGCCTGCCGGCAGGCTGCGGCGAGTGCGGTATTGTCGGCGAGCCGCAGGTCGCTTCTGAACCAGTGGATGGCACGCATGGCGGGATGCTCGGCGGCCCCGGCGGTCCGGTCTCGGAGGATCCGGCGAGCCTCAGTAGGCGATGGCGGTGCCCGAGCCGCCGTCCACCGCGATGCACTGTCCGGTGACGATGTCTGCCAGTGGCGAGCAGAAGTAGAGGACCGCGCAGGCGATGTCCTCGGGACGGATGAGCCTCCCGAGCGGGACCTCGGCGATGGACTCGGCGGTGATCTCGGCGACACTCACCCCGGCGTCCTGCGCCCGACGCTCGAACGCCGCCGTCATGCGCTCCGTTGCCGTGTAGCCGGGATGGATGCAGTTCACGGTGACGTTGTGGCGGGCGACCTGACCGGAGAGCTGCTTGGTGAAGTTCGACACCCCCGCGTTGACCACTCCGTTGGTGATTCGCAGAGGAGCCACGATGCGCGCGGTCATTCCCGCGACGTTGACGATCCGGCCCCACCGGCGCGTCTCCATGTGTGCCATCACCTCGCGCGCGCAACGGATGTAGGCCATCAGCTTCACGTCGATGTGGTGGCGCCAGTGGTCGTCGGTCTGCTCCTCGAACGGCGCACTGATCGAAGACACCGCGTTGTTGACCAGAATGTCGATGCGGCCTGCGGCCTCGGCCGCCTGCCGGACGAAGTGCTGGATGTCGGCGAGGCGGGTCACGTCGGCCACGATGGGCCACACCCGCACCCCGTGCGCGGCGGCGATGGTGGCGGCCGCCTCCTCCAGCGTCTCCCGAGTTCGGCCGCAGATGGCGATGTCCGCGCCCTGCTCGGCGAGGGCGGTCGCGACCGCGCGTCCGATCCCCCGGCCGCCGCCGGTGACGAGAGCGACCCTGCCCTCCAATCCGAAGTCCATGCGCGTGTCTCCCTGTAATGAATTATGTTCCGGGCCACCGGCGGGTTCGGTGGGCCCGCGTGCCGCAATCATCAACCGTGCCGGTCGTTGAAGTGGCTGACGCGATTGACGATCTCGGCGGCGACGGTTGCGGCATCGGCGTTCGAAGGCGCGACCACGACCCCGGCGTCGCCCAGCATCGTGGCCTGGCGCCCGTGATCCTGCGGATCGTCGCGGGTGCCGCATACCGAAGCGACGACCACGGGAACATCGCCGCTCGCATCCCGAATCGCGTCGCAGATCGGCCGGGCTGGATCGGGGTGCGCGCCGAGTCCGAGCACGACGTCGAGCAGCACCACCGCGACTCCCGGCTCGGCGAGGGCCTCGCGTACCTTGGCGGTGCGAATCGCGGGGTCGATCATCGGATGGGCCCGCGCCACGGTGTATTCGTCGGCGCCCAGATCCACGATGGCATGTCGAGCGTTCGAGCCGGACGTCTCGGCCGGTGCGACAGCCGCGGTGATGTCGTGATCCGCCCGCGTGACGCCCGACGCCCCCGACGAATTGCGAGTCCCGGCCGGTGCGGTATTCGAGGCGACGTCGAGCCCGGCGGCGACGAGCACCGCATGTGCCTCGGTCGCCAGCGTGCCGCCGCAGAAGAGGCCGCGCAGCGTGTTGCGCCCCGGCCCCAGCCGCTCCACCTCCCGCCGCGCGGCCGCCGCGATGTCGAATTCGGGGGCAATCGATCGTCCCGTCGCACGCTCGACCGCGGCCTTCAGCGTCGGGGTCAGGACCACCCCGGCCGGAGGCGTTTCCATCCCTTCACCGCCGAACACGACCGCCGTGCCGGGCTTGCCCGCGGCCGCGAGTCGTTCGAAGACGAGGCCCGCGGTCCGTAGGCCGGGAGGCTTGGAGACGAGAATCAGGTGATCGGTGCCGGCATCCGATGCGAGCAGATCGATGGCGTCCAGGGTGCTCACCCCGCCGACGGCGTCGGACAAGTCGCGCCCGCCCACCCCGATTCCGTGCGAAATGCCCGCCCCGGCGCGCGCGAGCAACACCGCGACCTCCTGCAGCCCGGTTCCCGATGCAGCCACGACCCCGACCCGGCCGCGTGGAACGACGTTGGCGAACGCGAGCGGCGTCCCGGCGATGTAGGCCGTCCCGCAGTCGGGCCCCAGCACCAGCAGTCCAAGGGAGTGCGCGCGTTCCTTGAGCGCGCGTTCGGATTCGATCGACACGTTGTCGCTGAACAGCATCACGTTCAACCCGCGATCGAGAGCGTGGCGCGCTTCGCGGGCCGCGTAGTCGCCCGGGGTCGAGACGAGCACGAGATTCGCGTCCGGCAGGCGGTTCAGGGCGCCGTCGAGCGTGCGGGGCCGCCACTCTGCGTCGTCTGCCGGTGCAATCTCCCGTTCCAGAGCGCCACCTGCACGTGAGAGAGCGGCCTCGGCCGCCTCCTGGTCCGCCGCGCGCACCGCAAGAACGAGGTCGTTCGGTCCCGCCCGCTCGCCGGGCGGAGCGAGCAGACCCGCTTCGCGCATGATGTCCAGGTTCGACGGCGTGCCGATCATCGCGGTCGCCCCCTCGATGCCCGGCAGCGCAACGAGATCCGACGACAACCGCATCAGCGCGACGGAATCCAGGTAAAAGCCGCGTCGCACCTCGTTGATAACCACCGTGCTCATTCCGTGTCTGTCTCCCTGGGCACGCCTCGAGCGCGGCTCGGAGCGGCAGGCCGGTTGGGGAACGCGCCCGCTCGGTACCGATGCGCTGCTACCGATACGCCCTCGACGAGCGTCTTGTCAGCTCGGCCTTTCCGGTCCTCACGCCTGCGGAATTTCCGGAGGTCGAACCGAGTCCATTCCCTCGACCAGCGCAACCAGCGCCCGCTCGAAACATGCGAGCGGTGCGTTCACGATGCCGGCGCCCACCTGCCCCACACCCGGTTCGCGATGCGCGATCCCCGTATTGATGGTCGGGGCGAGACCGCTCGCAACCACCTTGCGGGCATCGATGCCGGACGGAACGCCGGCGAAGTCCAGCGCGGGAATCGTCCACTCGGGGTTCCGCGCTGAGGTGATTTCGTACATGGAGCGGGTCGCCGCCAGCGCAGACGTCGCGCCTCCCGCTCCCACGAACCCCGCCACCGCCGGTGAAGCCGCCATCGCGAACCCGCCGAGGCCCACTGTCTCCACGATGGTCGAATCTCCCATGTCGGGATTCGCGTCGTCGGCGGTGAAGCCCGGAAAGTAGAGTCCACTCGGCATCTCGACCGGAGCGGCGAACCAGCGCTCACCGGTGCCGGAGAGCCGTACCCCGAAGTCGGTGCCGTTCCTCGACATGGCGGTCACGATGCTCGACCCGTCAATTCCGCGCACCGGATCCGTGATCGCCTTCCCCATCGCCATCGCCACGTTGAGGAAGAACTGGTCGTTGCCGCCGATGAAGTCGAACACCTCGCCCAGCAGCGCGTTGTCCCGCGTCGCGCGGGCCAGCGCGGGAGCGAGGGCGCGAAGCAGCAGGCTCGTGCACGCCACGTTGCGCTGGTGCATCTCGTCGCCCATCGAGAGGCCACGAGCGACGAGCGACTTGAGCGGCACCCCGTCCCCGGCCCGCAGCGTCTCGCCGAGCAGCGGGCCGAGGGTGGACGCGAGCCACCGCAGCCGGTCGAGCACCGAGTCGTCGTTGCCGCCGAAGCGCATGACCTTTCCGAGCCCTTCGTTCACGGTGCAGAAGGACCGATTGCCGAACGCCCGGTTCTCGACCACCATGACCGGCATGGTCCGGGTGGTCAGACCGGTCATCGGACCGACCGCGTCGAAGTGGTGGTTCGGAGCGAACCGGATCTCTCCGGACGCGGCGAGTTCGCTTGCGGCTTCCAGGTTCGACGCCCAGCCTTCGAGCACGATCGCTCCGGCGACGGCGCCACGCATGGGGCCGCACATCCGCGGCCATTCGATCGGGGGTCCCGCGTGGAGGATCGTCCGCTCGCCGAGTCCGGCGATGACCTCGCCGGCCGGGCGAACATCGACGAGCACGGGATCCCCGGCGAGCATCCGCTCGATCGCGGCCGCATTGGCGGCTTCGGCCCGCTCCGTCAGTCCCGGATCGGCTCCCGTGACACGGTCGAGGGCTTCGAGCACCCGGGGGTCCGCACTCGCCGGCGGCGCCCACGCGACGTCGGCGACCGGAGCGCCGGCCTCGCGCAGGTCTTCGGCGAACCGAGGCAGGCCGACGTTCACCACGCGCGGGCCGTTCGAGAGCAGGTCGGCTGCGGACAATCTGGAATCTCCGGAATTCGGATACATGACCGATCGCAGAATATACGACTGGCCCGAAAATGGATGCGGGAACGTCGCAGCTTGATGGTTACCGACGCAATGCTATAGTCGTGTATCGTGTGACGATATGTGTGGAATTGCTACACAATGGCGACCAACCTCTCGATCGACCCGACCCTGCTGGCGAAAGCGCTCGAGCTCAGCGGAGAAAAGACCAAGAAAGCGACCGTCAACATGGCGTTGCGAGAATTTATCGCGAGGCGGGAGCAGAAGAAACTCCGGGAGCTGTTCGGACGTCTCGAGTGGAGCGCCGACTTCGACTACAAGCGCGAACGCACGCGGGCGTGAAATCCCGGAGTTGACACCGAGGCGATGAAGCTCTTCGTCGACACCAGCGTCTGGTCTCTCGCGCTGAGGCGTGACGCCCCGCCCGATCAACCTGCCGTAGTCCGTCTCGGAGACGCGCTGACCCGAGGAGAACAGGTGTTCACGACCGGGTTGGTCCTCCAGGAGCTGCTGCAGGGATTTCACGGCCCGCGGGCAGCGCAGAGCATCGGCGAGCGCTTCGGTGCACTCCCTTTCATCACCCCGACGCGGGCTGACCATGTGGAGGCCGCAAACCTGCGCAACACCTGCCGCCGCCGCGGGGTTCAGGTCGGGACCATCGACGCTCTGCTCGCCTCGCTGTGCATAACGCACGAGCTGATCATGCTCTCGACCGACCGGGATTTCATCGGCATCGCGGAATCAACGCCTCTGGTCCTGTGGACCTGATCGCTGCACCGACGGTGGCGAGCACTTCGCCGCAGGAATCACTCGGGACCTGACCGACGGGGTGTGGCCGGAGTGGACGAATACATGCCCGTCAAACGCTTCACCACCTTTACCTGCGAGAAGCGGCCAGCCGTCGGTTCGCGGGCGATGGTGGTGACCAATCACCCGCTCGCCTCGGCGGCGGGGACGGAGATGCTGCTGGGGGGCGGCAACGCGATCGACGCAGCGGTGGCCGCTCTGTTCGCACTCACCGTGGTCGAACCGATGATGGTGGGGGTGCTCGGCGGCGGAATCGCTCATATCCGCCTCGCCGACGGTCGCCACGTGGTGCTCGACGGATTGAGCACCGCACCTGCCACTGCCCACGGTGCGATGTACGCAACGATTTCCGACGAGCTCCCCGACTACCGGAAGACGGTGGGACGTGCGAACGAGGTGGGCCCGCTGGCGGTCGCAGTGCCGGGTGCGCTGGCCGGCTGGTGCCGTGCGCTCCGCGACTTCGGCACCCTGACCGTGGCCGACGTGACCGCTCCGGCCATCCGGCTCGCCGAGCGCGGCTTCGAGGCGACGCCCTATCTCGCGGACTGCGTGGCTGATCTGGCTCCCGATCTGCGCCGCGACCGTGGACTTGCCGACCTGTTCCTGCCCGGCGGCGCTCCCCTTCGGGCCGGTGCCCGGGTCATTCAGCCCGAGTACGCGCAAACTCTGCGCACAATCGCTCGCGATGGCGCGGGCGCACTCTACTCGGGAGAACTGGGCGATGCGCTGGTCGAAACGATGGCGCGCACCGGCGGTCTCGTCGGCCGCGCGGATCTCGACGCCTACCGGGCCATCGAGCGCGAACCGATCTGTGGTACCTACCGCGGCGTCGAGATTCTGGGGCCACCGCCCCCGGCGTCGTCGGGAGTGCACGTAGTCCAGATGCTCAACCTGCTCGAAGCCTTCGACGTGGTGGCGATGGGCTTCGGTTCCCCGGACTCGGTACACCTGCTCGCCGAGGCAATGAAGATCGCCTTCGCCGACCGCGCGGTCGCGACCGCGGACCCCGACTTCGTGGATGTTCCCGTCGACCGGCTCACGAACAAGGCCTACGCGGAGCGACGCCGCTGCCTGATCGACTTCGCGCGCACCCGTCGGTGGGAGCCCGGGGTGCCCGGCGCGATTGCAACACCGGGGCAGGCCCGAGCTGTGAACGGGAACGGCTCCGCCGATGCCGCGGTATCTGCCGGCCGGGAATCGCCCGGACCCGCCAGGTCGAAGAGTCAGGACGGTTCCGCGGTGCATGGCGCGCACGGCGGGGAGTCGAGCTGCACCACGCACGTCACCGTGGCCGATGCCGAAGGCAACGTGGCGGCCTCCACCCAGACCATCAACGGGCTGTTCGGCGCCTGTCTCCAGATCCCCGGCACCGGGATGATCGCGAACAACTACATGTTCAACTTCGACCCGCATCCGGGCCGGGCACTCTCGGTGGAGCCCGGCAAGCGGGTGTTCACGTCCATGGCCCCGATGATGGTGCGCCGGGACGGGCGGCTGCTCTGCGCACTCGGCCTGCCCGGTGGACTGCGCATCTTCCCCTCGGCGTTCCAGACCCTGGTGAACCTTCTGGACCACGCGATGACGCTGCAGGAGGCGGTCGAGGCGCCTCGAATCTGGACCGAAGGCGGCGTGGTCGAGATGGAAGAGGCATTTCCGGACGAAGTAAAGCAGGAACTCGAAGCACGCGGGCACGAGGTCGCACGCCTGCAGCGCATCGGCGGCGGCATGAACGCCATCGCCTTCGGAGACGACGGGACGTTGACCGGCGCGGCCTGCTGGCGAGCCGACGGTACGCCGGTCGCCGTCGCCGGAGGACTGGCCCGGGCCGGTGTGCGTTTCTCCGGCATCTGAGGGGACAAGCCGTCATGACGGAGACCATCGTCGTTCTCGACGCCATCAGCGAGACGGTCGCCGAACGCCTGCGGGCCCTGCTTCCGGACGGATTCGAGCTGACCCACGGCACGGCGCTCGGCGACGACCATCTGGTGGAGATCATCGCGGAAGCCGACTACGCGATCTCCGGGCAGGTGGCGGTCAGCGGCAGGGTGCTTCGGGCCGGGAGGCGGCTCAAGCTGCTGCACAAGTGGGGCGTCGGCGTCGACAACCTCGACGTCGAGACCGCGCGTGAGCTCGGCATCAAGGTGGCGCGCACCACCGGGAGCAACTCGGTGGCGGTGGCGGAGTTCACCATCGGGCTGATGATCTGCGCGCTGCGCCACATCCCGCACGGGCATTTCGGGCTGCAGCACGGCAAGTGGCAGAACTGGCGGGGACAGAGCCCCTTCCTGCTGTCGGGCAAGACGGTGGGGCTGGTGGGCTTCGGCGCAATCGGCAAGGCCGTCGCCCGGCTTCTGTCGGGCTTCGGGTGCACCATCCTGTACAACAAGCGGAATCGGCTCGACAGCGCCGAGGAGGATGAGCGCGGCGTCGCGTTCGCGGAGCTGCCGGAGCTGCTCGCACGCTCGGATCTGGTGTCCCTGCACTGCCCGCTGACCCCTGCGACCAACGCACTGATCGACCGCGCGGCACTGTCTTCGATGAAATCCACCGCGGTTCTTGTCAACGTCGCGCGCGGCGGGGTGGTGGCGGAGCCGGATCTCGCCTGGGCGTTGCGAAATCGAGTCATTCACGCCGCCGCGGTGGACGTGTACGAGATCGAGCCGCTTCCGGCCGACAGCCCCTTGCTGCACATCGACAACCTCACCCTGACCCCGCATCTCGGTGCGATGGCCGCAGACACCTTTGCACCGACCGTCAGGCGGATGTTCGCGAACATCGTCAGGGTCTCTCGGGGGGAGCCCATCCCGGCGCTCGATGCGGTGGTGCCCCGGCCGCCGCCGGCCGAGCGGCGGTGACGGCCGAGACGACACGGACACGAGTCTGTCGGGGCACGTATCTCCTGCCGCCGCTTGTCCGCCGACGAGCGTCCGTCGCCGTGTCCGCAACCCTGACTCGCTGCCCCGACCGGTGACGTCGGACGGCGCGCTCCGGTCGCGCCTGCCGCAGCCCCGTCGACGAGCATGAATCGTCACGCGACGCCGCCGGTTCCGCGAGCAGGCCGGATCGCGCCGCTGCGCTGCGTTCCACTGATCGGGCCGCCGGCATCGGAACCTGTTCCGGTGCCATGTCGACACATCGAATCCAATCGACTACGGTTGCCGGCGTTCGCCGTCGTCCGGGGCGCGCGATGTGGCCAGCGGTACCGTCCCGCGCGACGAGTCGGGTCTCCGGCCCGATGCGACGCAACCATCACGAGGAGGGAGATCATGAAACGAACGATTCACCGGGCGGCTCTGACCACCGCGATCACGGCACTTGCCGCCACGGGCCTCGGAGGCGCGACCGCTGCGCAGGCCGCGGACACCTTCAAGTGGAACGTCCCGGTGGTCTGGACCCCGCCGCACAATGTCAGGACCGAGCAGGAAGAGTTCCGCAAGCGCGTGCTGGAGCGTTCCGGCGGAAGGCTGGATCTGTCGCTGCACCAGTACGGCGAACTCGGCCTGGTGGAGTCCGACGTGCTCTCCCTCGTGCGCGGCGGGGAGTTTCCGGTGGTGGAGCTCGACCACTCGAAGACCTCGGGCGACGAGCCCCTCTTCACCATGTTCAACCTGCCCGGCCTCGTGTTCAGCATGAAGGAAGCGATGATCGTCGCGGAGGCGATCAAGCCGCTTCGCACCAAGGCGCTCGCCGAGCGCAACGCGGTCGAGCTCGGGATGGTCTTCTACAACCCGCCGCAGGGCATCTTCTCCAAGGAGCCCGTGAACACCATCGACGACCTGAAGGGGCTGAGCATCCGCGTCTACAGCGGCGTGCTGCTGCGCTCCTTCGAGCTGCTCGGCGCCCGGCCGCAGCTCATCCCTTGGGGTGACGCGCCCGCCGCGCTGCTGCAGGGCGTGGTCGACGGCGCCATCACCAGTCCCAGCTCCGGCATCAAGGTCGGGTTCGGCGACACCACCAAGTACATGACGGTGATGCCCCTTGCCAACCGGGTCTCCTGGCTCGTGAACAAGGACGCCTGGGACTCCCTGCCCGCCGATCTCCAGCAGATCCTGACGGAGGAGACCAAGTCCGCCGGCGATCGCATCCAGGCGGGCTGGGACGCCGAGGAGGTCGGAGTGGCCCAGCTCGTGGCGGACGCCGGCATGACGTTCGTTCCGCCGACCGAGGAATTCCAGGCCGCGGTGACGAAGCTGCTGCGCCCGGTGTGGGACGAGTGGGCGGCGTCGACCCAGTACGGACCGGAGGCGCTGGAACTCGCGCTGAAAGCGCTGGGACGCAACTGAGGAATCGACGGGCATGCGCGGCGCGCTTCGTGCGCTCGGCGTGCGGAGCGTGTCGCATGACCGTCACGCCGCCTGGCGGCGGCACACAGTCGCCGAGGGTCCGGAGCGCGGCCCGAGGCCGGATGGATTCGGAATCGTGCCGCGCGACTTCCGCCATTCCGGTAGGGCATGAGCGGACTCGAAGGCGGGATTCCCGGACGCGCGGGCGCTGTCCGGCTTCGGGGGCGACAAGTCCGCCAATGCCGCACGTCGGCACACGACAGGGCCGTGATCGCCCGCATCGGGCCGCGGGCCCATCGTTGCCCGGAGGACGCCACGGCAATGATTCCGACGAGTCCTCGAGCGATGCGATGCCTCGCCTGAAGACGACGACAGCGCCTCGATGACGCAGAGGAGGACGACCATGGAAGCGCAGTCCGGCGCCGGTGGATTCCTCAATCGGCTGATCGTCGGCCTCGCGAACCTTTCGATGGCCGTCGCCGCGCTGGGGGTGCTGGTCATGTGCGTGCTCGTGACCGGCGCCGTCGTCGTGCGTTACATCTTCAACTGGCCTGTGGTCTGGGTACCGGAGATCGTCGGATATCTCATGGTCGCGCTGGTCTTTCTCGCCCTCGGCGAGACCATGCTGGCGGGCCGCCACATCAAGATCGATCTCGTGGTGGGCAGACTCCCGCGGCGCGTGCGCAACATCGTTGACCTGGTCACCCTGACGCTTTCGGTCGGGGTCGCCGGGTTCTTTGCGTGGCACGGAATCAACACCATGCTGCGCTCTCTGGACTACGGGCGAAGGGATGCGTTCGGGGCCCTGAACCTGCCGCTGTGGATCCCGCAGACGGCCCTGCCGATCGGGTTGTCGGTCCTGACGCTGGTCGTGATTCTCCTCGCGGGCAGAAAGCTCCGCGAGGTGCTCCACGGTTCCGATTCGCACGACACCGAATCGGAACCTCAGGCCGGGGGTACTTCGTTTTGATGCATCCCGGCAATGCGGCGGCGGCCACGACAACCGCCGGCTCCGGAACTCCGATGCCGGGGACCTTCCGTCGCGCAGTCTTCGCCGGGTCACGGTTGCAGACGCGATTCTGTCCGGACCTCCACCGGCGCTGCGGCATGGCAGGAAACGGGGCTCGGCCGGTGTCCCCGCACGGGCACGAATTCCGAGCGTCCGGCACGAGGATCGCGTAGCGCCATGGATGTCACCCTGCTCCTGCTGGCTCCGCTGATCCTCCTGCTGCTGCTCGGGCAGCACATCGCCTTCGCGTTGCTGCTCTCGGCCTTTCTCGGCTACTACTTCCTGCTCGGTGGACCCCTGCCCCGCACCATCGGGGTCACCTCGTTCAATCTGACCTACAACTTCGTGCTGACCGCGATCCCGCTGTTCATCTTCATGGGCGAGATCATCCTGCGCACGGGGTTCAGCGGACGGCTGTACCGGGGCCTGTCGCGCTGGTTCCAGCTCCTGCCCGGCGGACTTCTTCACTCCAACATCGCCGCCTGCGGTCTGTTCTCGGCGGTCTCCGGATCGAGTGTCGCCACCGCGGCGGCCATCGGGACCGTGGCCCTTCCAGAGCTCGAGCAGCGCAAGTACGACGGGAAGCTGTCCACAGGATCACTCGCGGCCGGTGGCACGCTCGGTCCCCTCATCCCTCCGAGCATCGCCTTCATCATCTACGGGGTCATCACGGAGACCTCGATCGTCCGTCTGTTCATGGCCGGCGTGTTCCCGGGCCTGCTGCTGGCCGGGCTGTTCATGGCCTACATCGGCGTGCGCGTGGTGATGAACCCGTCGCTGGTGCCGGCGGACGAGCCGGTCTCGTGGTCGCAGCGGCTTCGCGGGACGGTCGAGGTCGTGCCCATCGTGATTCTGATGGTCGTGGTGCTGGGCGGAATTTACGCGGGGATCATGACTCCGACCGAAGCCGCCGCGGTCGGCGCCTTCGGTGCACTGCTCATGGCCGCCGCTTTCCGGAACCTGAGCTGGCCGGTGCTGCGCGACGCCCTCATCGAGACGACGCGATCGACCGCGTTCATCATGTTCATCATCGTGGGCGCGATGCTGCTCGGGGTGGTGCTGGCCAACCTGCGAATTCCGGGCGCCCTGGCCGACATGGTGCTCGCAGCCCCGCTCACCCCCCTGATGGTGATGCTGCTGATCTACGCCATCTACTTCGTCATGGGGATCTTCTTCGATGGCATTTCCATGATGATCATCACCCTGCCGGTCATCTTCCCGGTGGTGGTGGCGCTCGGCTACGACCCGGTGTGGTTCGGCGTGGCGTTCGTCATCATCATGGAGGTCGGCCTGCTGACCCCGCCGGTGGGACTGAATCTCTACGTCATCCACGGCATCGCCAAGCACCGCCCGTTCAGCGAGGTCGCGATCGGCAGCGCGCCGTTCTTCATGGCGATGCTCGTGTCGCTCGCCATCGTCCACGCGATTCCGGCGCTGTCACTGTGGCTGCCGTCGGTGCTGTTGGACTGAAACACGCCGTACTCACCGTCGAAGTGACGCTCGGCTCGAGAGCGGCGGGCGTCTTCCATGGCGCGGACCTCGGGATCGAAGCGCCGATCGGCATCGTCGGCCACGACTGCCGCTCCACGGTCGCTCGTCACCGGGCCGTCCGTGCTCGGACACTCGACGTGGGTGCACGAGGTCGTGAAAATTCGGACGCCGGGGCGAGTCGCACGCTCATGCCGCGAGATGCCTGCGAATGGCGGCGAACCCGCGCATGTAGATGTCCTCGCCGACCAGGGTGCGGAGCTTGCGCTCCTGACCACGCACCGTGTCGAACTCCGACCACCAGCGCCAGAACGTGCGCTCGCCGTCGGTCACCCGGTGCAGCGCGACGTGGGCGACGTAGTTGAGCAGCGGGATCGGGGTGTCCAGCAGGCAGTACGTGAGGGTCTTCTCGCTGTCGGACAGGGTGAGCAGGCGCTCCCTGAGGACTGCGCCGTCGGTGAGCCGGAATCGACGCACGGCCCCGATCGCGTCGCTTGGCCGACGCTCCTCGATGCGACTCTCCTTCACGGCGGGATGCCAACGGTCGTGGCCGTTGAAGTCGCGCAGCACCGACCAGACCCGATCGACGGGCGCGTCGATCACCGTGCTCCGTTCCACCTTCACCATGGACGGCCGGCCTCCTCCCTCGCCGGTCAACCGCCGACGTGCTCGCCGAGGGCGTTCAAGCCGCCCTGAAAGACATTCGTGCCGATCATCTCGACCAGATCCGCCTCGCGTGCGGGATCGCAGTCGAACTCCGCCGACCATTCCGCGAAGGTGCGGTCGCCGTCGGTCACGGGGGTGAGCCGAAGCGTCGCCACGTAACCGTCGACACCCATCGAGGACTCGAGAATCGAGTAGGTGCAGAAGAGGTCGAAGTCCGAAAGGCCGAGAAGCTGCTCGCGCACCGCCGACCCGTCCTGGAGGGTAAGGACGCGGACGCAGCCGACGCGATCGGAGGGTTCGCCGTTCTCGATGCGGCTCTCGCTGATGAGCGGGTGCCACGAGGGAAGACCGTTGAAGTCCCGTATGCGTTCCCAGACCGCTCCGGCCGGGGCGCCGATGATGCTCGAGATATAGATGCGGGCCATCGCTCAGTCCTTGGACTTCTTCTCGTCCCCTCCCGGGTCCTTGTCCTGCGACCCGGTGGAACGGCGGATGCTGTCCAGGTCCCGGGCCTCGCGAATCAGTCCGCCCATCCGCGCGAGGCTGCCGCCCTCCATGCCGATGTCGCCGAGCAGCGAGTCGATGAGCGGCGCCTGCACCCGGTAGCGGAGCGCCGAGTCGATCACCTCGTCGGTCATGTTGCGCCCGCTGCCTCCGGTGTTTGCGAGACCGTCCACGTGAAGAATGTTGATTCCCTCTATCTTTTCCATGGGCCGCACGCTCTCGCGCACGATCCCCTCGATCCTGTCGAGGAGGTTGCGCCGGAAGACCGAGAGGCGTGCCTGGTCGGTGAGCACGTTCTCCGCCTCGTTGAGAAGACGCTGCGCCTCGGCTTCCACCGCGGCCCGGATGCGATCGACCTCGACCACGATGCGCTGCTCCTCCGCATCCTTCTGGGCGAGCAGCAGCTCCACCTCGCGCCTGCGGTTGGCGATTTCGGAGTCCCGCGCGGTGGTCACCTGCTCCTGCGCGCGAACCGCCCTGGCCCGCGCGCCCTCGAACTCGGTCTGGGACTCGGCCCGCTCCTTCGACTTCTGAAGCAACTCGATGTCCTTGTCGATCTCGGTGAGTTCCACCGCCCGATCCCGATCGACCTCGAGGCGACGCAGATCCCTGTCGCGGTTCACACGTGCCTCGTCGAGCCCTCGGTCGGAGGCGATACGGGCGCGCTCGACCTCCTCGTCCGCCGCGACCTCCGCCTCCTCCAGCGCCTGGCGCCGGCCCACCTCGAGCTGTTCCAGGGCGCGGCGGTGCTCGAGTCGCGCCTCGTCGACGACCTGGTCGCGGGCGACCACGGTCTTCTCCACTTCGCGGTCGGCGGTGATGTCGGCCTGGCGGACGCGCTGCTCCGCCGCCGCGCTCTCGACGCGCTTCTCCGCCACCGCGATGTCGCGATCCTGTTCCGCGATCTCGACCGACCTGCGCTGTTCGACCTCCAGCACCTCGCGATCCCGGGCGGCCAGGATGCGTTTCGCGTCGACCGCGAGCTCTTGCGCCACCCGTGCCGCTTCCACCGCCTCGCGCGCTGCGATATCCGCCTCCTCCAGCACGCGGTCCCGGGCGATTTCCAGTGCGCGCGTCGCCTCCTCGCTGGCCACCCGCTCCGCCGCAATCGCCTTCTCCCGCGCGATGCCCGCCGCCTCGATGGCGCGATCCGCCTCGATGCGGGCCTGCTCGATGGTGCGATGGCGCTCGATCTCGACACCACGCGTCTCACGCTCCGACTCGATGCGCTCCACCGCGACCCGCTTCTCCTGCGCGATGCGCGCCGCCTCGATCGCCTCGCGAGCCGCGATATCCGCCTCCTCCAGCGACTTGGTGCGCTCGATTTCCAGGCTGCGGGTCTCGCGCTCGGAGGCGATTCGCTCGGCGTTGACCGCCTTCTCCTCGGCGATCCGCGCACGCTCGACCGCCTCGCGAGCCGCGATATCGGCCTCCTCCAGCGCCTTGCCGCGCTCGATCTCCAGACCGCGGGTCTCGCGCTCCGATGCAATCCTGTCGGCGCTGACTGCCTTCTCCTGGGCAATTCGCGCCCGTTCGGTGGTCTCCGCGGCGATGATTTCCGCCTCCTCCAGGGAGCGGGTCCGCTCGATCTCGCGGCGCCTCGTCGCCTCCTCCTGCTCGATGCGCAACTCCGTCAATGCCCGTTCCTGGGCGATGCGCGCCCCTTCCGTCTCCTGCTGCGCCGAGATTTCGGCCTCTTCCACCGCACGCTTGCGCTCGATTTCGAGTCTCTGGGTCTCCTCCTCCGATGTGATGCGGGTTTCGGCGACCGCACGTTCCTGCGCGATTCGGGTCTTCTCGATCTCCTCCCGGGCACCGATCTCCGCCGCCTCGATGGTGCGGGTGCGGTCGATATCGCGTTGGCGAGTGGTCTGCTCGGCCGCGATTCGCGCCGCGTTGAGCGTTTCCTCGTTGGCAATCCGCGCCTTCTCGGTCTCTTCCCGCGCCAGAATCTCGGCCTGCTCCGCCTCGGTCTCCCGTTGCGCCCGCTCCCGGGCGAGATCGGCGCGCTGGGCCGCCCGTCGGACCTCGATGTCTCGCTCCTGCTCGAGTCGCGCGGTCTCGCTCTCGCGATCGATCTCGAGCGTCTGCTTCTCCGCCTCCAGGTTGCGGGCGCGGATCTGCACCATCGCATCCTGCTCGATGTCGTTGCGTGTCTTGCGACGGGTCTCTATCTCCTCGATGAGCCGAGTGAGGCCTTCGGCATCGAACCGGTTGGAGGGATTGAAGTACTCCAGGTCGGTCTGGTCGAGCTCGGTGATCGCGACCGACTCGAGCTCCAGGCCGTTCATCGCAAGAGCTTCGGACGCCGCCGCCTTCACCTTGGTCACGTAGTCGCCGCGTTGCTCGTGCATCTCCTCCAGCGTCATCTCCGCCCCCACCGAACGCAGCGCGCCGATGAACTTGCCCGACAGCAGCTCGTGCAGACGGACCTGCTCCATGGTGCGTCGGCCGACGGTCGCCGCGGCCATCGACACGGCTTCG
Source organism: Gammaproteobacteria bacterium (assembly GCA_022826505.1). Lineage (GTDB taxonomy): Bacteria > Pseudomonadota > Gammaproteobacteria > HK1 > HK1 > HK1. The sequence goes on from JAJDUQ010000225.1 coordinate 23,886, forward strand.
CGGGTCGGCGCGACCCGCACGTAGAACTCGGCCACCATGTCGACGCGCATCCGGTCCTTGGTGATGAGCGCGTTCTCCTTGTCGCGCACCACCTCGAGCTGGACCACGTTCATGTTGACCGGAGTCGTCTCGTGGATGATCGGCACCACGAAGGCACCGCCGTTGATGACCACCTTCTCCCCTCCGAGCCCCGTCCGGACGAACGAGACCTCCTTGGTGGAGCGGCGGTAGAGCCAGTTCACGAGGTACACCACCACCGCGATCACGATGACCGCGACGATGAGCCAGAGAACGATGGCGCCAATCACCGAGCCGGACATGATGTCTCTCTCCCTTGAATCATCTTCACGACCGCGTCCCGCAAGCGTCCCGATCCCGTCTCAGGCGCGAGCGGAGCGCGGCTTGCGCGCAATCTGCTTGAACCGCCGGGTCTGCTCCGTCAGCGCGGACTCGACCGGGAGGCGTTCCATCGAGGACGCCCCATAGAAACCGTGGCAGTGGTCGGTATGGTCCAGCACGTACTGCGCGTCCTCGGGCTCGGCCACCGGTCCGCCGTGCACGAGGACGATGACTTGCGGGTTGACGCGCAACGCGGCTTGCGCCCACGCGTCGACCAGCGCGGGGCACTCGCGCAGCGTGAGCGCGGTCTCCGCCCCGATCGCCCCGCCGGTGGTGAGCCCCATATGGCAGACCACGATGTCGGCGCCGGCGTCGGCCATCGCCACCGCATCCTCCTCCGAGAAGACGTACGGAGTCGTAAGCATGTCCTTCGAGTGGGCGAGCGCGATCATGTCGACCTCGAGCCCGTAGGACATGCCCGTCTCCTCGAGGTTGGCCCGGAACGTCCCGTCGATGAGCCCCACGGTGGGGAAGTTCTGCACTCCGGAGAAGCCGACCGCCTTCAGGTCGTCGAGGAACCGGTCGAAGATGCAGAAGGGATCGGTGCCGTTCACCCCCGCGAGCACCGGGGTGCGCTTCGTCACCGGCAGCACCTCGCTCGCCATCTCCATCACGATCTCGTTCGCGTTCCCGTAGGCCATGAGGCCCGCGAGGGAGCCGCGTCCCGCCATGCGGTAGCGACCGGAGTTGTAGATGACGATGAGGTCGATGCCGCCGGCCTCCTCGCACTTGGCCGAAAGACCGGTGCCCGCTCCGCCGCCGACGATGGGCTCGCCGCGGGCGACCATCGCCCGGAACCTGTCGAGCAGCATCGTTCGTTCGATTCGCGGCATCCCGTCTATCTCGACTCCTCGACCACTCCGAGGTATTCCTGTATGGCGCTTCGGATGTTCTCCAGGGCTTCCGCTTCGCTGGCGCCCCGAGACCAGCAGCCCGGCAGACCGGGACAGGAAACGCTGTACCCTTCTTCCGACTTCCGCAAGACCACCTTGTATCGCATGACGCGTCCTCGAGTGTCTCGGTATCCACCCGACCATCAACCGGACCCGGTCATACTATCGCGATTGCTCTCCTGCCCGTGACGCTTGTCCGTGTCCTGCCGACGCGGGTGCAAGCGGCATGATCCGGATCGTCCGGCCGCATGGCTCGGTTCGGATCACCACAGGCGGTGGACGCCATATCCGTCGAACGTCCGATCCACGGACACGATTGCCAAGCCACGTGCCAGGGCTTGGGCGATGAGCACACGGTCGAAGGGGTCGCGATGAAGGCCGGGGAGTCGTCCGGCGCGCGCCGCGTCGTCCACGGTGATCGCCAATTCCTCGAAGCCTTGGCCGGCAATGCTGCCGGTCACGTCGCGCGCCACCGCCTCGGCCTGCGCGAGCCTGCCGATGCGGTGCTTGGTGGTGATTTCCCATGCCGATGCCGCACTGACGAAGATGGTGTTGGTGTTGTCCTCGATCGCGCGGCGAGCGGCTCCCGACAAGCGCAGGTTGCCGCCGAGCCACCAGAGAAAGGCGTGGGTGTCGAGCAGCACCTGCACGGTCAACGGCCTTCCCACGCCCTCAACTCTTCCTCCGGAAGAGGATCGAAAAAGCTGTCGTCGATGACCACCTCACCCTCCATGGCGCCGAATTGCCGTTTGCCTTTCGGCTTGCAGCGAACGAGCCGGGCGACGGGTTCCCCCCGCCGGGCGATGACGACCTCTTCGCCGGCCTCGACTTGCGCCAGCAACCGGGAGAGACGGGTCTTGGCCTCATGCACGTTGACGACGGTCATGGTCTGCGCCTCGCGGTACGGGTTAGCTAGAAATATAGCTAGATTCCGGATGACGTCAAGCAGCGTCTTGTCGGCGAACCGCCCGGAGAAATCAGGTGCGTGCGTTTGTCCGAGTTCCGGGCCTGTGTGAGAATGTTCGCGAAGCATTCCGCTCTCCATCCCATTCGGTTCTCCCCATGACCAGCGACATCCAGATCCCATCCGACGGCGCGAAAATCACCATTGAAAACGGGAAGTTGCGCGTCCCCGACAACCCCGTTATCCCCTACATCGGGGGCGACGGCATCGGTGTCGACATCTCCCCGGTCATGATCGACGTGGTCGACGGCGCGGTGGCGAGCGCCTACGGCGGGACGCGGAAGATCCACTGGATGGAGGTGTACGCCGGGGAGAAGGCCAACAGCCTGACCGGCTCGTGGTTGCCCGACGAGACCATCGATCTCATGAAGGAGTACCTGGTCTCGATCAAGGGACCGCTGACCACCCCCGTGGGCGGCGGCATCCGCTCGCTCAACGTGGCGGTGCGGCAGATCATGGACCTCTACGTCTGCCTGCGCCCGGTGCGCTGGTTCAAGGGCGTGCCCTCGCCGGTGCGCAACCCGGAACTCGTGGACATGGTGATCTTCCGCGAGAACACCGAGGACATCTACGCCGGGATCGAGTTCGAGACCGGCACCGACCAGAACCGCAAGTTCCTCGATCTGTTCAGGGAGGCGTTCCCCGCCTCCTACGACAAGATCCGCTTCCCCGAGACCTCCGGCATCGGCATCAAGCCCGTCTCGCGCGAAGGCACGGGGCGCCTCGCGCGGGCCGCCATCCGCTACGCGGTCGACAACGCCCGCAAGAGCGTGACCTTCGTGCACAAGGGCAACATCATGAAGTTCACCGAAGGCGCGTTCCGCAACTGGGGATACGAGGTGGCGGAGCAGGAGTTCGCGGCCGAGACCTACACCTGGAGCGAGTGGGAGCGCATGGTGGCGGACAAGGGGCAGGACGCCGCCAACGAGGAGCAGACCGCGGCCCTCGAAGCCGGCCGCATCCTGTGCAAGGACGCCATCGCCGACATCACGCTGCAGCAGGTGCTCACCCGCCCGGCCGAGTTCGACGTCATCGCCACTACCAATCTCAATGGCGACTACCTCTCCGACGCGCTCGCGGCCCAGGTCGGCGGCATCGGCATCGCACCGGGCGGCAACATCAACTACGACACCGGCCACGCGGTGTTCGAGGCCACCCACGGCACCGCTCCGAAGTACGCGGGTCGCGACATGGTCAACCCCGGATCGCTCGTACTCTCGGCCGAAATGATGCTGCGCTACATGGGCTGGAAGGAGGCCGCGGATCTGATCATCTCGGCCATGGACGGCGCCATCGCCGGCCGGAACGTGACCTACGACTTCGCGCGGCTCATGGACGGCGCCAACCGGGTGTCGTGCTCCGAGTTCGGCCGAATCATGGTCGGAACGATGCAAACGGGTCGGTGAAGAACGGTCGGCTCGACGTCGCGCGCTGCTCGCGACTCATCTACGAGGGGTTTGAAAGCTACAACCGGCAGTTCCGCCGTCTTACCGACCGTGCGCGGCGCCGCTTCGAGGAGCGCGACTGGAAGGGCCAGATCCAGGACATCGGCGAGCGCGTCGAGCTCTACGACAAGTGGTGCCTGAAGATCCAGCGCGGGTTGCGCCGCGAGCTGAAGTACGGAACCGACCGGCGCGAGTGCTGGCGGCGAGTGCGCGACCACTACGGCTCGCGGATCGAGAACGTCCCCGACGCCGGCTTCATGAAGACGTTCTTCAACTCCATCAGCCGGCGCACCTTCGGCACCGTGGGCACCGACGGCATGCTGGAGTTCGTCCAGCCGGCGCCGGAGGAAGGGCTCGAATCGCTCGCCATGCGGCGCTATCCGTGCTGGGACGATGTCGAAGCGAGTCTGCGACGGATCCTCAAGGACTTCCGGTTCCGCGTGCCGTACCGCAACGCCGACCGCGACGCGCGGTTCATGGCGGGCGAGGTCGTCGGCTACGCAAAGCGACTCGGGATCGGCGCCGGCGGCTTCCACCGCTTCGAGTTCATCGACTCCCACTTCTTCCAGGGCGCACGCGCCTACCTCGTGGGGCGCATCATCCACGAGCGCCGGCAGCTTCCGATCGTGGTGGCGTTCGAGAATGCCAAACGGGGCATCCGCGTCGATGCGGTGCTGTTCGAGGAGTCGCAGGTCGGCAACGTGTTCAGCTACACGCGCTCGTACTACTTCACCGACCCGACCTCGGTGATCGGTGCGGTGCAGTTCCTGCATTCCATTCTGCCCCGCAAGCCCATCGACGAGCTCTACACCGTGCTCGGCCGCCTCCGGCAAGGCAAGACGGAACGCTTCCGATGCTTTTCCGACCACCTGCGCCAGAGCCAGGACCTGTTCGACCATGCGGACGGTGACCGCGGTCTCGTCATGCACGTGTTCACGCTTCGGTCCTTCAACCTGGTGTTCAAGGTAATCCGGGATCGCTTCGGATATCCGAAGAACACCACCCGTGAGCAGGTCATTTCCAAATACAAGCTGGTGTCCAGGCACGACCACGCGGGTCGTCTGATCGACACGCAGGAATTCCTGAACCTGAAATTGCCGGCGAATCGCTTTGAACCGGACCTCCTTCGGGATCTGCTGCACGAAGCAGCCAAGACCGTCCATCTCGAAGGCAATGACCTCGTGCTCAACCGGGTCTATGTCGAACGGCGTGTACGTCCACTGAATCTCTACGTCCGGGAAGAAGCCTGCGACCGCGCCGCCGACGCGATTCTGGACTACGGACAGGCGATCAAGGACCTGGCCGAGACCAACATCTTTCCCGGCGATCTGCTTCTGAAGAACTTCGGCGTCACTGCTTCGGGCCGGGTGGTGTTCTACGACTATGACGAAGTCGCCCTGGTCACGGACTGCCGCTTTCGCGAACTTCCCGAACCCGATGACGATCTGGACCTGATGGATCCGAACGCGGTCCTGTATGTCGGCCCCCTCGACATCTTTCCCGAAGAGTTCATCAGGTTCCTGGCGATGGAAGGCAGCCTGAGAAGGCGATTTCTCGAGGTGCACGGAGATCTCCTGACCGCGGGCTACTGGAGAGACGTCAGGAACCGCCGGCTGGCCGGGGAGATCACGCACATCGTTCCCTATCGACGCGCGGGCCATTGCGTAGCGGCCTGACGGTTGCCACGTTCGCCCGCCACCCCCCACGCGAGTCCTTCCCGCGGACCGCGGGATACCTCGAACGTCTGGCCAAGTCCCGGTGCGGAAGGGGGATTGCATCGGCATGACGTATGCGGGCGGTACTCCGCGCGCGTGGCCGAGTGTGAAGTCGGGGATCGGCAGCCGCCGTTGCCTACCCGTCGACGCCGGTCACGATGCGCCTGCGCGACGTACGAACGCTCGCCACCGCCTCGAATGCATCGACCAGCGCCGCACTGAATCTGGAATCGTTGATGTGATGGGGAATCCGCAGGACCTGGCGGGTTCCGGTCCGGCGCACCGTCTCCTCCAGCGCCCTGAACAGCGCGGCATCCGCCACCGGGTCATGAAACGCCTGACCCGGAACGTCGAGCTGTGAAACTCCACCTTCGGGCAGGAAGAATCTGACCGGCCCGTCCATCCGGTTCAGGCGTTCGCCAATCCAGCGCCCCATCCGGTCGTTCTCCTCGGCGGTCGTACGCATGAGGGTCACCTGCGGATTGTGCCGGTAGAGATTGCGGCCACGATAGCGTTCGGGAACGGACTCGTACGGTCCGAAGTTGACCATGTCCAATGCACCGCACGCACCGACGTACGGCACGCGGCTGCGGATGACGGCACCGAATCGATCCTCGGTCGCGGGAAACACGCCACCCATCATGAGATCGCAGACTTCGGTGGTGGTGATGTCGAGCACGCCGGCCAGGTGTCCGGAGTCGACGAGCTTCTCCATCGATCGTCCACCGGTTCCCGTCGCGTGGAACACCAGGCAGTCGTAACGATCTTCCAGTCGGGCGCAGGCCTGACGCACGCATTGCGTGGTCACGCCGAACATCGTGAGACCGATCGCCGGTCGCTCCGGTCCAGCGACGCGAGCCCTCGCTCGAGCCCTGGGCGATGTCTCGTCGCCTCGGTTCGCGACCATTCCCGCAATCGCGTGCGCGCCGTTTGCCAGCACCCTGCGCGAGATCGAGTTGAGACCCTGAACATCGGTGACGGAGTACATCATCATGATGTCCGAAGGGCCGACGTAACGGCTCACGTCGCCCGAAGCGACGGTGGAGATCATGACCTTCGGCACCCCGACCGGAAGTGCCTGCATCGCGGGCGTGACCAGCGCGGTGCCGCCGGAGCCTCCGGCGGAGATCACCCCCGCAATCCCCGATTGGCGCGAAACCCAGCGCTCCAGCGCCACCGCCATCTCGCGCACCGAGTCACCGCGGTCGCCGGTGAACACCGCATTCGATCCTTTCGGATGGTAGGCGGCGATCTGGTGAGGCGGCACGTCCGCGGCGGAAGGGCGGCCCGAGGTGGATACGTCGACCAGCTTCACTCGTTGTCCCGCCGCGACGATACGATCCCGAAGGAACTTGAGCTCCGCCCCCTTGGTGTCGAGGGTCCCCGTCACGAGGATCACGGGCTCGCCTTCCGGCGCCGGGGGACGAATCGAGCTGGCGGAAGCATTGCGGGTACGGCGGGGCCCCGCCAGGGCCGCCTCGGCCGTTTCGAATCTCGCGATCGGCACCGGATTCGACCAGCGGGTCGGCGACACGGGGTTGGACATCCAGATCCTGCCTGCGCCATGCCCCGACACGAGCCGCAACGCCGGCGTCGCCGGGTCGCCTGGTGCACCGGATTCGTCCGGCACCAGCTCCTGCGCGCCGTGCCGTCCGACCCCGAGGAGGCGCTGCTGCAACTCGCGGTCGGCCGCGAGTGTCGCCGCGTCCATGATCCGATGAATGCGGCCGTTCACCATGATTGCAACGTCTTCCGACACCGCGGTGGCCACGCCGATGTTCTGCTCGATCACGAGGACCGAGAGTTCCCCCTCCTCGCCGATCCGGATCAGCATGTCTTCGACCTGCTGCACGATCACCGGAGCGAGCCCCTCCGTCGGCTCGTCCATTACGAGCAGGCGAGGGTTGAGCAGCAACGCGCGGGAGATCGCAAGCATCTGCTGCTCGCCGCCGGAGAGCTGGGCACCCCGGCTCGCACGCCGTTCCGCCAGTCGGGGAAACGCGTCGTAGATCCGCTCGTTCGTCCATCCTCCGCGGGCACCGCGTTCGCACAGGCGAAGATGCTCGTCCACGGTGAGCGACGCCCACAGGCGCCGCCCCTGGGGGACGTACCCGACGCCGTGGTGTGCGATCCGGCTCGGGCTCAGGCCGCAGAGTTCGTCGCCTTCGAACTGGATGGAGCCGCGCGCGATGGGCACCAGTCCCATGAGCGCGTTGCACAGCGTCGTCTTTCCCATGCCGTTGCGGCCAACGACGGACACGACACCGTGCGGGAGATCGAGGTCCACCCCCTGCAGCGCGTGGGACTGGCCGTAGTAGACGTGGAGTCCCCGGATGCGGAGCACCGCCGCGTCGGCGCGCCGGCGCGCCCGCTCAGCCATGACCGCCTCCGAGGTACAGCTCCTGCACCTGCGGGTCGGCCTCGATCTCGGCCGGGGTTCCTTCCTTGATGATGCGGCCGTTGTGCATCATCGACACGCTCTCGGCGACGCGCAACGCGACGTCCATGTCGTGCTCGATGATGATGTAGCCGATGTGCGAGGGGAGCGAGTTGAGGACGTCGACGAGTTCCGCGCGTTCGTTCGGCGAGAGCCCCGCGGCGGGCTCGTCGAACAGGATGAAGCGCGGCGCGCCCGCGAGCGCAAGGGCGATCTCGAGCTGGCGCTGTTCGCCGTAGCTCAGCTCGGCGACCAGTCGGTCGCGCACGCCGGTGAGGTGTACCGCCTCCACCAGGTCGACCGCCGACTGCATGAGCGAATCGTTTCGCCGGGGGCGCAGCAGGGAGTAGCGCCCGCGAGAGACCCCGCGGCATGCGAGGAAGACGTTATCGAGCACCGTCAGGTCGCGGAACAGGAGCGAAATCTGATAGGTGCGGCGCAGACCCCTGCGAATCCGCTCGTGCGGCGGGAACCAGGTGATGTCCTCCCCGAAGAACCGTATCACCCCGGAACTCGGTGGGAAGTCGCCGGTCACCGCGTTGAACAGCGTGGTCTTGCCCGCTCCGTTGGATCCGAGCACCGCTCGGCGTTCGCCGGGACTGACGCTCATGGTGACGTCATCGAGCGCCACCAGGGCTCCGAACAGTCGGCTGACCCCGCGCAGCTCCAGCGCATTCGCGGTGCCCGCGGCGGAGAGCCGTTCGGCGACGCTGACCATCTCTACGGTTCGCTGCGCCGGATCCGCAGCCGGGCGCGCCAGCGCGACCACAGACCGAGCACCCCGTCGGGCGAGAACAGCACGATGAGGAGGAATCCCAGTCCGATCAGGAGCTGAAACCGCTCCGGCGGCAGTCCCACCGCCACCAGGGCGTCCAGCGCGAAGGTTCGGAGCACGACGTAGATGAAGGCCCCGATGAACGGTCCGATGGGGTGGCGCAGGCCACCCACGACGGCGATGATGAGAATGTCGATCACCGGCCCGACCCCCGCCGTGCCCGGCGAGATCTGCCCGTTGAGCCAGGTGAGCAGGATGCCCGCGACGGCGGCGATCACCGCCGCGAAGCTGTATGCGGCAATCCGGTGCGCGGTGACGTTGAAGCCGAGCGCCTCCATGCGCCTGGCGTTGTCGCGCACGCCCTGGAGCGCGAGCCCGAACGAGGACCGCGAGACGTAGAGCACCACGAGGTAGCTCGCGGTCGCGAAGAACAGGCTCAGGTAGTAGAACGGCGTCGCCTGCTTCCAGTCCACGCCGAACAGCGGGGGCGGCTTGACCGCGTTGAAGCCGCTGAATCCGTTGAAGATGGTGTAGTTCTGACGCGTGAAGTAGAAGAACGCGGAGGCGATCGCGAGAGTGATCATGATCGTGTAGATCCCCTCGGTCCGGACCGCCAGCGCCCCCGAGACGGTCCCGAAGACAACCGCGATGAACAGGGCGACGGGAATGGTCGCCCACCACGGCCATCCCAGGCTGATCTCCATGAACGCACTGTGCCCGAAGATCGCGTACATGTAGCCGGCACAGCCCGCCACGGTCATCTGCACCAGGCTCACCATCCCGCCGTAGCCCGCGAGGAACATCAGACTGAGCGCGATCATCCCGAGCACGAAGGCCCAGCCGAAGACCTGGAGCTGGATGAAGTCGTTGGCGAACGCGGGCAGGAACAGCAGGAACACCGCGAGCAGCCAGGTTGCGGGGTGGATTCGCCGGAGCCAGTCCGGCGGAGAGGATGCATGCCGCCTTGCGCCCGCGGCCCACTGCGGGTTCGCATCGGCACCCCGGCCCGCGACGGGGGCGGGCAGGCGTTCGACTTGCGCCGAAACCGCGTGTTCGGTCGCCGCCACTCGTCACTTCCTCCCGAGCAGACCGCGCGGGCGAAATGCGAGCACCGCGACCATGACGAGAAACGTGCCGACCACCGCGTAGGTCGGCATGTACACCGAGCCGAACTGCTCGGCGAGTCCGATCAGCAATGCACCCAGCGCCGCGCCGGTGATCGACCCCATGCCGCCGACGATGACCACCACCAGCGACGCCAGAAGGAACCGGATGTCCTCCCCCGGGGCCAGCGACTGGAACGTCCCTCCGACGACCCCGGCCAGGCCGGCAAGCCCGGCTCCGAACGCGAAGACGACGACGAAGACGAGTTGAATCCGCACTCCGCTCGCAGCCAGCATGTCGCGGTCGTCCACTCCGGCGCGAATCATCATCCCGACCCGGGTGCGGTTGAGCAGCCACCACATCACCATCCCGATGACTACCGCGGCAGCGAATATCACGAGCCGCACCATCGGGTACTTGAGGTAGATCGGATTGCCGGTACGACGGCTGATGGAGGAGATGAGCGGTGTCTCGACAGCCCCCACGAGCCAGTCGGGGGGGAGGATCTGGTAGAAGTCGCCGCCCCAGATCCAGAGCATGATGTCCGCCGCCACGATGGAGACCCCGATGGTGACGAGGGTCTGGCGAAGGTCCTGCCCTTCCATCCAGCGGAAGATCGTGACCTGGAGGATGATGCCGACAATCGCGACCGCCGCGAATGCGACGACGAAGCTGAACATCCACGAGCCGGTCCACTCGGTTATCTCGTAGCCGATGTAGCCGCCGAGGAGATAGAGCGACCCGTGTGCCAGGTTGACGTTGCGCATCAGCCCGAAGATCAGCGTGAACCCGCTCGCCACCAGGAAGTAGAGGCCGCCGAGGGTGATCCCGTTGAACAGCGCGTTGAGGAAGATCTTCTTGCGTCCGAGCGCCGCGACGAGCCCTGCCGGCCAGGGCGCGATGATCAGCCAGAGGAGCACCGCGATCGCAAGGAGAATCGCGAGGGACCAGAGGGGATGGCGGTTGATGAAGCGCCTCACCGCGCGCGGCTCCAGGGGAAAGCGTTCCGGTCGGGCGCTCCCGCGGCGTACCCCTGACGAGCGGGGTCGCGCCCGCGGGACACGCGCTGGACCCGGGTGAGCGGAGAATGTAGCCGCGATCGCATGGGGATCAGACTAAACGGGCGCCGCGAATTGCGCCACCGCCCGCCGTCTCCCCACCGACACCGCTCCATGTCGGCCGGGCCTGCGTCCCCGACAGCCTGGAGCACGCGCGTTCGTGACGCCGGCGGCGCCCGGTGCGCAGATTTGCGATTCGAATCGGTCTCCGTGCGGGCAAGGCCCGCACTCGCGGCAATGCCCCGCCGCCGTGCATTGGTCTGAAGTCGGCCGAGCGCCGCTGTCAAGCCCCCGAAGTTTCCTGTAATTTTCGATCCCCCAGGCTATGGACTGCCTGTCGCCGGCACCGTATTCCGACCTGGATGGTCGGTGGCGGGGGAGGAGCGAGTGCCGGCGCGGACGCCGGCGAACGTCGTGGCGAGCGGCGCAAATTCCAAGAAGCCGCAGTCGTCGGGCCAGCCAGAGGGGACCGCATCCACCTCCGCGGATGCGGGTGTGCGGAAATCCGACCGAAGTTGAAGTTCCGACCGAAGTGGATCCGACCAAAGGAGGGTAGGGAATGAGTCCCGAAGAGCTGCAAGCCGCAATCAACATGACCACCACGATCAACCTGGAGGTCTACTACTACTGGTGTACCGCCATCATGATCCTGATTCACGCGGGATTCATGATGTACGAAATGGGCGCCTCGCGAGTGAAGCACACGCTCGCGTCCGGCACGAAGAACGTCCTCGCCTTCGCCTTCATGATCCCGACGTTCTGGATGTTCGGGTGGTGGATCTACCTGTCGATGACGGCAGGCTTCATCCCGAACTTCGAGGACGGCGCGTCCGCGGTGCCATGGAGCGCGTCGATGGGGCCGAACCTCGCCGACAACGCGACGGGCGTGTTCTGGGGGGCGTTCACCCTGTTCGCCTGTACCACCGCGTCAATCATGTCCGGCTCGGTGATCGAACGCATCCGGCTGTCGGCGTTCATCATCCTCGCCGTGGTGCTCGGCTCGGTGGTGTGGATCCTCTCCGCCTCCTGGGGCTGGCACCCCGGCGGCTGGATGGTCACCAAGTGGGGCTATCACGACTTCGGCGCCTCGGGGGTGGTGCACATCATCTCCGGCTTCTTCGCCCTCGGGGTCCTGATCCACCTCGGCCCGCGGGTCGGTCGCTTCAACGCCGACGGCTCGGCCAACATCATCCGCGGCCACAGCCTGCCGATGACGATGGTGGGGCTGATGGTAATCGTGGTGGGATTCTTCGGCTTCCTGGCCGGCTGCCTGTTCTACGGCGGCACCGGGCAGTGGACCAACATCTACGGGATGCCGACTACGCTGTCCACAATCACCTTCAACACCCTGATGGGAATCGCGGGGGGCATCATCGGGTGCTACACGATGACGCGCGATCCGTTCTGGATGATGTCCGGCGCCCTGTGCGGGGTCATCTCGGTGGCTGCGGGCATGGACCTGTACTACCCCGGCTTCGCCTTCGTGCTGGCGTTCGCCGGCGGTCTCATCGGCCCGATGTCCGCGAAGCTCCTGGAGCGGTTCGGCATCGACGACGCGGTCGGCGCGGTCTCGGTGCATGGCACCTGCGGCATCGTCGGTCTTCTCGGCGTCGGCATCTTCGCGGGCGGCTATCCGGCCTTCTCCGATGCCATCCCGCCGTCGACCTTCGGCGGTCAGTTCATGGGCATGCTCGTGATGGTGGCGCTCGGCTTCATCCCGGGCTACGTGCTCGGCGGGCTGTTCAAGATGCTCGGGGTGCTGCGTTCGAGTGACGCGGTGCAGGAGACGGGTCTCGATCTGGAGATCGAGAACGCCGCCTATCCCGAGAGCATCCAGACCGATCCCAAGCTGCTGCAGAAGTCCTGACGAGCGTACGAATCAGGCTGACAACAGGAGACTGACACATGGACACGAGCCCCATCACTTCATGGGAAGGCGCCGAGGCGTTCTACACGTTCTTTGACGGTGGCGCCCTGTTCTGGTTCTGGGCTGCCGTAGTGTGCTGCATCATTCCGATCGTGGTGGCATACATGGCCGAGAAACGAGCCGAGGACAGACACAACTAGATGACGACCGCCGCCTCCAGCCTGGCCGGCGTGCGGCTGACGTTGGGCTCAACTCGTCCGGTCATGGCGGATGATCCCGGTCCAGTCATCCGCTCGGGGATTCGGGAGAGGGGACGACCGCCGAGGGAGCTCCCCGCAGCTCAGGCCACACGAACACCGCCAGCGCCAGTGCGGCCAGTCCCTCGATTGCGCTGACAGCGACCGCGTACGGCGCACCGAGCCACTCCGCGAGAAGACCGAGGTGCAAGAGCCCGACCGGCCCTGCGCCGATGCACAGCGTGAGCACGCCCATCAGGAGCGGACGCTTGTCGCTCGGGGTGTGGCTGAGCAGGATGGTGCTCTGCATTGCGGCAAAGCCCGAGAAGCCGAGTCCGGCGATGAACATGGCCCCGAGCGACAGCGGAAAGTGCACGGACAGAGCGAAGATCGGCATCATCGCCAGGACCAGGGCGGCTCCGGCCGCGTAGATCCGGATGTAGAGAGCCGGACGCACGACGACCGCGATCAGCGACGCCCCCACGAGGGCGCCGAGTCCGTCCATCGACATGAGTACGCCGATCAACGCGGGGCCGAGGTGAAGCCGGCCCTCTCCGATCACCGGAATCATCGAGATGAAGGGAAAGCCGAACAAGTTGAGAATGACCGTCACCGCCAGGGTTCCGGCAATGATCCGGTGGCGCCGCACCTGCGCGAAGCCTTCCCGGAGGCTGTGCAGCCACGACACGCCCACCGCGATCGGACGTCTCGCTCCCGGTTGGAGGGTGGCGACATTGACGAGCGCGACAGCATAGAGCGCGGTGCTGAGCAGGTAGACGCCGGTGAGGCCGAGAGCGCCATAGAGCACGCCCCCGGCGAGCGGACCGACGAGGCGGGTGAGGTGGAGAGTCGCGGAGTCGATGGCGGCGGCATTGCCCATGCGCCCGATACCCGCGACGTCTGCGACCAGGGTACGCCGCACCGAGTACTCCATGCACCAGAACACCCCGCTCAAGCTGGCGCCGGCCGCGATGTACCAGATCGAGAGGACACCGGTGAGACCGAGGGCGGAGAGAACCGCCGCGTTGAGGCACATGCCCGCGAGGCCGAGTGCGAGCAGGTTGCGGCGCTCGAAGCGTGCCGCGATCACCCCCGCGAGTCCGCCGAACAGCACGGTGGGCAGCATGCGGGCGAACATCATCGAGGCGACGACGAACGCGGACCCGCTGGCCTCCAGCGCGTACAGCGCTACCGAGAGAATCTCCAGCCAGCGCACCGTCCAGCCGAGCCCGCCGGTCAGCCACAGGCGCCGAAAGCGCGTCTCCTTGAGCAGGCTGACGCTGCGACTCGCACCGCTTGGTGGTTTCCGGTTCGGCACGGCAAGCCTCGCGGGTGCCCGGCGACGGGCGCCACTGCCACTTGCAACGGGCTCGGGTGGCCGATTGGCCGAGACCGGCGTCGCACGGAACGGCAACGGCACAGGTCCGCGGGCACCGGCGCCGGACGGTTCGCATTGGCGGCCGGACCAACGGACGTCCGAATTCTGCCGTCGTTCCTCGTCGCCCGATACGGGACTCGGAGGGTGAAGGAGTACAGTCCTCCCGATGACCAGCAATTCCCGCCAGCGCCTCGAGGTGCTGCTCCACGGCGCGGTTTCGAACCGGTTCCAGCCGTCCGGGCGCTTGATCCGGTCCGTTTGGCGGGCGATTTCGGGCTTGGCGGGAATTGCTGCCCGATGACCGGGGCCGCAGAATCCGAGCGCCGATCCTGGCAAAATGCCCGCCGCCATGCACCACTTTACCGATATCCAGTTGCGGCGCGTCGTGCACACCCTGCTCGAACGCGCGGGCAGCGAAGCCGCCGAGGCCGCCCAGGTGGCCGATCACTTGGTGGACGCGAATCTCCGGGGCCACGACAGCCACGGCGTCGGGATGATTCCCCACTACGTCCACAACATCGGAAACGGGACCGCGCGTCCCAACACCGGACTGTCCTTGGTGCGCGACGGCGGCGCGGTGATGGTGTTCGACGGCGGCATGGGGTTCGGCCAGCGGGTCGGGGCGGAGATGATGGAGCGGCTGGTCGGGCGGGCGCGCGAGCTCGGAGCGGTGGTGGCGGCGCTGCGCAACGTCCACCACCTCGGCCGCATCGGCGCCTACTCCGAGATGGCGGTGGCGGCGGGACTCGTCTCCATCCACTTCGTGAACGTCACCGGCCACCCGCCGCTGGTCGCCCCCTATCGCGGCAGCCACGCGCGGTTCGGCACCAATCCCATATCCATCGGGGTGCCCGGCACCGCGCGGCACGAGCCGTTCCTCCTCGACATGGCCACCAGCCTCATCGCCCTGGGAAAGGTCCGGGTCGCGCTCAACAAGGGCGAGCAGATCACGCCGGGGACGCTGGTGGACGCCCAGGGCCGGCCGACGACCGATCCCAAGGTCATGTTCCCGGACGACGAGGCATTGCGCGGGGCGCTCCTGCCGCTCGGGCTGCACAAGGGCTACGGCATGCTGTTCGCCGCGGAACTGCTGGCCGGCGTGGTCGGCGGCGGCGAGACCTCGCATCCGGGGACCGCGGACCTCGACACCATCCGCAACAACATGCTGAGCGTGGTCATCGATCCCGCGTCACTCGCCGACCCCGAGTGGATGGAGCGCGAGCTCGAC
>JAJDUQ010000339.1 GCA_022826505.1 Gammaproteobacteria bacterium
TCGACATAATCAAGCATAGAGTCTGGATATCTCCTCCATTTACATGGACACAAAACAACAGAATCTCTGCCCAACAAATCGATGAGAATCAATGAGATATACTGAAACTACAGGAGATTTCTCTCGGAAGTTCAGGCTAGACTTGTCGACACGCCATGCGGAATGTCCGAATCCGGGGGGGAGCAGCCATGAGCGCCACCACAACCACCGTCGCGGAGGCCGCCCACGGGCTCGGTCTCGACTGGAACACCACGGACCCCGTCGAGGTCCGGCGCAGAATTCGCGCCGGTCGGTTCCACGGCCACACCGGGGCGCTGGCGAAGGGGTACGTCCAGGCGAACCTCGCCATCCTGCCGGCGGACTACGCCGACGAGTTCGCCCGGTTCTGTCAGCGCAACCCCAAGCCCTGCCCGTTGCTCGCGATGTCGGAGCCGGGCAGTCCCCACCTACCGGAACTTGGCGAGGACCTCGACCTTCGAACCGACCTCCCGAGCTACCGGGTATTCCGTGACGGTGAGCTCGACGGAGACGTGCGAAGCATCGAGGACCTCTGGCGGGACGACTTCGTGGCGTTCGCGCTCGGTTGCTCCTTCTCCTTCGAGGAAGCCCTGATCGACGCCGGTCTGCCGATCCGGCACTGGCGCGACGGCAGCCTGTGCCCGGTGTACCTGACCGACATCGAGTGCACACCGGCCGGCCGCTTCCGCGGCCGGATGGTGGTGTCGATGCGGCCGTTCACGCCGGCCGACGCCATCAAGGCCGTGCAAATCACGAGCCGATACCCGCGGGTCCACGGCGCGCCGGTGCACCTCGGCATGCCGGAGCGAATCGGAATCGAGGACGTGGAGCGCGCCTGGCAGGGAGACGATCCCGTCGTCGAAGCCGGTCGGATTCCGGTGTTCTGGGCCTGCGGCATCACCCCCCAGGTAGCAGTGCGCTCGGCGCGTCCGCCGATCGCAATCACCCATACGCCGTCCCACATGCTGGTCACGGACGTGCGCAACGCGACGCTCTCGGTCGGCTGAAACGGGCTCCGCCCGCAGTAGCGACACACGTCGCGGCAGAGCCGCGGGGATTCGTCGCATCCCTTCATGGCGACGATGTTCGATCGCGTCTCCTGCATGTCTCGCGGTCGACCCGCCCCCCCGGCAGCGATGGTGAATGCGGGCTAAACTCGACCTCGTACACGAAGACGGGGTCGGAAGAGAAAGGGCGATGGATCTCGGCAAATGCCGTGCGCCACGCCCACCCGCTCGTTCGCCGTGACTGGAGGGTGGACATGCAACTCGCAGCGGTTTCGCTGGACGACAAGTACGAAAACCGGGAAGGACGGGTCCACATCACGGGCAGCCAGGCGCTCGTGCGGCTCGCGATGATGCAGTGTATTCGCGACCGCGCGGCGGGGCTGGACACCGCCTGCTACGTTACCGGCTACCGCGGCTCGCCGATGCACAACATCGACAAGGAGCTGTGGTCCGCGAAGCGATTTCTCCCCGATTCCAACATCCACTTCCAGCCGGCCATCAACGAGGACCTGGCCGCGACCGCAATCTGGGGCACCCAGCAGGCGACGTCGTTCGGCGACTGCCGTCACGACGGAATCTTCTCCATGTGGTACGGCAAGGGGCCGGGCCTCGACCGGAGCATGGACGCGCTTCGCCACGGCCACATGGCGGGAAGCTCACGCCACGGCGGAGTGCTGGTCATGGTCGGCGACGACCACGCGCTCACCTCCACCGACGCGCCGGCCGCCCACGAGTTCGCCTTCGTCGAGCTCATGATGCCGTTTCTGTATCCCGCGACCGTGCAGGAAGTGCTGAGCTACGGCCTGCACGGCATTGCGCTCTCACGGTTCTCGGGCGCGTGGGTGGGCTACAAGGCCGTGCCCGATACGGTGGACGCGAGCGCGCCCCTCACGGCAGATCCGTTCGAACCCGCAATCGTGATTCCGGAAGAGTTCGAGATGCCTCCGGACGGGCTCAACCTCCGGATCCCCGACTTCTGGTACCAGATGGAACCCCGCCATCGGATCTACAAGCTCGACGCGGCGGTGGCGTACGCGCGGGCCAACCGGCTGAACCGAGTGACAGTTGCGAGCCGTCGCCCGCGCTACGGAATCATCGCCACCGGCAAGGCATTCAACGACGTGCGCCAGGCGCTCTTCGATCTCGGCATCGACGATCGGACCGCGGACGACATCGGGATCACGGTGCTCAAGCTCGCGATGCCGTTCCCGTTCGACACGGAGACGGTACGCGACTTCGCGGACGGGCTCGAGGAGCTCTTCGTGGTCGAGGAGAAGGTGACCCTCAGCGAGCTCCAGGTGAGGAACGCCCTCTATCCGTTGCCCGACGAGCGGCGCCCGCGGGTCATCGGGCAGAAGGACGAAGCGGGCAGGGTGCTGCTGCCCGGCTTTCCGGAAATCTCTCCCGAGGACGTGGCGCGCGCCATCGCCGAGCGCATTCGTCACTTCCACACGTCAAGCCGCATCGACGATCGGATCGCGTTCGTCGAGGCGAAGGCCCGACAGGCTCGCGCCCGCAAGGCGCTCGACATCGCACGAACCCCCTACTTCTGCTCCGGCTGTCCGCACAACACCTCGACCCGGGTGCCGGACGGCAGCCGCGCCCTGGGAGGCGTGGGCTGCCACTTCATGGCCACCTACATGGATCGCGGCAACGTCACCCACACCCACATGGGCGGCGAGGGCGTGAACTGGATGGGGCAGGCCCCCTTCGTCGGGACCGGTCACGTGTTCCAGAACCTCGGCGACGGCACCTACTACCACTCGGGACTGCTGGCGGTTCGGGCGTGCGTCGCGGCCGGCGTCAACATCACCTACAAGATCCTGTTCAACGACGCGGTGGCGATGACCGGCGGCCAGCCGCACGACGGGCCGCTCGATCCGACCGCCATCAGTCGCCAGGTGCGGGCCGAGGGGGTCGATACCATCTGGCTGGTCACCGACGAGCCGGAGAAGTACGGCTCCACCGCTCGGTTCGCGCCCGGAACCCGCATCGCCCACCGGCGCGAGCTCGACCGGGTCCAGCGCGAGCTGCGCGAGGTGCCGGGCGTGAGCGTCCTCATCTACGACCAGACCTGCGCGGCGGAGAAGCGCCGGCGGCGAAAGCGCGGGGCGATGGTGGACCCGGACCGCCGGGCGTTCATCAACCACCGGGTCTGCGAGGGCTGCGGGGACTGCAACGCGAAGTCGAACTGTCTCTCGGTGCTACCGCTCGACACCGAGTACGGGCGCAAGCGCCGCATCGACCAGTCCGCCTGCAACAAGGACTTCTCCTGTGTCGAAGGCTTCTGTCCGAGCTTCGTGTCCGTGCAGGGCGCGAAGCCGCGCCGGGGCGGGGCGCGTATCGAGGTCCCCGCCGGGCTCGCCGCTCTGCCCGAGCCGAACCGTCCGAGCCTCGACGGCGGTCGCCCCTTCAGCATCCTCGTCGCCGGGGTGGGCGGCACCGGGGTCGTCACCATCGGAGCGCTGGTCACCATGGCCGCCCATCTGGAGGGCATCGCGTTCTCGACCGTCGACCAGTTCGGGATGGCCCAGAAGGGCGGCGCGGTCACGAGCCACGTGCGGATCGCGGCGCGTTCCGAGGACATGCGCGCCATCCGCCTCAACGCCGGTGCGGCGGATCTCGTGCTCGGCTGCGACAGCCTCGTCGCCTCCGGCGACCTCGCGCTCAACGTGATGCACCCGGAGCGCACCAGGGTCATCGTCAACACCCACGAGCAGATCACGGGGCAGTTCGCCCGCAACCCGGACCTCGAGTTTCCGACCGACTCCATCGTCGGGCGGATTCGCACCGCGGCAGGGGCCGGGAACGTCCAGCTCCTGGATGCCACCCGCATCGCGACCCGGCTCCTCGGAGACGCGATCGCGAGCAACCTCTTCCTCCTCGGATTCGCATACCAGCAGGGGCTCGTCCCGGTCTCCGGTGCCGCCATCGAACGGGCCGTCGAGCTCAACGGGCTCGCGGTGGAGATGAACCGCGAGGCGTTCCGGTGGGGCCGGCGGGCCGCGCGCGACCTCGAGGCGGTGGAGCGCCTGGCGCTCCAGCGCGACCAAGGGTTGGAGCCTGCCGCACCGGAGTCCCTGGACGAGTTTGTCGGGCGGCGGACAGCGGACCTCACCGCGTGGCAGAACGCGGCGTGGGCGGCACGGTATCGCGATCTCGTCGAACGGGTCCGCGAGGCCGAACGCTCGCTCGGCAGCGGCGAATCGCTTTCCGGCGCCGTCGCCCGCTACGCCTACAAGCTGATGGCGTACAAGGACGAGTACGAGGTGGCCCGCCTCTACACCGACGGCGCCTTCAGGGAGCGGCTCGCGGCGGCCTTCGAAGGGGATCTCACAGTGACCTTCCACCTCGCGCCGCCCCTGCTCGCGCGTCGAGACCCGGTGACCGGCGAGCCCCGCAAGCGCACCTACGGCCCCTGGATGTGGCGCGTGCTGGGGCTCGTGGCGAAGATGCGGTTCCTGCGCGGAACGCCGTTCGATCCATTCGGCTACACCGCCGAGCGCCGCATGGAGCGGCGGCTCATCGAGGAGTACTTCGCAACGGTGGAGGAGCTGCTCGCGGGGCTTCGCTCGGAGAACCTTGCGCTCGCGGTAGACATTGCGTCGATCCCCGAATTGATCCGGGGCTACGGTCACGTCAAGGATCGTCACGTCGTGGAGGCGAAGTCGGAGATGGATGCCCTGCTCGAGCGCTGGCGGACGGAAGGCGTCGGCGCAGCGGTCCCGGCGCGTGCCGCCTGATCGAGCCGTCCGACCACCGTCAGCGTCATTCTCGGCGCGCCACCCGGCTTTCCGACGTCGCAAAGCTGCTCAGAACTCGCCCGCCCGCCCCGCCACTCGCTCCTCCTTGCAGTAGCGGTCGGTGGCGATTGATGAAATGCATGCAATTTGGAGATGTTGAATGGTGGCGATGCTGACAGTGCGAAACCTGTCGGACGAGGTGCACCGTGCCTTGCGCGTTCGGGCCGCCATGCACGGCCGCAGCACCGAAGCCGAGGTGCAGTCATTCTGGAGAACGCCGTGTGGACTGGCGCACCTGGCTGCTCACGGCGGGGGCAAAGGGCGTGGACGCCGAACGCGGCATCACCGTCACCGATTCCAGCATGTTGCTGCGCGCCGCGATCGCCGGTCAGGGTCGCGCGCTCGGCGCTGGCCGACGACGAGATCGCGTCCGGCCGGCGGGTGCGGGCCGGGCTCAGTTGTCCTGTCGCTGGTGCAGATTGTCGATGCGGATCCCCTCGTACGCGTCCCAGTCCGGGGGCAGCTTCAAGCGCAGTGCATCACTGTGAATCTCGCGGGTCGGCTCACCTTCCACGATCCGCCAGCGGTATCGCGACTTGTAGGGGATGCCGCCGTACGAAACGGTGTCGGCGCTTGCGTAACCGGCCAGCACCATCGGTCTGTCACGCGCGGAACGATTTTCCCCCGCCGCGTGCACGATGGCGCAGCTCGTGAGCAGCACCGATCCGGCGGGACCGGTGATTGCCACCGACTCCGACACCGGTACCCGCGACTTCACGTGCTCGCCGATGAGACCGAGCCAGTTTCCGTCCGCATCGTAGTGATCGTAGACCTCGCCGAGATGCGAGCCGGGGATCACGCGGGTCGGTCCCATCTCGGCGTCGACGTCCTCGACGAAGGTGAGGGTCATGATCGGCGACCGATTGCTGGAGGGAAAGAACACGATGTCCTGGTGCCAGCCGAAGCCACGCCCGCCCGGGAACTTGTACGAAATGCCGGCTTCCCGGAACTGAACGTTGGGGCCGACCACGTCCGCGGCAAACGAGGTCATCGGCGCGCTCGACACGAATTTCCAGATGTCCGGATGGTGGTCGGCCGCGCACAGCACCTGGCGCAGGCGGCGACGTCCATCGGGCAGGGTCTCGAACTCGAAGTCGGCCGGGCAGTCCGGCTCCTCGCCCTTCTTCTCCAGCGTCGCGAATGCCTCCCTGAGGCGGGAGAGCCCGGCCGCGTCCAGGGCCTGTTCGACCAGCAGATATCCATTCGCGAAGAAGAACTCGCGTTGCGCCTGGCTCAGTAGCCGAGGCCGGTGACCGAGGATCGCTTCGGGTGTCACGGTTCGGTGCTACGCATCAAGGTTGGCGGCGCAAGGCAATGGATTGTGTCGGGTCAGGCGAGCCGGGCGTCGATGCGTGTCACGAGCCAGTCCTGGAAGTAGCGTACGTTGGCTTCCCATGTGGCCGAGAACTTGACGTCATTGGCGACCGGAGAGCAGCGTGCCGCCTGCTGCAGCTCCATGCAGCGATGATCCTGCGCACGGATCCCTTGGCCGTCCTCGAACTTGCGGGTAGGTCCGAGCCATCGGTCGAGAATCGCTTCGCGGCTCGCCGAGAATTCCGCACCGGTCGCGGCGCCGGGCGCGAAGTACCACGCCATGCGCGCCTCCGTCAGATCGGGAGCGATCGGCACGTAGATTGCCGGTGCATAGGCGACGGGGCCGATGGTGACAGTGGTATTCGGCAACACCGCGTTGGCGACTCCGGTCGGTGCGGTTTTCTCGTACCGGGTCGGGACGCGAGGGAGCGTCGGGCCGTTCGTCGGCGGCGAGGCCGGCGGCGGGCGAGTCTTCTTGTATCGAAGAATCATCACGTTGCCGTCGGCGATCATTTCGGTGTATGGCTCACCCGTGTCCAGATCGACCTCGTCGGACATCTTGTCGAAAACGCCTTCATGGACCCAGACGTGGTGGTAGACCTCCCAGTTCTCCATCACCAGCTTCCAGTTCGCCTTGAACCTCCAGTCGAGACGATGTCCGAGCTCGAGCCCCTGAATGTCCAGGTGATCGAGCTCCGCCGTCATGGGTGCGAGATAGACGTCGAGCGGCCCCGCGCGGCCATCGAGATTCACGAACACCACGTGACTCCACACCGCGGAACGTACCGGAACGAGGCCATTGTCGGCTGCATCGACCGGGCACCGGTGCGAGTCGGGGGTGCCGTCCCAGAACGGTGTGGCCTTGAGCGAGCCGTCCGTGCCGTACACCCAACCGTGGTAGGGGCACTTGAATGTACGCAGTCCCCGGGCCGGCCGTTCGAGCACCATCGTCGCGCGGTGGCGGCAGACGTTGTGCAGGACGCGCACCTCGCCGCTGTCGTCGCGCACGAGAATGACGGGCAGTTCGCACACAGTGAGCGGTATCGCGTCTCCGGGAGCGGGCACGTCGGTATCGAACGCAATGCCGACCCAGGTGCGCGGAAACAGACGGCGCTGTTCGAGGTCGAAGAACTCCCGGCTGGTGTACAACGAGGCCGGAAGACCGCGCGCCTCCTCGAGCGCCGGCCGGCGAAGCGCCTCGATCGCGCGTTCGCCCATGTACTCGCGGGCAGTCCGGGTCACGGCGCTGCTCCCCATGGCCGAAGCCGGAGTCTACACATTGGCGTGGCGGGAAGTGTCCTCTTTCACTTCCCGTGTGGAGATGGGTGACGATCGCCTGCGATCAGGTGGCTGAAGCGCCACGTCATCGAGCTCTCCGGCCCCGAGAGGGGCATCACACTTCAAGTCTCCGCGATGCCGGCGAATGCGCCGGTCACGCTCACCTGGCCCGACCCGCGGGCCGCACGCGCCTCGACCGCGAGACGGTTTGACCACTGCACCCCTGCGAGATCCGGGGTGTCACGGTTCCGTGCTGCGCGTCAAGGCCGGAGGCGCGACCCCGGGGACAGACGGCCGTCCGCGCCTCCAGCCGCGCGCTACGAATTGTCCGCCCGGGGTGGGCCGGGGGGAATCGGCCCCGTCGGAGGAAAGGCACCGTCCTCGTCGTGACTCTCGCGGCCGGTCAGCGGCGGATTGAACACGCTGATGAGATGCACACCGTTCCGCGTCGCGATCCGGTGGCGGTCGGTGGGGCCGACGAGATAGAGGGCGCCGTGTTCGAGGCGATGGGTTTCGCCGCTTGCGTGGTCCGTCACGTCGAGGGAGCCCTCGAGAATCAGATTCGCCTCCCAGTGGTGCTTGTACCAGAGCTCCAGCGAAGCGCCGGCCCGCAAGCGCACCCCGTGCAGCGAGAAACCGAGGTTGTCGGCGGCGGTGAGGTAGCGAGTGCTGACGACCGCACCGTCCGCGAGCTCGAGTTCCTGTCCGGCGTTGCGCACGTCCCCGACCGTCTTCACGAACATGCGCGGCTGGCCGGGCGGGATATCGCCGGTGGGGGGATAGGCGCCATCTTCGTCGTGGGTCTCCTCGCCGATGATGGGCGGGTTGAAGACGCTGATGATGCGCAGTCCCTCGTCGGGATTCCGCGTGATCCGGTGGCGGTCGGTGGGACCGACGCAGTACAGAACGCCGGGTTCGAGAGACCACTTCTCTCCGGTGGTGCGATCCTCGAGCACGCCGCGGCCGGAGCGCACGTAGTTCGCCTCCCAATGGTTCTTGTACCAGAGGTCCGAGTACTTTCCCGCGCTCGCTCTCGCCTCGGAAACGCTGAAGCCGACTCCGTCGGACCGGGTAAGCAGTCGCACCGCCGATGCCTTGCCGTGGGAGATGGAGATGACCCGACCCTTGGCCTCGAGCTGGTTCATGGTCCGAATGAGCATGCGAGCACCCTCCTCATGAATGTCGGCGGCACATGCTATACCAGCCGTTCGGAACCGACGACGGCGACACGGCTGCCTCCACGGATACCACCATTCGAACCCGGGCACGGCGGCTATCAGGCCTGCGCCGCAAACAGTCTCGCCTGCCGGCGAAAACGCCGGATCAGAAGACAGGCCGCACCCGTCATGGCGACCGCCATGCCGGCCCAGATGCCCGGTCCACCGAAGTCCAGGACGAATCCGAGCACCACCGCCGTGGGAAATCCCATGCCCCAGCCGGTGGCCAGTGCGATCACCATCGGCATCACCGTGTCCTTGAGGCCCTGCAGTGCGCCGCGCGCCGCAATCTGCACCGCATCGGAGACCATGAAGAACGCCGCCACGCCGCGCGTCCGACCCGAACCGCGCCCGCCTGGGCCAGCCCCACCGGGATCATGAACACGACGGCGTAGCACTGGCTGGTCACCGCATGGGCCGCCAGCGCTTCGACGCCGAGCAGACCCATCAGCAGAGTGGTCACGAAGAACATGCCCATCTCGGCGATCTCGGTGACGGCGATGGGGCTGCCGACCCTGACGATCTCGGTCATCACCGGCCGCTCGATACGCCACAGGTAGCCGAGAAGGCGGTACCGGCGGAACTGCCGGTCGGTCAGGACGAAGCCAAGGAGCGCCAGGAACATGAACCAGTTCACGACCAGGCTCGCCACGCCGGCGCCCTCGAGCCCCATGTTCGGCGCGCCGAGGTTGCCGAACATCAGCGCGTAGTCGAGCAGCGCATTGAGCGCGATGGCGATGAGCGTCACCACGTACACCGCGCGCGGGCGGGCATGGGCCGCGAGGAACTCCGTGAGCACCGCGAACCAGAGCGACGGAAGCAGGCCCCAGAGGAGATACCTGAGATAGGACTGGCCGCTGTCGGCGACCTGCTGCTCCTGGCCCAGGAGCACGAGAATCGGGCTGGAGTACCAGGCGGCGACGGAGACGGGGATCGTGAGCAGGAGGGCGAGCCACGCGGCGTTGCGCACCGCGGGCCTCACCCGGCGGTACCTGCGCGCGCCGAGATGCTGCGCCATGATCGGCGTCGCGCCGGTGAGAAGGCCCAGCGCGAAGCAGCTCGGCACCCAGAAGAAGTCGCGCGCGAGCGAGCCCGCGGCGATGGCGTCGGTGCCGATCCACCCCATCATGACGACGTCGGTCAGCATGATGGCCATGTACGACAGGTGGCTCAGCGCGAGCGGCGCCGCGAGGTTGACGACGGCGCGGATTTCCCGCCACCAGGCCGCCAAGGAGGGCGAGAGGGTCAGGTTCATGGGACAGAACATTCACGCATGCGACGGTGCGCTCGGGGAACCACGATTCGGTGGAGGCAAGACCCGGCCTTGCGCGGCAGCCGGAGCGGATGCCGATTCGATTCCGGCGGAAGCGGCTTGCCCTCATAGCCCTCTGGTCGGGCTGCATCCTCCAGCCGTGCAGCCGTCGCCGTCTTCCTTCGCGTCTCCCGCCGTCGATGCGTCCCCGCCGTCGTGAACGAGTGCCATGATCTCGGCGCCGAGGACGAGATCATCTTCCCAGCCGAACTTCTGCTTCCGCAGGCGTCCCCGACGATCGACAAGAATCTGGGTCGGGGTTCCCTGCATGCCGTAGCGGGCCATCGTCTTCGGCAGCCCGCCGCGGTCGGACGGCGCGTCGATCCCGACCGGAAACTCGATCTTGTACTCGTGCAGGAACGCGGCCAGCGCTGTGCCGGAACCCTGCGCCTCGTGGTGCTCGAAGACCGTATGCAGTCCGATGACGGCGACCTCGCCGCGATCGAAGACCCGATGCACGCGCATGGCCTGAGGCAGACCGTGGGAAACGCATCCCGGACACAGCATCTGGAACGCCTCGATCAGAACGACCTTGCCGCGCAACGCGCCGAGCAGGACGGGCTCGTCGGTGTTGAGCCATTCGATGGCTTCCAGTTCCGGCGCAGTCACGAAATCCATCTGCTTTCTCCGTTGGTCCACTCCGTCCCCCCGGGTCCGCTCGCGGTATCGCTCGTGTTCCGCGAAACCCGCGATCACGCCGGAGCCGGCCATGCCCGGCATGATACCGACAGCAGCGATGACGCCCGAGACGCAGACGGTGCTCGCGACCTGCACGACCGCGATGCAATCGCTACGGGTAACTGCTCACCCTGGGGCCGACGCATCGGGGCGGTGTCATGGGACGAGACGCGCGCCCTCGGGGTCTTCCAGTACGACCCGGCTTTCGTCGACGCCGGCATCGGTGCCCTCGAGTTCGAGCCGGCGCTTCGCAGACGCACCAGAGCGAGCACGCTGGAAGTCGCCCGGCTTGTCGACCTGGCGAACCGCGTGCTCGACGAACGCGCAAACCTTGCCGGGCGATTCGACGGAAAGCACGACACGGAGGCTCTCGAGGACATCCTGAGCGTGGGCACGTCGGCGGGTGGCGCGCGGGCCAAGGCCGTACTCGCCTGGAACCCGAACACCGGCGAATTCCGATCCGGGCAGCTTGATGCCGGGCCGGG
The DNA here is from genome assembly GCA_022826505.1 of Gammaproteobacteria bacterium. Classification (GTDB taxonomy): domain Bacteria; phylum Pseudomonadota; class Gammaproteobacteria; order HK1; family HK1; genus HK1. The sequence goes on from JAJDUQ010000339.1 coordinate 11,113, forward strand.
CTTCGAGCACTGGCTGCTGAAGTTCGACGGCGTTTCGGACAACAGGGACAAGGAGCTGGCCGATCCCGAGGGCTGCGGCAGGATCGAATACGCCTACGCACTCATGGCGCGCGCGGCCGGCATCACGATGTCCAAGTGCCGGCTCCACCACGAGGCCGACCGCAGTCACTTCATGACGAAGCGATTCGACCGTGACGGCGCCGGTCGCAAGATCCACATGCAGTCACTGGGAGCGATGCGGCACTTCGACTTCAACGACCCATCCGCCTACTCCTACGAACAGGCCGTCATGACGATTCGCGACCTGGGTCTCGGCATGGTTGCAGTCGAGGAGCAGTTTCGCCGTGCGGTCTTCAACGTCATCGGTCGCAACCAGGATGACCACGTCAAGAACATCGCGTTCCTGATGGACCGACTCGGGAACTGGTCCTTGTCACCGGCATATGACGTCACCTACGCCTGCAATCCGGGCGGCACATGGACCCGCGACCACCAGATGAGCCTGGCCGGGCGCCGGAGCGGCTTCGAGCTTGACGACATCCTGCAGTTCGCCGCCTCCATCGGCATGAAGAAGCGCAGAGCCCAGGAGATACTTGACGAGATCGGCGCCTCGGTCAGGGACTGGGGAAGACACGCTGAAGCGGCAGGCGTCGCCCCTCGCGATGCGGCCCGCATCAAGAAGGCCTTCAGAGCGAACCTGACCTCGGGCCGGTGAGCGCGCTCATCCGTTGCGGCCCGGAGACGGTCTCGCGCAGGATCGTCTCCAAGCGCCTGAGCGACAAGAGGTCGTCGGGAGCGCGGCGAACGACGAGCCTCAGGCGGTTGTGGTGGTGCGGTCGTCCGTCGACTTCCGGCGAGATCGCCGGGGCATTCACCGGACCGCAGGCGGCGTTCCCGGAGACCTCCGGTGCCCCCGGTGCCGGACCCATCGCGCGACGAATGCCAGCGAGGAGACATCATGACGACCGAATCTGCCGGGGAAGACAGGGAAAACGGAACTCTGGACGGTCTGACACCCGAAGAGCGGCTGAAGGCTCTGGGGTTGGAGCTACCGAGCGTGCCTTCCGCCGTGGGGGACTACGAGCCCTGGGTCGAGGTGAACGGGGTCATCTACACGTCGGGCCAGCTCCCCTGGATTGACGGCGAGATGAAGTACACCGGGAAGCTCGGGGACAAGCTGACGGTCGAGGACGGGTACCAGTCGTTCCGGATCTCGGCGCTGAACGCGATTGCGCAGTTGAAGTCCGCCGTGGGTGAGCTGTCCCGGATCAAGCGTATCGTGCGCGTAGAGGGATCGGTGCAGGCGACTCTGGACTTCACCGAGCAGCCGCAGGCATTGAACGGGGCGTCGCATCTGATCAACGACGTGTTCGGGGCGAAGGGGCGGCATTCGCGGATGATCTATACGGATCCGGGGATGTGCCTGGATTGCACGACGCTGGTGGTGTTGTGGGCGGAGGTGGAGAGGTGAGCGGGGTGTGGTTGATGGCATGACGCCGACATCCGTGACACGCATCTTGGAGATTGACGCCGTGGAACCCACCGACACGGCTGTGGAACGCGGGAGCGGCAACGTGTTCGCCGATCTCGGTCTGTCCCAGCCCGACGTGTCTCGGCTCCTGCGGAGCGACTTCCGCGAGTACTCGCTCGAAACGTCTGCTCCGCCTCCTGACAACGCTCGGGCGCGACATCGACATCGTCATCTGGCAACCGCGCTCTACCTCCGGCGGCAAGCTCCGCATCGCGGCCGAGCCCGTCTGACGCCCAGGGTTCCTCCGGCCGGCTTTACTTCACGCATCGGCCGACTCGGAAATGAACCGGAGGAGGCGCGACGCCCCGGGCACCCGACCGGCGGGGCGTCCAGCCCGCCGCCGCCAGGCCGATGAACCGGGCTGTACTCCTACGCCAAGCGACCCGCGATCACCCCCTTCGAGATAGGGTCTCAGAACGGATCAAATCCGGGTATCGCGCGCATACTGGACATGCAATGCGCAACAATTCTTGCGCGAAAAGTTGAAAATTGCGTATAGATTGGTAAATTGCGTGTATAGCCCCGCACGCTGGATGGAGAGGCGGCTTGGCAAGGCGCATTCACGACGAAAGTCTGCGCGCAATCGAGGAGGTGGTGGGACGCCACCCCGAAGGCGTGACGGTCCGGCAAATCGAGGGCGCGATCGAGCACGCGCCGCCGCGGCGTACTCTGCAGTACCGTCTCAGGTCGCTCGTCAACGCCGGGCGTCTCGTCATGGAGGGCTCGGGCCGATGGACGCGTTACCGCGTCCCCGGAAGAGTCCAGGTAACCGCCCAAGCAAACCTCGGAGCGTACCGGGCGACGGTTCACGGCGAGGTGGTGCCGCCACTGTCCGAGGCGGGCGTCGAGATCCGGAATCATGTCCGCCAGCCGCTCACTGCGCGTCACCCGGTGGGATACGACCGGACATTTCTCGATTCGTATCGGCCGAACGAAACCTTCTACCTCTCGCGGGTGGAGCGAACGCATCTTGGGGAACTCGGCAGCTCTCAGGGCGCCGCACAACCCGCCGGCACCCATGCCAGGCACATCCTGAACCGGCTGTTGATCGACCTGTCGTGGAACTCGAGCCGGCTCGAGGGCAACACCTACTCGCTGCTCGATACCGCGCGCCTGCTCGAAGTCGGCACGGAAGCGCAAGGGAAGGACCGGCGCGAGGCGCAGATGATCCTCAACCACCGGGACGCCATCGAATTTCTGGTCGATGCGGTCGAGGACATCGGTTTCAATCGCTACACGATTCTCAATCTCCATGCGACCCTCGCGGACAACCTGCTTCCCAACCCCGAGGCGGCGGGCCGGCTCCGCCGGATCGGCGTCGGAATCGAAGGCTCGGTCTTTCACCCGCTGGAGGTGCCCCAGCTCATCGACGAGTGCTTCGACCGGATACTCGCCACGGCCTCGACCATCGCCGACCCGTTCGAGCAGGCGTTCTTCGCGATGGTGCAGCTTCCCTACCTGCAGCCGTTCGAGGACGTCAACAAGCGGGTGTCCCGGCTCGCGGCGAACATTCCCCTGATCCGGCACAACCTCTCGCCGCTCTCGTTCGTCGACGTGCCGCGGGACCTCTACACGGAGGCCATCCTCGGCGTCTACGAGCTGAACCGCATCGAGCTGCTTCGCGACGTCTTCTGCTGGGCGTACGGGCGGTCGGCAGCGCGCTACGCCGCGGTACGGCAATCCCTCGGCGAACCCGACCCGTTTCGCATGCGGCACCGGACCGCGTTGCGCGAGCTCGTCGGCGCCGTCGTTCGCGCACGCATGAACAAGGGGGAAGCCGCTTCACACGTCAACCGGTGGGCGCGGGAACGCATCGAAGAGGAGGAACGTCATCGGTTTTGCGAGATGGCCGAGAAGGAGCTGCTCGCACTGCACGAAGGCAACTTCGCGCGCTATGGGATCAGACCATCCGAGTTCACGGCATGGCGGGAGCGCTGGCACACCTGACGGGGCGACGCGGTCTCCGAAACAGGCGCCCGCCGCCGGAGGTCTGGAACGCGCTCGGGCGGATCGACATCGCGCTCCTGCCGGTCGACAACTCGCAGCACGTGATGGGCTTCGAGATGACCGCGCACATCTTCGAGACCCTGCGCCCGCACGTCGTCATCCCGCACCACTACTACATCCGGGACGTGCTGCAGCGCCAGAGCACGCTCCAGTGCGCCGAGCCGTGGGTCGCGACACGAGAGGTGGCGGAGAATCCGCGAGCCAAGGTGGTCTTGCCGCACTGCCGGGGACCGAGGAGTGCCGTGACGGGCGCGCGGCGAAGCCCGGCCCGAACGGCCTCCAGTTCCCGTGGACGAGGCAGGTAGCGCATGGAGGCAAGGTAGCATGTAAAACATGCAAATTCGAAGGAAGACCTCGAAATTTCATGTTGTCATCCGTGCAGGACAGGCGGCTGGCCGGCGGTGGCCGGTCACTCGCGCACGACGACGACATGGAACCTCCGCGGACCGTGCGCGCCTTCGGTGATCACGAGCTCGACATCGCCGGTCTTCGACGGGCCGCAGATGAGGTTGACGGTGCGCGGCATGGCACCCCGTTCCTCGCGGAGCAGGGCCCACGCATCCTCGGGATGGGGGACGATGCGCGACTCGCGCAACACCACGATGTGGTCCTCGGGCAGGAAGTTCAGCGTCGTCGGGCTCTCCGGCCCGGAGAGGAGCATCACGCTTCCGGTCTCCGCGATGCCCGCGAACGCGCCGGTCACGCTGATCTGGTCCGATCCCTGAGCCGCGCGCCGCTCCACGACGAGGCGGTTCGACCACTGCACCCCTTCGAGCCCGGGGGCCACGACGATCGCGTCACCCAGTCCGTTGTCCTCGATGTGGCGCACCACGGCTTCCGACACGCCCGCCATGGTGGGGACCATCGAGGTCCGGGTATGCACCGCGTCCGCCTTGCGAACGAAGAGAGCGACGGGATCTTCGGCCAGCGCCGGCTTCAGATTCGGGGTCGGTGCGGCAAGTCGGCGATCGAGCCCCGCGCGCACGCTCTCGGGCAACGGCCCGGCGCGACCGAGCGAACGCCTCACCGCTCCCAGGATGCGCTCCTTCGCGCCGCTCATCGCCTTCCCTCCGCCCGTTGCTTCGACCACGCCGACATGAACGTCCTCCCCGTGGGAGCCGGCAGGTCGCGGGTGCCGGTCCAGCCCCCGGCGAAGGGCAGCCACCGGAAGCGGCCACGATAGCGGCCGGCGAGACCGAGGATGCGCATCCCGACCGACGTCGCCAGGCGGTACAGGGCGGGACGCCGGGCCATGAATGCCCACGCGCGCAGGCCCAGCCGAACCCGCGGCGGAGTGATGCGCTCGTCGAACTCGCGCTCGCGGAGCTTGCGGATCAGATCGGCGAGCGGAATCTCCATCGGACACACTTCCGCGCACCGACCGTTGAGGGTGCACGCGTTGGGAAGATTGCGGGCTTCGTCGAGACCCACGATCAGCGGGGTCAGCACCGAGCCCATCGGACCGACGTAGACCCAGCCGTAGGCGTGTCCGCCCACCGCGTGATAGACGGGGCAGTGGTTCATGCACGCGCCGCAGCGGATGCAGCGCAGCATCTCGCGGAACTCGTTGCCGAGCATCTGCGAACGCCCGTTGTCGACCAGGACGACGTGGTACTCCTGCGGTCCGTCGAGATCGTCGGCGCGGCGCGGGCCGCTCGACACCGTGGTGTAGGCGGTGGTCTCCTGCCCGGTCGCGCTCCTCGCCAGCAGCCGCAGGATGGTGCTCATGTCATCGAGCGTCGGCACCACCTTCTCGATCGCCGCGGTCACGATGTGCACGCGCGGCAGCGTGTTGGTGAGATCGCCGTTACCCTCGTTGGTGACGATGACGCTCGACCCGGTCTCCGCGACGAGGAAGTTCGCACCGGTGATCCCGACGTCCGCGCTCTGGAACTTCTCGCGCAGGACCGCGCGCGCCTCCCCGACCAACGCCGCCGCCTCGGTCTGGCGTTCGGTGAGTCCGTGCTTCGCGTGATGGGTGTGGAAGAGGTCCGATATCTGGTCCTTGGTCTTGTGAATCGCCGGCACGATGATGTGACTGGGCGGCTCGTTGGCGAGCTGGATGATGTACTCGCCAAGATCGGTTTCGATCACCTCGAAGCCGGCGCCCTCCAGGGCATCGTTCAGCCCGATCTCCTCGGCCACCATGGACTTCCCCTTGGTGACCCGCTTCGCTCCCGCCGCACGGCAGATGTCGAGGACGATGGCCCGGGCCTCGGCCGGAGTGCCCGCCCAGTGCACGTGGCCGCCGTGCTCGCGCACCCGCGCCTCGAATCGCTCCAGGTAGTGGTCGAGGTGCTGGAGCGTGTGTTCCTTGATCTCTCGGGCGACGCGGCGCAGCGCCTGAAATTCGGGGAGAGTCTCGACCACGGCGAGGCGCCGGTCGATGAAACCCGTTCGCGCCCGCGCCAGGGCCCGCGCGAGGTCGGGGTTGTTCAGTGCGGAACGGGCCCGGGCCGGAAAGTCGTGCGCAGCGGATTTCATCGCCCCGGCTCGCCGATTCCGCGTCCGGTCATCCCGGCGAGCACCTCGGCCACATGAAACACGCGCACCGGGTGCGACTGCCGGGAGAGTCTTCCCGCGATGTTCAGCAGGCATCCCAGGTCGCCCCCGAGCAGGACGTCGGCCCCGGTGGAGAGCACGTTCGCGCACTTCTCGTCGACGAGACGGGTGGAAATCTCCGGATACTTGACGCAGAAGGTTCCGCCGAAGCCGCAGCAGGTCTCGGAATCACGCATCTCGCTGAGCCGCAGTCCCTCGACGCCGGCGAGCAGATTGCGGGGCTGATCGCGGATCTCCATCTCGCGCAGGCCCGCGCAGGAGTCGTGGTACGTCGCGTGCGCCTCGAAACGGGCGTCGACATTGGGTACGCCGAGCACGTCGGTGAGGAAGCTCGACAGCTCGTGGGTGCGATCGGCGAGCGAACGTGCTCGTGCATGCCAGTCGGCGCCGATGGGAAACTGGCGCGGATAGTGCTCGCGCAGCATGCCGGCGCAGGAGCCGGAGGGCGCCACGACGTAGTCGAAGGACTCGAACGCTTCGATGGTGCGTTTCGCGATGGCCCGCGTATCGGCGGTATCGCCGCTGTTGTACGCGGGCTGCCCGCAGCACGTCTGGGCGACCGGGACGTCGACGGCGCATCCCGCGTCTTCGAGCAGCTTGACGGCTGCGAAGCCGACCGAAGGACGAAAGAGATCCACGAGACAGGTGACGAACAGCCCCACCCACGGGCGGGTCGTCAGGTCGCTGCGGGACATGTGGGCTGGATCGGACACGAGCCGTGGACGGGCGGCGCTTGTGTCAGGGCGTGGTCGAGTTCGGCCCAATCACTCAGCCACCCGATCCAAGGCATGTAGCCGGCGCGCCCTTTGTCACGATCGCCTCCCAGTCGTCGCCCAGAACCGCGTGTGCGGACACCGTCGCCGAGCTCTCGCCCTGTCCGGCCGGGAACATCCGAACGGTCAGCACCCGGTGATGTGCGAGCAGGGGCGCGTTTCCCGGCAGGATCGGCGTGGAGCTGTTTCCGTACAAGGTCGAGCGCGCAGTCAGCGGTGCGTGATCCGCCAAGTGGTCGCCACCAACCGAATCGACCACGATATAGTCCTCGAAGCCGCGCCTGATCGTCTCCACGGCGGCGTGTCGGTGCGCAAGGCGTTCGGCATCCGTTCCATCGCATATCGTGGCCACGCGCACCGTGATCTCGACCGTGTCCCCGTCGAGGGTCGTCGTGCTCGTTCTGGCGCAACCGGTCATGGTGACCACGAAGCTGGTGACCGCGATGAGCAGGAGGAGAGGGGCACGGCGAATGGGCGTATTCATGGAGTCGGAACCTGCGGGTGATGCCGTGTGGCGACCAGTTTATACACGCTGTGGCGCTCGCTATGCTATGCCGACCGTACATCATTGGTAAGGACTCCGGACCAAGTGACGTCACGCACCACCACGATCGAGCGCAACACGCGCGAGACCCGAATTGCCATCACCGTCGCGCTCGACGGAGCGGGAGCCGCACGTCTCGCCACCGGCATTCCCTTCTTCGAGCACATGCTGGAGCAGGTCGCCCGGCACGGTGTGATCGACCTGGACGTGCGCGCGGACGGAGATGTGGCGGTCGACGACCATCACACCGTCGAGGACACCGGCATCGTGCTCGGGCAGGCGGTCGCCCAGGCCCTTGGCGACAAGCGCGGAATCGTTCGCTACGGACACGCCTACGTGCCGCTCGACGAAGCGCTGTCCAGAGTGGTCATCGATTTCTCCGGGCGCCCGGGACTGTTCTACCGGGTGAGCTATCCGCGCGCACGAATCGGGGCATTCGACGTGGATCTGATTCGCGAGTTCTTCCAGGGATTCGCGAATGCAGCACAAGCGACCGTGCACATCGATTCGCTGCAGGGTGTCAACGCGCATCACATCGCCGAAACAGTGTTCAAGGCGTTCGGCCGCGCCCTTCGCATGGCGGCAGCCCCCGACGAGCGGATGGGCGGAATCGTGCCGTCGACGAAGGGGACGTTGTGAGACGAACGAAGAGGTCGCTCTCGTCCACGTCCGGCACGTCGCGGAAACGGCCTTCAGAAGCTCTCGTCAGGGACGTTGCACCGAGCGACTTCGCTCAACGAGGAGCGGTGAGGCTCCACGAGCCAACGCAAGCGTCGACCGCCAAGGGGGCTTCGTTGCCCTTGCGTGCACTGCGTTACGGCTTGGAGCCGGCCGCCGCACGCTGAGACCCCGTGAGGCCCCGTGAAATGATGGATCCCCCGACTTCCGAGAGAGCACACCCGTGCACGCGATGAAATCGGAATCCGTCGTCGTGGTCGACTACGGCATGGGCAACCTCCGCTCGGTGTCCAAGGCGGTGGAGCACGCCGCCGCGGGGCATGCCGTGGTTCGGGTGACGGACGATGCTCGAGACATCGAAAACGCCGACCGGGTCGTGTTTCCAGGTCAGGGTGCGATGCGCGACTGCATGGCGGAGCTGGCCGCGCACGGGCTCCTGGAACCGATGCGGGGGTGTCTCGGCGTCAAGCCCGTGCTCGGGATCTGCATGGGTCTGCAGGTGCTGTTCGAAGTGAGCGAGGAGGATCCGGACACGCCGGGGTTCGGGTGGCTCGCGGGCCGCTCGGTGCGCTTTCCGGCCGATGCGACCGACCGTCAGGGCCGACGGCTCAAGGTGCCTCACATGGGGTGGAACCGGGTGCACCAGCGGCTGGATCACCCGCTGTGGCTCGGCATCGACGACGCGGAGCGCTTCTATTTCGTGCACAGCTACCACGTGTGCCCTGCGCACGACGGTGTCATCGCGGGCAGCAGCGAGTACGGACTGGAGTTCACGGCCGCCATCGCCGCCGAACAACTCTTCGCGGTGCAGTTTCACCCCGAGAAGAGCCAGCGCGCGGGGCTTGCGCTGCTCTCCAACTTCCTGGCCTGGGACGGCCGCGTCTGAGCGGCTCCGTTCGGCAAAGTACCGGACAACATGTCGCCGAACCGTTCGCATGCAATGGACTGCCGCTCTACGCGACAGTGCGCAGCGGCGGTCCGGAACGTCCGGGTCCGGCCGCTCCGCGGCCAGTCGGGGGCGGAGCCGTATTGCACTCGGACAATGAACCACCCATCGGTACAGGAGACATTTCGATGATCCGTGGAAGCTGTCTGTGCGGCACGGTGCGCTGGTCGTTCGACGGCGCGTTCGACTGGATGACCCACTGCCACTGCAAGATGTGCCGCAAAGCCCATGGCGCACCGTTCGCGACCTACGCGATCGGGAGCGGCGAGCACTTCCGCTTCGACCAGGGCGAGGATGCCATCACCCACTACGAGTCCTCGCCCGGATTCGTTCGTGCGTTCTGCTCGCACTGCGGCTCCGTCACCCCGTACCCGGTGCGTGGCACCGAGATCGGCATTCCCGTCGGTCCGCTCGACGACGATCCGGGCATGCGCGCCACCGGCCACATCTATACGAAGTGGAAGGCCCCGTGGCATCCGATCACCGATTCGCTGCCTCGGCACGAAGCACTCGAGAGAGGCAGAGAACCCCGTGTCGATCGCCCGGGCGCACCCCCTTGCAGCGATGGAGTGCTGCGCGGCAGTTGTCTGTGCTCGAGCGTCGCCTACGAAGTCACCGGTCCGTTCAAGGTGGTCCACAACTGCCACTGCTCGCGTTGCCGCAAGGCACGCGCGGCGGCGCACACCACCAACGGCTTCACCGCGATGGACGACGTGCGCTACACCCGCGGCGAGGACACGCTTCGCACCTACCGGCTTCCGCAAGCGCGCCATTTCAGCCAGGTATTCTGCCCGACCTGCGGCTCCGGGCTGCCGCGGCTCGACCCCGGGCGCGGCGTCGCGGTGATTCCCTTCGGCTCGCTCGACGACGACCCGGGACGCGGGGCCGATGATCACATCTTCGTGGGGTCGAAGGCGCCCTGGTACGAGATCACCGATGATCTGCCGCGCTTCGACGAGACACCGGGGTAACGGCAATCATGGCGGGGTGCACGTCCCATTTATGAGATTCATGCTGCTACGCTGGCGCGGCGTTCCCAGAAGTCGTCGAAGCGGTTGCTCTCGACGGCGCAGCGCAGGGCGATGATGGCGTTGGCGCCGGCGACGGTCCAGCGCATGCCGGAGC
>JAJDUQ010000172.1 GCA_022826505.1 Gammaproteobacteria bacterium
TCTGATGGCGCTGAAGGGACGCGACCGGGAGTTTCGCCTGAACAAGCTCTCGTACATCGACTTCAAGCCGGTCAACATGGACCGGGTACTGACCATGCTGTTTCCCCGGCTGCGCTTCGAAGGCTACGGGACGCGACGACCTCCGCGCAGGAACGAGCTCACGGTCAACGACTTTGCCGACGAGTACACCAAGGACCCGCGTGGTTTCGTCGGCTTCGACGAGCATCCCGACATTGTCGAGCGCTGGATCGAGACTGATCTCATGGATGTGGTAAATCGGGGCAAGCCGAATCAGGCCCTGGCCGCACCTCGACCACTGCACGGCAACACGTACAAGTTCCGCAACGCGCGGCACACACGGGACTACGGTGCCGCCGAGCAGATCTACTGGATGCTCTACCACGCGCGCCGGGGGCGCGGACAAGCGGCTCGCGACGGACTCCGGCGCTTCTTCTTCCCGGGAGTGGACCCGCATACCGACCGGTACGACGCGTCGGCCACGGTCGATGTCGAGACACAGGCGTTGCTGCACTTCGACCGGCAGGTCACCGTGGACGTACGCGAGTCGAACGAGCCTGATCGCCAACCCCCACTCTGCGGCGGTCAGGCCGATCTGCTGGCCGACGACGCGTTGCGCCTCCTCGCCTACGAGCCGTACATGCCACGCTCCGTGCTGGTCGAGTACTTCAAGACGCTGTTTGCGTTCCACCTGGGTCTTTACTTTCTGCGAACGATGAAGCTGCTCCCCGCGCTCGTGCGCCGGCGAAGCGCAGACCCCACCTGTGCGCCCCGCAACTGTCCGGTGGCGCCTGACCAGATGCACGCGCACGGCGGCTGCCCCTACCGGATCTACCTGCTGGCCGACCTCGGCAACGACCCGGACAGTCCCATGGGTGAACTCGCGCGTCACAGCGCGGATGTTCACTATCGGCGCATCCCCGGATACGTCCAATCGCACTACCGGCTACGCAAGCTCGACGAGTTCGCTACGTATCTGACCCGAAAGCTCGGCAAGGCCGCGGCGCCCGCCGGTGGGAAATTCGCGGTCGACGACCTGCTCAAGCTACTGGAGCCCCCGTATGCCGGGGAACGCGAAGGATTCTTCAAGATGCGCCTGGCCAGCCTCATCGAGGATTCCGGCGGAACCGCGAGCGGAGATCTCGACCCAGAAGTGCGCCGAGTGACCGAGATGGGATTGAGCGACCTCGACCTGTACATCGAGGTCCTGATGGCGATGCGGGGCACCTACCATCGCAGGTACATCACCGAGTTCCTGGACTCCGTGTTCAAGCGTGGCGACGCAGGCATCATGCATCAGCCCTATCGGGGCGCTCGACGCTTCGCTCTGAGCAGCCACCTGCTGGAGGTACTGCTCCAGATTGCAGTGCTGGAGTCGTCGGGCCCCGAGTTCGCGACCCGGGAGCTTCTGGTGGACGAGCTGCTCACGTTCCTGCGCGAGCGCTACGGAATCTACGTGGATCGTCTGCCTCCGGGCGACGGGTTCGGCACACCGAGCATCAACGACCTCGCGGCGTTGCGGCAAAACCGTAAGGACTTCGAGGGTCGGCTGAGGGAGATTGGGTTCTTCCGGGATCTGTCCGACGCCTTCGTCACGCAGACGATCGCACCGCGCTACACGATCTCAGCGACCGCTGGATGAGGCTCATGAGCGACGTGTTCCGTGCCATTCATGCATGTGATGTGGCGGGCAGTATCGAAGAGGTGCTGCTGCCGCGTCTGACCGAGGCGCTGCGCGACCGGGTTCCAGGCCATTGCATGAGAGTGTCCGACCTGGATTCGGACCTCATAGCCGCACTCGCCAAGGCTCTTCGAAGCCAAGCCACTCAAACGAATGTGCATGTGCTCACCGATGATTCGGTGACCGCCGATGACGATCTCTATATCTCGTCGACCAAGCTGGTCGAGCTTCGGAATCCACTGCCCGACGGGACGTTGCGCCCCCCGTTGTGCGTCTTCCTCCCCGCGAATCTGCGTACGAGCGCCGAAGATTCGTTCGGCAGCGCGACGTTCGAGGAGTTTCCGGTCGGGGACATCTACGATTCGCTGCGGCTGCGGTTGCTGGAGCGCATTCCTTCGGCGCTGCGAGGCTACGTCCAGGACGTTCTGGAGCTTCTGCGCGAGGAGCGCTGGCGGTGGGCGGATTCGGCGGTGCAGGTCCGGTACCTGTTGTGCGCACAGGCAAACGGCAATGACGGAGAGGCATACGGTGCCGCTCTGTACGAACTCGGGTTGGTTCCGGACTTCAAGTTGTTCGACCAACCCACCGGCGCCCGCGGACGCGTGCGCAAGAACCACGAATGCCTCCGGCGACTGACCGATGGAGACACATCGGTCCTTGGCCGCGTGTTGGAACTTGACCTCGCCAACCAGGGGATGCGGCGGCGGCTGGCCGAGTATCTCGATGATGTCGGGCTCGAGGATCCGGTTGCCTGGACTCGCAACATCGTCTTCGACCGCAAGAATTGGGACCTCTCGTTCGACAAGTGGAAATTCGAGGGCGAGATCGCGCCGGAAAAGATCGCGTTCGTCCGGGTTGAGACGGATCTTCCAGTCGTCGCCGACGAGGAACACGAGAACGAGAGGCTCGCCGACCTCGTCGGGCAGCAGGTGCTCCTGACCGTAGAACGTAGAAAGCTCAGCGTCACCATCGAGGTGACCCCGCATCCGAGACAGGTACAGGGGCTTGACCACTTCACGGTGCAGATCATCTCCAGGGAGGCGGGACCAGTCGGAGCCTCGCGCAAGCTCAAGGTATGGAAGGCGGCCAGGAACCACGCCTCCGTGTCACTGCTGAAGCTCAACCGAGTCGATTTCGAGGAAGGATGGCACCACGTTCGCGTGCTGCCCTGGACGGCGGACGCAGATCCCATCCCGCTCGACGAGTCGGATGACCGGACGGCGAAACGCACCAACGAGAGCGAGCCCTTCTACGTGCTGCCCGGTGCCGCGCTCGACGAGGAGCCACCGCAGCGCGCGGTCCCCAAGGCGGACAGCGTCGAGCATGCCCGACTGGACCGCCAGTTCGCGGCTGTCATGCAGCGCCGAGATCCGACGGACATCGCGCCGCGCAGCGTCGACTGGACCCAGCGGAGCACCACCAGGCGGGCCGCGGCGCAGGAGATCTTCGAGGCGAAGTTCGGCAAGGAAGGCACCTTGCAGATTTCGGTGGCCCGCTGGCTGAAGAACATCGAGCAACAGATTCTGGGGGCTCCGGAACGGCCCGTGAGTTGGCGGATGCAGATCCACGCGGGGCAGTCCCACACACCGACGGGCGACATCCCGGAGTGGACGAGTTCAGTTGCGACAAGGGCGTTTCTCGATGCCCGCTCGGCGTACTTCAAGGTGGTCGCCCGGAACACGGGGGACATGGTGTCGCAGGGGCTTGACGCTCTGGGGAACAGCGCGCCGGTGCTCGCCTATGCCGCGAGCTATGTCGAGCTTCTCAAGGACTTCGCTGCAAGGGTGGAGCGGGAGGGGGGTGCTGACCAGCTCAAATCCATTGTCGCACTGAGAACGGCGCTGGCCGTGGACACCGTGCGGCTCGTCGTCGAGGACTACCGCGGGCAGACCCGCGAAGCGGCGTTGGTCGCACCAACCCATCCGCTGCGAGCACTCTGGCATCTTGCTTGGTCGCTGCTCGGTTCGGCATGGGTCCGAGAGACAGCAAGGGCAGGCGAAGAGCATGTCGGGCCGGCGCGCGAAGCCTTGCTGAACGGGCTTTCGTCGATCAACTTTCCCGCGATGCTGCCGGTAAGCGACGGTCGCGTGTTCACCGCCGTCGACAACATCCACCCGTTCTGGCCGCTCTACGCGCCGGCCGGGGAAGACGATCCTCGCGGGTTGCTCGGCGATGTATGCGCAGCCCTCGGCGTGCCGGAGCCATCCATCGGCGGGGCGGCGGTCACCGGTGGCGTGCTGGCATCGCGAATCGAGCGCTACCTGGTACAGCATCCATACGTTCGGACGCTGACCATTAACGCATTCAACCCGGGTCGTGCCAGCGTGCTCGCGGATGCCCTGGCCACGTTGCAGCGACAGGAGGCGTTCCAGGACCTGCGGTATGACGTGCGGCTGTTCGTGCCCGATCCGAACGCTCCGGGCGTCGGCGAGTCAATCGATTTCCTGCTCGCGGGCGGCGGTACGTCGGCGAGCGAGGCGTTCTCCATACCTACGGGGAGCCGCATCTTTCCGAAACTCGCTGTCGCTGTACGGGCCACGGCGGACTTTCGATCCGACCCGAAGCGGTATCGCTGTCACCTCAGCATCTTGTTCGACGTGTTTCCGCCCGAGGAGATGGCGGCCGGCCAGCCCCTTCGCGCCGAAAAGACAGTTCCGCTTCACGGTTTGGTTCAGGAGTTCACGACCCGATTCCATGACGACACCGGCGGCACATGGTGGCGACGCCAGCCTCGCCATGGGACACCGGTACCCATTGAAGGGGGAGAGGAAGCGTCAATCCTGCTCGGCGAGCTACCGGCTCTGATCTCGTCGGCGACCGCCACCGTGGCGCGATCAACGCCGGATTCCACTGCCCGGCCAATCATTCGCCTGGAGCTGGCATCCGCCGAGAGAGCGCTGATCAACGAGGTCCACGACGCCAGCGACTGGGTGTTCACGATCGACCGGAACATGGGCATCGAGTTCTTCGACCACGGAGGGCGGCGCGACCGGCCCGACTATCTGATCGACTACACGCCCTCGACCGTTCCGGAGCATGGTCATCGTCTCATCATCAGCTCGCGGTCACTCGCCGAGCTGGAGGCGATTCTCCGGCCGGTGCTCGAGGAGTACGGTCTCGATGCGAGTGAACGCCACGCGGTGGTCATACTGGACCAGTTGCGCTCCCTCTCCGGCCGGTTGGCACTCAAGCTGGTTTCCGGTCCGACTGCGAGAGCGGAAGCCATGGGCATGGCGCTGGCGCGGATGTTTCTGGAGTACCAGGGTGCTCTGCGCAATCAGATCGTTGTGCCTCTCGACGCGCATATCGATCTGTTCCGGACCGTGCAAAGCCATGCAGAAGAGATGGGCGATCAGGTGACGCTGCACCGGACCGATCTGGCCCTGTTCGATCTCGATCTGTCGAAGCGAACGGTCTCGTGCAATCTCGTCGAAGTGAAGTGCTGTGCCCAGCGCCTTGGTCTCAGCGGCTACACTCAGCTCAAGGAACGAATCACCCAGCAGATCAACCAGAGTGAGCGCATACTTCAGCGGCATTTCGATCCGCACCGTACGACACCCGATCGTCCGGACCGGCTGCTCAAGTCACGCGAGCTTGCCACTCTGCTCGACTTCTATCTGGAGCGAGGACTCCGATATCGCCTGATGGAGCGCGAGGCCGGAGAGGAGGCGCGGGCCTTTCTCGACCGGCTCGAAGACGGGTATCGGCTCCAGTTCTCGCGGAGCGGGCTGGTATTCGACTTCGACAAGCCCGGCACGGAGTCACCGGAGCACGAGGTGGACATCGAGTTCCATCGGATTGGGGTCGATCTGATTCACGAACTCGTGAGGCAGGTCGCTGCGGAGGTGCCGGAGCGTTCGTCGACGGACGGTGGTGGTGACGGAGGTGACCGAGGCACTGTGCGTGATACGACGCAGGAAGCCGCCGCTGAAATGAGACTGGGTGTGTCGATTCCGCGACTCGACGCTGCGGCTTTTCTGGTGGCAGAGCGCCCGCGGTCGACGAGCGATCTGGACGATTGGCCTCGGACAGATGAGGAGGCTGACATCGCTCAGGTTGTGGACACGCAGCAGTCCGAGGCCGACTTGAGTGATAGTTCGTCGCGCGCTGTGAGAGGAGAGCCGACCGCGACCGCCGTAACGGAGCCGGCGCCTTCCGGCGGGTCGCCGTTGTCGGAAGATGGCCCCGGATCTGCCGATGAGGCCGTACCGTCGGAACCCGTTTCACCGCCGGTTGACTCTCAGCCCCAACCGCTCGAGGAGGTCGATCCACCCACTCCGGAAGTTCTGGAGCCTGCGACCGGGGACGAACTTGGCTACGACGCCATCCTCGGCGTGACGGGCAGTTCACCACAGTACGGACTGCTTGGCGAGACCAGCGGCCGGAAGATTGCCCTCGACCTGAATCAGACCCACACGATCAGCCTCTTCGGGGTGCAGGGAGGCGGCAAGAGCTACACGGTGGGCAGCGTGGTCGAGATGGCCTGTATCCCCGTGGAAGGGGTCAACGAGTTACCGCATCCACTCGCCGGCGTTGTGTTCCACTACAGCTCGACGCTCGACTACCGGCCAGAGTTCACCTCGATGGTGGGGCCGAATCGAAGCGACGCGGAAGTGGAAGAACTGCAGAATCGTTACGGCGCGTCTCCACGAGGACTATCGAACCTCGTAATGCTTGCCCCGGCAGCCAAGGTCGAAGAACGCCGTGCCGAGTATCCTGGCATCGAGGTCATGCCAATTGCATTCGCCGCCTCGGAGCTCAAGGCTTCGCACTGGAAGTTCCTGATGGGTGCGGTCGGCAGCCAGAGCATGTACATCCGGCAGCTCACACTCATCATGAAGAAGCTGCGCGGCGAGTTGACTCTCGCAGCGCTTCGAAGGGGTGTTCAGGACTCGGGTCTCTCGGACTACTTGAAGGAACTCGCTCTACTTCGCCTGGAATTCGCCGAGGACTACATTGACGATACTCGTCGATTGACGGACATCCTGCGTCCTGGGCGCCTCGTGATCGTTGATCTCCGAAATGAACTCATCGAGAAGGACGAGGCGCTCGGCCTCTTCGTTGTTCTGCTCCAGATGTTCGCGGAGACGACCTACCAGGGACGTCGATTCAACAAACTGGTCGTCTTCGACGAGGCGCACAAGTACATCGACAGCCCCGACCTCGTTGCCGGGCTGGTCGAGGTCGTGCGCGAGATGCGACACAAGGGTACGACCATCATGGTCGCGTCGCAGGATCCGCCGTCTGTGCCGACCTCGCTCATCGAGTTGTCCACGCAGATCATCCTGCACAAGTTCAATTCGCCTGCTTGGCTGAAGCATATCCAGAAGGCGAACGCCGCGCTCGATGGGCTGACTCCAGCGAAGCTTGCGTCGCTCGGAGCTGGGGAGGCTTACGTGTGGAGTAGCGTGGCAAACGACGACGCATTTGTCCGTGGAGCGATGAAAGTCCGTTGCCGGCCTCGGGTGACGCAACATGGTGGCGGGACGAAGACCGCTGTGGGTATCTTGGAACATTTTACTTAACGTATGAGGATATGTGCATCGATTGCGCGAAACTAAACTATTTTCTTGAATTCTGCACTAAGATTCACTCCTTCCCAGAATCCACATAGCCTAGACGAGGCAATTTTTTGGCAATATCCGTCACACAACCGAATATGGAGAATTTACTATGGACAACGCACTGAGAAAAGAAAGCAAACATTTCGAGGACGAGGTGAGGCGTATAGCACGTGCGTTGTGGCCCGAGGCAGAGTTTTCCGGTGCCGATATTATGGATTCGAAAGAAGTAGATGGTGTATTTGAAACAGAGGATTGTATCCATATTGTGGAAGCAACAATATCTAGAAGAATGGAGAAAGCAAAACAAGATGTGAATAAGATCAGCAAGCTATTGCGAAAAATTCAAGGAAAAAGTGGTACCCGTGCGGTTCGGGGTTGGTTTGTGACAAGAGACGAACCCACTGCAGATCAACGGAAAGTTACGGACAAATTTAGAAGTAGCATTAACGTACTTTCTTTTTCACAGTTTCAGGCTCGTCTCATTGATTCCAGGTCATATCTCAGTGCACGAGATGTATATCCTTTTGGTAGCGTGCGAGATCCTGCTACTGGATTACACGAGAAAAATAAGGAAATAGAATATGTTGCATTGGATTTGGTACAAATATCATCCAGAACCTCGGTGCCCATAAATGGCATGATATCTATGGTCCAAAGTGGTAGTACTGTTGTATTGTTGGGAGATTATGGAGCCGGTAAGAGTATGACACTCAGAGAAGTTTATCGTGAATTGAGAAAAAATCACTTGACCGGCAAGACAAGCATCTTTCCTGTCTATTTGAACTTAAGGGATCATTATGGGCAAATAGATCCATCCGAAATTATCGGAAGACATGCACAGGCGATTGGCTTTTCCAATCAAACCCATCTCGTGAGAGCATGGCGTGCCGGATATGTTCACTTAATTATCGACGGATTCGATGAAATCTCGACATTGGCTATACAAGGGCTTTGGAGAAAGCTAAAGGATAACCGCTACCGTGCGATGGAGGCCGTGAGGCGTCTAACTAGAGAACATCCTACAGAGTCGGGTTTGTTGCTAGCTGGAAGGGCGCATTTTTTTGACAATGCGAGTGAGAGACGACGCGCACTTGGTCTACCTAGCAATTCAGTAGAGTTTTCTCTGACCGAATTCACGGACGAGCAGATACGTACCTACTTGAGAAAGGTTGGCCTAGATAGAACTGTGCCAGCATGGCTTCCGTCGAGACCTCTATTGCTGGGATACTTGGCAGCAAAGGGATTGCTCGACGATATTGCAAACAAAAGCTATAAAGATGAAGAGCTTGGACCATGCGAAGGATGGGATTTTCTTCTCGATAGAATCGCTGATCGGGAAGCAGAAATAGAGGCTGGAATTGATGGAAGTACGGTACGTAAAATACTAGAGAGATTAGCAACTAAGGTTCGCGTATCACAAGGAGGTGTTGGAGCGTTGAATCAGGACGCAATAATGGAAGCGTTCGGTGAGGTTTGCGGGTATAAGCCCGACGAGAGAGGGATGGTGTTACTGCAACGACTTCCTGGATTGGGAGTTTATAGCGAGGAAGAGGATTCGCGTGCTTTTGTAGATGAAGCATTTGCGGATGCCTGTAGGGCAGGAGATTTTATTTCGTTCATTGAGAATCCGTTTGACTTTCCGGAAAAATTACTTCTGGATGTAGAGAGCGCAATTGGTGATTTGGGACTCGGAATTTCGGCACTCGGGGCGAAATCTGGCGGTTTTTCGGAAGGAAGAATAAATGCAGCATTATCGCGAGCAAGGAATGTTGGTTCGGTTTACATGACAGCGGATATCGTTAGACTACTCTCTGAGATGGAATTGAATGTTGAAAACGAGATCTGGATTGATGGAATTCTGATTCCGGAATTTGAACTAGGAATAAGTTCGAATTTATCGAGAGTCGGTTTTCGGGACTGTTTTTTCTTCAGGATAGAGTTGGATGGTTCCGTGGATTCAAAAAAGGTACCGCGTTTCCAGGGGTGCTTTATTGAGGAGTTGGAAGGTAGAGTTTCAATTCCGGATCTTCCAGAAGGAAAATTTGACGATGATTGCATTATAGATAGATTTGTTAAGACAGCTGAGACTACGTCGGATGTACTGACGCTAGATCTGCCGATGGGAACGCGAGTTTGCTTAACGATTTTGAAGAAATTGTATGAGCAAAGCGGTTCTGGACGAAAGGAGAATGCACTGCATCGTGGTCTCGACAATCGTGCGCGGCGATATGTTTCAGATGTACTTCAGTTGCTTCAATCAGAAAAATTGGCGCTTCCGGACAAATCAAGAGGTACTACAATTTGGCGCCCGGATCGTAGCCAGAGGGCTAGGGTAGGACGAATGATGGCCGCCCCGACAACTGAGAAGGACCCGATACTTGCCCAAAGCGGAAAACTTGTGGCTTAAGGGAAAATGGCCGGATCGGGAGCCTCCAGCAGCCGTTTCAACCTCGCCAGAAACCGCCCCGCCGGTGCCCCGTCCAGCGCACGGTGGTCGAATGTCAGCACGAAGGTAGCGATATCCCGAATCTGGACCTCGCGACCTACCGCGGCCGGGGTGCGCCGCATCCTGCCGACCCCGAGCAACGCGCACTGCGGAGGGTTCAGCACCGGGGTGAACCAGTCCACACCCAGCGCGCTCAGGTTGCTGACCGTGAAGGTTGCCCCTTCGATGTCCTCCAGGGTGAGCTTGCCGGTCTTGGCCCTGGCGGTCAGGTCGGCCACGCCGCTCGCGACTCCGCCGAGGTCGAGCTGACCGACATTTCGAAGCACCGGCACCACGAGGCCGTCCTCGACATCCACCGCCACTCCGAGGTTGATCTCCCGGTACCGGTGAATCGCGCCGTCGATCAGCGCGGAGTTCAACGCCGGGTGCGACTCCAGGGCGATGGCCACGGCCTTCAGCACGATGTCGTTGAGGGCGGGCATGACTCCGAACCTCGAGCGCCATTCATCGCGGTTCGCGGTGCGGAAGGTGCGCACCTCGGTCATGTCGATGTCGACGCCTTCGGTGACCTGGGGCGCGTCGGTCCAGTGGGCACTCAACCGCTCCGCGGTGACCCGGCGAATCCCCTTCAGGGGAATCACGTCGTGGGGCGGCTCGCCGGCTACGTCGCCCCGCGGGGTCGGCTTGTCGGAGGTCTCGGCGTCGGTGCCCGATGCGTCCGCGGTGCTCTCTTCGAGCGTCGGCGCGGTGCCCGCATCGATGGCGCGCCGCACATCCTCCTTGGTGACCCGGCCGCCGGGGCCGGTTCCCTGCAGGCGGTCCGCGTCCACGCCGTGACGTTCGGCCAGACGCCGAGCCACCGGTGTGACCCGCTGCTCGCCGGAGACCGCCTCGGGGACCGCGACGGTCTCGTCCACCTGGTCGGGCAAGATTTCGCCGGCGTCTCCGATCCACGCGAGCGTCGCCCCCACCGGGTATTCCCGGTCGACCGGCGCGTCGATGCGCAGCAGCACCCCGCCGGCCGGGGCCTCCACGTCCACCACCGCCTTGTCGGTCTCCACCGCGAACAGTGGTGCACCCTCGACGACCTCGCCGCCTTCGTTGACGTACCACTCCACCACCTTGCCGCGCTCCATGGTGTGGCCGAGAGCGGCGAGCTTCATCCGGACCGCCATCAGCCCATCACCCGGCGCACGGCGGCGCAGATCGCATCGGAGTCGGGCACGGTCAGGTTGACCAGCTCCTCGGCGAACGGCATGGGCACGTGCTCGCTCCCGACGCGAACGATCGGTGCGCGCAAGTCATGGAAGCACTTCTCGGCCAGCATCGCGGCAATCTCCGCTCCACTGCCTGCGAACGACGAGTCCATCTCGCACACCACCGCCCGACCGGTCTTGCGCACCGACTCGCAGATGGTGTCGACGTCCAGCGGCGCGAGGGTCCTCGGGTCCACCACCTCGATGTCGAAGCCCTCGTCCTCGAGCGCGATGCCCGCCTCCAGGGCGCGGGGCACCATCCCGCCAATGGCGACGACTGTCGCGTCCTCGCCCTCCCGTTTCACGTCCGCAACGCCGAACGGAATCACGTAGTCATCGTCCGGGACGCTGCCTTCGTGCACGTACATGGCCTTGTACTCGAAGAACACCACCGGGTCCGGGCTCCGGATCGCGGTCTTCATCAGCCCCTTTGCGTCGTAGGGGGTGGTGGGGACCACCACCTGCAGGCCCGGCACGTGCATGAACCAGGACTCCATGATCTGCGAGTGCTGGGCCGCGAGCAGTCGGGCAGGGCCGCAGGGCAGGCGAATCACCATGGGGACGCTGGCCTGCCCGCCGGTCATGTAGCGCATCTTGGCCGCCTGGTTGACCACCTCGTCCATGGCGCAGGTGATGAAGTCGAGGTACATGATCTCGACCACGGGGCGCATGCCGGCGAGTGCCGCGCCCACCCCCAGTCCGACGATTCCCGCCTCGGCAATCGGTGTCTCGAAGATTCGGTCCGGCCACTTCTCGGCGATGCCCTGGGTGACGGTGTAAGGGCCGCCGTGGGCGATCACGTCCTCGCCCATCACGAACACCGACTCGTCGCGGGCCATCTCTTCGTGCAGCGCCTCGCGCAGGGCGTCACGGATGCCGATGGTTCTCATGCGGTCGCCCTCCACTCGGTGTCGAGCACGTCGGTGGTGACGTCGTCCGGGCCGGGGAGAGGGCTCTCCTCGGCGTATGCCACTGACGTCGCGATCTCCGCCTTGACCGACGCCTGGATCGCCTCGTCCTCGTCGTCACCCAACCACTGGCGTTCCTTCATGAAGGTGGCAAACAGCTTGATGGGGTCCTGGCCGTCGCGCCACTCGTCCACCTCGTCCTGTGAGCGATACTCCTGCCTGTCACCCAGGCTGTGGCCGTAGAAGCGATAGGTCCTTGCTTCGATGAGCGTCGGACCGCCGCCGTTCCGGGCCCGTTCGATCGCCTCTCCCGCCGCCGCGTACACCGCCTCCAGCTCCTGTCCGTCGACCGAGACGCCGGGGATCGCGTAGGACGCGGCCATGTCCGCCACCGAGTCCACCACCGCGACGTTCTTGCGGGGCACCCACTGCTGGTACTGGTTGTTCTCGCAGACGTAGACCACCGGCAGCTTCCACAGGGAGCCGAACAGGATCCCCTCGTGGAAGGGTCCGCGCGCCGCCGCGCCGTCGCCGAAGAACACCACCGACACCTGGTCGGTGCCGCGAATCTTGCTCGCGAGCGCGGTGCCGGTCCCCGGCCCGATGCCCCCCGCCACGATACCGTTGGCGCCGAGGATGTTCCGTGAGAAGTCGGCGATGTGCATGGAGCCGCCCTTGGCGCGGCAGCTTCCGGTGGTGCGGCCGAAGAGCTCCGCCATCATGCGCTCCATCGGCGCGCCCTTCGCCAGGCAGTGTCCGTGGCTGCGATGGGTGCCGAGCACGTAGTCGTCGTCGCACAGGTGGGCACACACCCCGACCGCGACCGCCTCCTCGCCGCAGTACATGTGCAGGGCGCCCTTGACGGACCCGAGACTGGTCTGGCGAAGGGCTTCTTCCTCGAACAGGCGGATGCGCCACATGTTGGTGTAGAGCTTGCGGCCGAGCTCGGCGGTCAGGGTCATGGAATCTCCAGCGGGGGTGTGGTGGTACGTGAACGCGCGGCATTCTAGCCCACGTCGCCGGGCCGTCTTCCTCCGTCTGCTCGGTGCTCGCGCCCGGTGCGGGGAGCATCACGCGGTGCATGTCCAGTTCGGGATGGGAGCAGCCGGTCTGCCTCGACATCGCAGTGTGGTGTCGTACGGGAGCATCACGCGCGGGCGGTGCGGGCCGCGTTGCGCAGGAGGGGGAGCAGGTCCGCGTGGTCCGGCACGAGGTCGTAGTCGGCGCAGCGTGCGATGTCCCCCTCCAGGCCGTCCCACTGGATCGCGTCCAGCTCCCGTGCGGTGAAGCGCTCGAACACCTCCGGCATTCCCATCTGGGCGACCGGGTTTGCGGTGCGCTCCGCCAGGGCGGCGCGCCGGGCGGTCTCGGGTTCCAGGAGGTACGCGAGGAAGTCCTCCGCCTCCCCCGATCGCGTTGCGGTTTCGAGCACCGAGGTAATCTCGGTGAAAACGATTCCGCCCCGGCCCCGGATCGGGCCCGAGCGCGGCGTGACGGCGCGGACCTCGCGATGTCCGGCCAGGCGGGCCGGCGACGCGGTGTAGATCCCGCCGCTCAGGTAGAAGTCGATGACGCCGTCGACCAGTGCCCGGTTCAGCTCGAAGTGGTCGTCGGTGACGATGGCGGCGTCGCGGAACCAGCGCCGCGCGGTCGCGTCGAATCGGGCCTTTTCGTCCTCGTTCAATCGGGAGAACGGGTCGAGTCCGGCCCCGATGCAGACGTGAAAGAGGTTGAAGTCCTC
Organism: Gammaproteobacteria bacterium; assembly: GCA_022826505.1. GTDB lineage: Bacteria > Pseudomonadota > Gammaproteobacteria > HK1 > HK1 > HK1. Next base: position 13,615 of record JAJDUQ010000172.1, read on the forward strand.
GTAGAGCAGGATGCCGTAGGGGTGGGGCGTCCGCTCGTTGGCGAGCTCGAAGCCCTGGTCTTCGGCGCTCTCTCGATCGATGCGGCTCGTATTGACCACCAGGTTGAAGGGACCGAAGCGCTGGCAGATGCCGATGAGGGCGCCTTCGGCGTCGCGTGCCCACGCGTACAGGCGGTCGAATTGCGGCAGCATGCGCTCGAAGTACGGCTCGAAGCGTTCCGAATCGAGGTGACGCACGAGACCGGCCGGGTGGAGCGAGCCGCGGATCCACGCGTTGTTGATGTTCAGTACGTCGCACGTCGTGCGACCGGCGAGAAGATCTCCCGCAGTGCCGGCATCGGAGAGCAGGGTGTGCGCGCGGACGCGGGTCGCGCGGCTGTGCTCGAAGGGCTCGAGGACACGGGGGGACTCGTAGCCCTCCCAGCAGAGAAGCCGAATCATCTTGCGTACCTCACCACCGGCGGTCCGGCCTTGTCCCGGATACGCCTTCGCCCGGATTCGGCGATCCCGCGACCGACTGGCAAGGAAGCTCGATGCCGTTGCGTGGTGCGAGCGCGAACTTGAGCTCCGGCTCGAGCGTCCCCTCCACGTGGACGTGCAGCTCGGCCTTCGGCATGCTTTCGGTGAAGCGCCTCATGTCCGTCATCACTTCAAACCTCTTGTGATCGAGCGGAGATCCTGTCCATGACGGAAATTCACGCCGAACCCGTCCACGCAGTCAAGGTGAACGGCGTATGGAGCACCTCGGTCGACTACCACGTCTCGCTCGAGCCGCTGGGGCGACGCGTGCGCGGCTACCTGAACGGCGTTCCCGTGGTCGACTCGCTGCACACGCGTGTCATGCTCGAGATGGGTCACCTGCCCGTGTACTACTTCCCCCGGGCGGATGTCGCGCAAGAGTGTCTCACCCCGACGGACCTCCACACCCACTGTCCGCACAAGGGCGATGCGAGCTACTGGTCGGTGTCGGCGGGGTCCAAGGCGGTCGAGAACGGCGCCTGGGGCTATCCCGAGCCCTTCCCCCATCTCGCACCGCTCGCCGACCTCGTCGCCTTCTACTGGAACGCGCTGGACGAGTGGTGGGAGGAGGACGAGCAGGTCTTCGTGCATGCACGCGACCCGCGCAAGAGCATCACCGTGGTCGAGTGCTTTCGCCCGGTCGAGGTGGTACTCGACGGGACGGTGGTCGCGAGCACGCGCCGTGCCCGGAGGCTCGACGAGACGGATCTCCCGGCCCGCTACTACATCCCTCGCGAGGACGTGCGCATCGATCTGCTGGTGCCGAGCGCGACCCGCACGCGCTGTCCCTACAAGGGCGAGGCCGTCTACTGGCATGCCCGCATGCCGGGACGCACCGTCGAGGACCTGGTGTGGAGCTATCCTCGCCCCATCGCGGAGTGCCCGCGTATCGCGTCGCACATGTGTTTCTTCAACGAGGTGGTGGATGCGATCCTCGTCGGAGGTGTCGCCGAAAGAACGAGTGCAACCGAGGAGATGCCCCATTGCGCAACGCCCTGAACGGTCTCCGGTTCCGCCGGATCTCCGGATCGCTCGGTGCCGAAGTGTCCGGCGTCGACCTGTCCCGCGATCTGGATGACCACACCGTCGCCGCAATTCGGACCGGGCTGCTGGAGCACCTGGTTCTGGTATTCCGCGACCAGTCCCTGGAGCCGAGTTCGCTCGCCGCGTTCGCCCGGCGGTTCGGCAAGCTGAACCGGCACCCCTACGTCAAACCCCTTGCCGGCCACCCCGATGTCTTCCGCATCGTCAAGGAGCCCGAGGACGTTCATCACTTCGGCAACGGCTGGCACAGCGATCTGAGCTACGCCGAGCGTCCCGCCCTCGCGACGATGCTCTACGCGACGGAACTCCCACCGTACGGCGGAGACACCCTCTTCGCGGACATGCGGGCCGCCTGGCATGCACTCTCCGACGGCATGAAGGCCATGATCGAGGGCCTCGTCGCGGTGTTCAGCAACGAGCGCACCTATGGCCCGGATGCGGCTCGCTTCAGGCACGGCGTGAAGAAGATGGAGGTGGCGCAACAGTCGGAGATTACCCGGGTCGAGCACCCCGTGGTCCGCACCCATCCCGAGACGGGGGAAAAGGCGCTGTACCTGAATCCTCTGCACACCGTCGGCTTGAAGGACATGACGGCGGAGGAGTCGAAGCCTCTCATCGACTACCTCTGCCGGCACGCCGTTCGTCCGGAGTTCCTGTGCCGTGTCCGGTGGCAACCCGGGTCGCTGGCGTTCTGGGACAACCGCGCGACGATGCACTACGCAGTCGACGACTTCGCCGGCCACCGCCGGGTGATGACGCGGGTGACGCTGGAAGGCGACCAGCCGAGGTGATCGGGCGTGTCCGGCCGTCTCGGCCGGCAGGGCCGCCGATGCGCCGCGATTCGATGTCCGGTCTGCCGACCATCGGTCGTTGGGCATACCGCGTGCGGTATGGAGCGTGAAGTCACCGCTGGCGGTCCCATGACCCTGCGACCGACTCCATCGACATGCGCCCCCGCCGGCTTCGCTGTGAAGCGCTGGGGGGCAGCCGCTCCTGGGGCGACGCGGACACTTGCCCGTTCCGCGCCCGCGCGCTAGGTTTCGCCTCCGTGAGCCACTCCCCTCTCGTATTGAATCCATACCCCGGACCGCTCGTGTGTGTGTCCGCCAGCGTCATGGAGCTGGAGAACCGGCGCCACCTGGTGCACGCGTCCTCGGCGAAGAACATCGACGCGGTCGAGCGGTTCGCGAGTTGCGTACCGGTCATGCTGCCGCCGCTGGGTGATCGGCTGCACGTGGACTCCTTCGTCGAGCGCATCGACGGGCTGGTGCTGACCGGCGGACGCGCGAACGTGGAACCGCACCACTACGACGGCCCTCCGTTCCCCGACGACGAACCGATCGACCCCGAACGCGATGCGACCGCGCTGGCGATGGTGCGGGCCTGCGTCGAGGCCGAGGTGCCGGTGTTCGGCATCTGCCGGGGCATCCAGGAGATGAACGTCGCTCTCGGTGGCTCGCTGCACTACCGGCTGCATGTGCTCGAGGACAAGGACGATCACCGGATGCCCCGACACGACGACGTGACCGTCGAGGAAATCTTCAGACTTCGCCATCCGGTGAAGCTCACCCGCGGTGGTCTGTTCGAGCGGCTCGTCGATGCCACCGAGGTCATGGTGAACTCTCTGCACGGCCAGGGAATCGACAAGCTGGCCGACGAACTGGAGGTCGAGGCGATCACTCCGGACGGAGTCATCGAGGGCGTGCGACTGAGGAATGATCCCACGTTCACCGTCGGGGTCCAGTGGCACGCGGAGTGGAAGCCCGAGGAACACGAGCTCTCGCGCAAGCTCTTCGAGGAATTCGGGCGTGCGGCTCGGGCCCGCGCACGGCGTCGCCCGCGGGTCGAGTCCAAGCCGCTCGAACGAGTTCCCGGGATTGGTGCGGGGTTGGCCGGCCGGTCGGGCAAGGCGTCGCAAGCAGGCTGACCCGCGCCCTCGTGCGATGGCTGCGTTCGGCGCTGTTCGCAGCCGTACCTCCTTCGCATCCAACCGGTGGACAGCGCGAGTCCCGGGTGACGGCCTTCCACATCCGATGCCGCGCGACGCGTGTTCGGCACGGAGGGCGGGACGGTATCATTGCGCGTGGTTCGACCGCGCCGGGACACGGTGCTCGAACGACACTGCTCAATCGAAAAAGGAGAACGTGATGCCGCTGCTTACCGAAGGCAGCCCGGCACCGGCTTTCTCGGTTCCCAATCAGGACGGCGCCACCGTTTCGCTCGACCAGTTCGCGGGCAAGTGGGTCGTCCTGTGGTGGTATCCGAAAGCCGACACACCGGGCTGAACCAGGGAAGGCCAAGGGTTCCGTGATCGATCCCACGACTTCCAGGCAAAGAACGCCGTGATTCTGGGCGCAAGCTTCGACTCCCCGGAGGAGAACAGGGCGTTCAGGGACAAGTTCAACTTCCCCTACGACCTGCTGTGCGATACCGGCAAGTCCATGGGCATCGCCTACGGGGCCGCCGGCGATGCGAGTGCCTCGCATCCGGCGCGCATCAGCTACCTGATCGACCCCGAAGGGAAAGTCGCCAGGGTCTACGGCAAGGTCGTCCCCGGCGACCACCCCGACGAGGTGCTCGGAGACCTCGGCTGACGTTCCGTTGCCGTCTCCCGAGCCGCCGGATGGGTTCGGCGGCTCGGGATGGCGGGTGCTCAACCATGCACCGCCCGATCTCGTTGACCGGGTACTGCGCGACTCGGCGCTCCTCATACCGGCCGTTCCCCGCTCGCGGTGGTGCGGTGGTGCTTGCGATGGATGGTGTCGTCGTAGTCGCGAATCGCGTAGTGCATCGTGGCGCGGTTGTCCCAGATCACCACGTCTCCCACCGCCCAACGGTGGCGGTAGACGTTCTCCGGACGGGTCGAATGCTCGGCGAGGTAGTCGAGCAACGGGGCGCTCTCCTCTTGCGTCATCCCTTCGAACGAGACCGTGAAGTGAGGATTCACGAACAGGGCGCGGCGCCCGGTGCCGGGATGGGTGCGCAGTACCGGATGGGTTGCCGGCGGGGGCACTGAATCGATCCTGAGGGCGTCGGTTCCCTCTTCCTGTTCCGCCCGGCGCATCGTCGCCTCACCGCTGTGCACCGCCTCCATGCCGTCGAGCAGACGCTGCATCCCGGTCGAAAGCGTTTCCGCCGCCCGGTACATGTTGCAGAACATGGTGTCGCCGAGACCGTCGGGAACCGCGAGCGAGTGCAGGATGGATGCGGACGGCGGACACTCCTGGTGCGAGATGTCGGAGTGCCAGTAGTCGTTGCGGGCGCCCATGCGACCCGGGCGGGTCTCGATGACGAGCACCTCCGGGTAGCCGTCGACGTTCGCGCGGGTCCGCAACGGATGCTCGCTCGGCTCGCCGAACAGCCGGGTGAAGGCAAGCTGGGCGGCAGGATCAAGCGATTGACCTCGAAACACGAGCACGAGGTGCTCGTGGAACGCGCCGACGATGTCGCGAGCGGTGGTGTTGCTCAGGGGCTTCGACAAGTCGACCCCTGACACTTCCGCGCCGAGCGCGCCGCACAGACGCCGTGTTTCCATCATCGACAATCCCCCCGGATTCCGCTGCCGGTCATTGTAGGAAGCGACGGAGACGACGCAATGCTCCGCGTCCGCGGTACGGACCCGCTCACCCGCGCGGAGGATTTCCGAACGCATCATTCTTCGGGAGATCGCATGACACCGGCCCCCGCGTGATTCCGTTCCGGCGGTTGCGCTCACTCGACATTTCGGCAACGCTTGTCGCCATCGATCGCCGTCGCCGATCGCGTCCGCCAAAGGGAGACCCGCCATGACCTCGAGCAGCAGACGGTCGGGAATCAGGCTGAACCGCCCGTTCGTGGGCATCCCGTCGTTCCTGCGAGCGCCGATCGAGACGGATCTGAACGCTCTCGATGCCGACATCGCGGTGTTCGGGGTTCCCTTCGACGAAGGATCGCCCTTCCTCGCGGGCTCGCGTATGGGACCGCGATCGATTCGCGAGCACTCGCTGCGCTTCGCGGCGTCCGATGCCGGTCTCTACGACCCCGAGACCGGACGCACCTACCTCGCCCACGAGATGTCCAACCGGACCATTGCCGATGTCGGCGACGTCGACGTCTGGCCCACCGACGTGAAGAGTTCCTTCGACAACGCGACCGACCTCACCAAGGCAGTCCTCGCCGCCGGCGCGATGCCGGTGGCGCTCGGGGGCGACCACTCCGTCACCTATCCGATCGTGAAGGGGTACGAGGACCGGGAGCCGCTGCACGTCATCCACTTCGACGCCCACATGGACTATGCGCCGTTCATTCACGATCTGCGCTTCACCAACGGCCACGCGTTCCGCCACATCGTCCCGATGGAGCACGTGCTGAGCCTCACCCAGGTCGGCATCCGCAGCCTCCGGAGCGCCGAGTCCGACATCCAGGACGCGATCGACGACGGCAGTCGGGTCGTGACGATGGGCGAGTTTCACGAGACGGGGCCGAAGGGGGTTGCGGAGGGGGTCCCGCGCGATGCGCGAACCTACGTGAGCATCGACATCGACGTGCTCGACCTGCCGCTGATTCCGGGCTGCGTGTCGGCCGAGCCGAACGGGATGACCTACGCGGAGCTGCGCGACACCCTCGCCGCGATTGCCGAGCA
>JAJDUQ010000044.1 GCA_022826505.1 Gammaproteobacteria bacterium
TGCTCGGCAATCGCGGCGAGGGTGTCGCGCAGCTCCGCGTAGGTCATCCCGTTCGGCTCGGCCGACACGCAGCCCGGAATCAGCGGCAGGTCGAGCACGTCGATGTCGATGCTCACGTAGGTTCGCGCATCGCGCGGGACCACCTCGGCGACGCCCTTCGGACCGACGGAGTGGAACTCGCCCATCGTCATCACCCGGTTGCCGTCGTCGATCGAGTCCCGGACTTCTTCCTCGGCGCTGCGGAGGCTACGGATTCCGACTTGGGTGAGGCTCAGCACGTGCTCCATCGGGGCGATGTGGCGAAACGCGTGGACGTTGGTGAAGCGCAGATCGTGAATGAACGGCGAGTAGTCGATGTGGGCGTCGAAGTGGATGACGTGCAGCGACTCCCGGTCCTCGTACCCCTTCACGATCGGATAGGTGACGGAGTGGTCGCCCCCGAGCGCCACCGGCATCGCGCCGGCGGCGAGGACTGCCCTGGTGAGGTCGGTCGCGTTGTCGAAGGAACTCTTCACGTCGGTGGGCCAGACGTCGACGTCGCCGACATCGGCAATGGTCCGGTTGGCCATCTCGTGGGCGAGGTAGGTGCGTCCGGTCTCGGGGTCGTGGAATCCGGCGTCGGAGGCGGCGAAGCGCAGCGAGTGCTCGCGGATCGAGCGCGGCCCCATGCGCGAGCCCGCGAGGAAGGGCGATCCTTCGTCGAAGGGGACCCCGAACACCGCGATGTCGGCATCGAGAGCGTCCAGATCCGTCACGATCGGCGCGCGCAGGAACGACGGGATGCCGACGTACGGGCGGTTGAGCCTGATTCCGGACTTTCTGCTGCTGGACGTCATGGTGAGGCTCCAGGTGGCTGTCGCGATATCTGACGGCAAGCGTTGCCCAAGTGTCTCACTGCAGGAGCTTCGAGAGGAACTGATCGAGCCGGATGGCGTGGTGCTCCGGAAAGGTCTCCCGCGCCCTCGCGAATTCGGGCGGCGAGGTCATGAGGCCGGTGGCCCCGACGCCAGCGCCATCTCCACCGCGCAGCGCACGCCGTCCAGCACCGGCACGGGCAGCTCGCCGGCTATGGCATCGGCGATGCCGGACAGCGGTCCGCCCCCGATGATCACCGCCCCGGCGCCGTCTTCGGCGACAGCCTGCATGCACGCCTCGGCGAACGCCTTGCGATAGGCCGATGGGGCCACGGAGACCGTGGCCACCGACCATGGCAGGATACGCACGCCGGTGAGCGGTCCGGCGTATCCGTAGGCCACGGCGTTCGCCGCGATGGCGTCGCGCAGCTCGGCATTCAGGGTGATGATGGCGAAGCGCTCCGCCATCCCGGCGGCCGTCTCCATGGCCGATTCGGAGATGCCGAACACGGGACAGGAAGCGACCCGACGTGCTTCCGTCAGGCCGGGATCGCTGAAGGCCCCGATGACAATCGCATCGACTTCCCGATGGCGTTCGTCCACCACGGACAGGACCGCCGGTATCGTCGCGGCGGACTGGGCGACGGACTCGATCAGCTCGATGCCGGATGGCGCCGACAGCACCTCGAAGTCGTCGCACTCGCCGACCAGCGGCGCCGCGACGGCCCGAATCCGCGCGTTGGTGGCGTGACTCGTGTTGGGGTTGACGATCAGAAGCCTCATCGGAACATCAGCCCCGGAAGCCACGTGACGAGCGCCGGAAACGCGATGATGACCGCGACGAAGATGCCGATGACCGCGACGAAGGGCAGGATTCCGACGAAGAGATCGGACACCGTCCCCTGCCCGCGAATGCCCTGCACGACGTAGAGGTTCATCCCGACCGGCGGGGTGATCAGCGCCAGCTCCATCATCAGCACCAGGAAGATTCCGAACCAGATCGGATCGATCCCGGCGTAGAGGATGATGGGGAAGACGATGGGAATGGTGCCGACCATCATGGACAGGGTCTCGATGAAGCAGCCGAGGACCAGGTAGAACACCACCAGGACCAGGATCAGGCCGAGCGTCGAGACTCCGAGGCTCGCCACGTAGTCGGTCATGGCCTGGGGAACGCCCATCACGCCGATGACGAAGTTCAGATAGAAGGCGGCGGTGATGATGAACAGGCAGAGCGCGCTGGTGCGCATGGTCGAGAGGAAGGACTCGTGCAGCATCTTCCACGAGAGCCCGCGGTAGACCGCGGCGATCCCCAGCGACAGGATGACCCCGGCTCCGGCCGCCTCGGTCGGCGTCGCCCAGCCGAAGTAGATGGCCCCCATGGTCACGAAGAAGATCACCGCCGGCGGAATCAGGTGCACGAGGCTGCGGAGCTTCTCGGCCATGGAGATGTCTTCGGCGACGGACTCGGCGGTGCCGGGAAAGACGTTGGCGATGACGATGATGGAGGCCATGAACAGGAGCGTCAGGCAGATGCCGGGGATGATGCCGCCGACGAAGAGCTGGCCGATCGAGGTGTTGGTCAGGGCACCGAAGATGATCAGGTTGACGCTCGGCGGGATCAGGATTCCGAGGGTGGCGCCGGCCGCGATGCTGCCGAGCACCAGCTTCTCGTTGTAGCGGCGCTTGCGGAACTCGGGCAGCGCGACGGTGGAGATGGTCGCCGCGGTGGCCACCGACGAACCGGAGACGGCCGCGAAGACGGAGCTTGCGCCGATGTTGGTGTGGATCAGCCCGCCCGGCAACGGCGAGAGCCACAGGGAGAGCGTCCTGTACATGCGGTCGGTGACGCCGCTCCTGAGCAGGAGCTCTCCCAGCAGCACGAACAGCGGAATCGACGTGAGCAGGAAGTCGTTCATGATCGACCAGAGCTGGTTGCCGTAGCTCTCCAGCGGCGCCGTCCCCATGAAGGCCAGAACGCCGACGATGCTGGTGAGCAGCATGGCGACCGCCACGTGCAGCCCGAGCGCCATGAATCCGAGCATCATCACGAAGCCGACGACGGCACCGGTGACGTCGATCATGACGGCTCTCCGCGTCCGGCGGCCGCACGGTCCTGCGCGTCCGCCTTGCGCGCCTGCGCCTCGGCCATCTCCCGCTCCACCTCCTCCTCGACGGTGGGTGGACCGTAGAGACGGAAGCCCCGCTCAGGGTCCCGGATCTGGAGGACCACGAGATGGACGAACAGGGCGACGGCAGTGACGGAGAACACGAAGATTCCGCCGAACCACATCCCCTGCGGGATCCACATGATGGTCTGCAGCGGAGTCGGCGAGCGGCTGTTGAACAGGATGCTCTCGCTCAACGCCACGTAGCCGTAGCGCAGCATGAACAACGCGGCGCCCGTCACCAGGGCATAGGCCAGCAGGTTCAGCAGGTTCCTCGGCAACGGCGGCACATGGCCGAGAATGATGTCGATGCGCGTGTGGGTGCGCTCGATGAGCGCATAGGCGAAGCCGAAGGTGCCGGTGATCGCGACGACGTAGCCGCCGATCTCGTCCACGCCCTGCAGGGAGTAGGAGAAGAGCTTGCGCGCGATGATCTCGAAGACGATCAGGAACGACAGAAGAAGCAGGACGTAGCCGCCGAGGATGGAGCAGGCGACGTTGAACTTGCGAATGTATGCCATGGCTCCCCCTGGCGCTTCGGGCCCATCCGGCCCCGCGTCCGCGGTTCCCGCCAGGATGACAAGGATGCCGGACCGGGCTCGCGGCCCCGGTCCGGCGGGTTGTGAATGCGAAGTGTCGCTACTCGATCGTGAAGCCGCGGGCCTTGCCGACGGTGTCGTTCCAGATCTGGACGCAGTTCGGCTCCACGTTCTTGCAGCTCTCCGCCCACGTGGGGAGAACCGCCGACGCACTCGCCTCGGCCAGAATCGCCTTGTCTTCGTCGGAAGGCTCCACGAGGGTCATGCTGAACGGCTTGTAGTTCTTGCACGGACCCCCGGTGTTGCAACTGTCCGCGTCACCCGTGTTGTTCCGCGCCAGGTCCCAGAACTGCCCCTCGACCTCGCGGAACGCGGCGGCCAGCTTGTCCTGCTGGTCGGCGGACAGCTTGTTCCAGGTATCGAGGTTCATGAAATGGGCGTTCACGGACCAACTGATCCCGAGCGGAAAGTAGTGTGTCGTGACTTCCGGCCAGTTTCCGGTGTTACCCGACGTCGGCGACGTGATCGCACAGTCGGCGATGCCGCGCTGCAGGCCGGGATAGACCTCCTTGAACGAGAGTGCCACCGGCGCACCGCCGACGGCCTGGACGAGAGCGGACATGGACGGGGTGTAGGTGCGAATCTTGAGGCCCTTGAAATCCTTCAACCCGGTGATCGCCGGCTTGCAGTAGAAGACCTGCGGGCCGTAGGGCCAGAGTGTCATCACCTTGGCATTGAATTTCCCCTCCACCCGCTTGCCGAGGATGTCCCGATAGGCGTCGACCGCCTTCTTCAGCTCGTCCAGGGTTGGCGACACGCCGATGAGATCGAGACCTTCGAGGAACGCATCGTCCCGCGCCGCCTCTCCCACCGTGGATTGCACGATGTCGAAAGTGCCCTTGCGGCCAAGCCGCAGGGTGTCCTTCATGGCCACGCCGAGGACGTCGAGCGGATTGTAGTTGACCGTGAACGGGTGGCCCGTCTTTTCGGCCAGCGACTCGTAGAAGCTGCGTTCGAGGGCGACGTGATACTTGTGGGTCGAGACGAGGCCGGACGCGCGGAGGCTGATCTCTTCCGCACCGGCCTGCGTGGGCAATGCACCGAGAGTGCCTCCCACGACGAGTGCGGAGGCCAGGCACCGCCTGACGGTCGCCCCGAAATTGTGAATTCGCATGTTCAGTCTCCAGATGGCCTGATTGAAGTCGTCGTCACCGCCGACGAGTTCCCTGTGGTCGCCGGTGTGCGTCGAACTCTCATCCAGGGACATTTCACGCTGGCCGGACAGTAGACCGCAGGTCCACTTGGAACCGTAGCGTGAAATGACCCCGAACTCCGATCTGCCGGTCCTTGGACGCGAAGCATGGTGGTGTTTCAGTATTATGAAGTCAAACCACGGGCATCCCGGGGGTGCACGTCAGGATTGTGCGACGTGAATTAAGTGTAGGGATATCGGGCGGTTTCGGGTATCTTTCTGACAGTTTATCTAACTGTCAGCATGGAGACTCCGAATGATGTCACCGCCCGAGTTGTCCGAACTCTCACGCA
>JAJDUQ010000340.1 GCA_022826505.1 Gammaproteobacteria bacterium
GTCGATGAGCAGATCGGTCACCGTCCGGTGATCTTCTTCGCCCAGCGACTCGCCGCGGTCCTGGAGCGCTTCGGCGGCGTTGTAGTCCCGCAGGAAGCTCGCCGCGTCCACGACCGTGACCATCGTGTCGAGACGCGAAACCTGACTCAGGCTCACGCCGTTCTCGTCCTCGAAGGTGAAGGTCTGCGCGACGGGAATGGGCTCCGAGATCCCCGTGGACTCGATGAGCAGGTAGTCGAAACGTTTCTCCTGCGCGAGCCGTGAGACCTCGGCGAGCAGGTCGTCTCGCAGCGTGCAGCAGATGCAGCCGTTCGACATCTCGACCAGCTTCTCCTCGGTCCGCGAGAGTTCCGCACCGCCGCGCTCAACGAGCGCTGCGTCGATGTTGACCTCGCTCATGTCGTTCACGATCACCGCGACGCGCCGGCCCTCCCGGTTGTTGAGTACCTGGTTGAGGAGTGTGGTCTTTCCCGCTCCGAGGAAGCCCGACAAGACGGTGACGGGGAGGCGTGAATGGTTGGAACTCGTCTCTTGGTTCAGGGGCATCGAATTCCTCGTCCGGTTCATTCAGGGATGCACTGCGTCAGGTCATCGGGGTCGAGGCGGTAGCCCGGTCGTGCACGTGGGCGTGGCCACCGCACTCTTCCCGGGAACAGGCGGGCATGCAGCCGTCCCAACTCAAAGCTGCGTCGGATTGGGCACGTCACCGTAGACGTCCTTCGGATCAAAGGACTTCCGTGACTCCGTGAACACGAGTCGGGCAGGTCCACCAGAAGGGCCGCCGAGCTCAACCGATCGGTAGAAGCAGGAACGGTATCCCACATGACAACTGGCACCTGAACCAGCGATCTTGACGCGGAGCCACACGGCGTCCTGATCGTCGTCGATGCGCAGCTCCACAACTTCCTGGATGAGGCCACTGGTCGCGCCCTTGCGCCAGAGGCACTGGCGGCTTCGACTCCAGTAATGCGCCTTGCCGGTCGCGATGGTTCGCTGCAGCGCCTCGCCATTCATGTACCCCAGCATCAACACCTCGCCCGCGTTGGCGTCGGTCGTGATGCAGGGGATCAGTCCGTCGGCATCGAACTTGGGGGCCAGGACGAAGCCTTCTTCGACTTGCTCGACCGACATGCGTGCTGCAAAGGGTGTCGAAGTCGTCGGGTTGGTGCGTTCAGCTCTCATGTGGAGCGTTCCTGTAGCTACCGATCATCGACAGGGACTCGTGCCGCGCGGTCCGGGGCCTTCGCGGTCGGGGTCGTCGCCCGCCCATTCGATTGGCGACCGCACCGCCGCGTTCGCCCTTGCTCGGCTGGACCGCCAGCGCACACCCCAGTTGGTGAGCACTGATTCTGCGGGCCGGCATCCGACCATTGCTGTGCCCATGTCAAACCCCTTTCTGTGGCCGCGCCCGGCTTCCAGGGCGCCCTTGGCCCTTGTAATCAAAGAACGCAACGTTATAACATTCCATACATTTGCGCAATAGAGATCAATGTCATGACGCTCCCGTCGATCCAGCCCCGGCCCTGCACCGATTCCAACTGCCGCGGCCAGCATACGCCGGCTGAACGGGTTGCACTGGCAATGTCTCTCTGCGACGCGCGCGGGGCGCAGCTAACGACGCTCAGGCGACAGGTCCTGGAGCTGCTCTGGGAGAGTGGCCGACCGAAGGGCGCCTACGAGCTGATCGAAGCATTGAAGCTCAGGAACTCCCGTCCGGTCGGGCCGCCCACCGTCTACCGGGCGCTCGAGTTCCTGATATCCCAGAGATTCGTCTTGAAGATCGAAAGCCGCAACGCTTACGTCGCCTGCGCGCATCCGGAGCGTCGCCATGGTTGTCTTTTCTTCATTTGCAGGAATTGCGGGGTGTCGGCGGAATCGGAGGACCCGCGGGTCGAGCAGTTGCTCGCGGAGGATGCCGCCGTCCTGGGGTTCCGCGTGACGCGACGCGTGGTCGAGGTGGAGGGCACCTGCGGGAGTTGCATCGCGGCTGGTCCTGCCTGAACCGGCGAGAGGGGCCCCATGGAAGGCTGGAATCTTCGCGGGTCACGGCGGCGACTGCCGGTCTCGGTGCTGACCGGATTTCTTGGCAGCGGCAAGACGACTGTCCTCAACTATCTAATCCAACAGCCCGCGCTGAGCCGGACACTGGTGCTCATCAACGAGTTCGGGGAAATCGGCCTCGACCATGATCTCGTGACGCACAGCACCGATGACGTCGTCATCGAGATGTCGAGTGGCTGCCTCTGCTGCACGATTCGGGGCGACCTTGCGAAGACCTTGAGCGAGGCCCCTGGACGCTTTGCGTGCGGAGGCAAGCTATCGTTCGACCGGGTGGTGATCGAGACCACCGGGCTCGCAGATCCGGCCCCGATCCTCCACACGTTGATGACCGACCCAGTCGTCGGGCGGCGCTATCGCCTGGACGGAGTCATCGCCACGGTCGATGCAGTCAATGGCGGCGATACGCTCGATCGCCAGATCGAGTCCGTCAAGCAGGCGGCGGTGGCCGACCGGTTGCTGCTGACCAAGGCCGATCTCGTCGACCTCGATGATCTGCACACCTTGCAGGAACGTCTGCGGGACTTGAACCCTGCCGCCCCGCAAATCATCGCGAAGAACGGTACTGTCGATCCGACATTGCTCTTCGATGCAGGTCTCTACGACGCGAGGACCAAGAGCCCCGACGTGCAGAACTGGCTAAAGGCGGAAGCCTATGGCGAGCCGCACGGCCATGGCCACGGAACGGCCGGGCACGGTCACACCCATCAGCACAACGACGTCAATCGCCATGACGCGCACATCAAGGCGCTCTGCCTCACGATCGATGAGCCGATCCGCGGCGATGCGCTCGATCGCTGGTTGGAGGTGCTGCTCCTGTTCCGGGGCGCAGACTTTCTGCGCACCGAGGGAATCATCAATGTGGTCGATTACGATGGACCGGTTGTCATTCACGGCGTCCAGCACATCTTTCACCCGGCAGTCATATTGAAGGAATGGCCGAGTAAAGACCGCCGCTCCCGGATCGTGTTCATCACCCGCGACATCGACGTGTCGATCATTCGCGACACGCTCAGTATGTTCACCGACGCCAAGGCCCAGCGGCCGGAGCTCCTGCCCGTCGAGTCGGGCGACAGCGACATCGCCGTGTTCGAGGTGCGGAGATGACGCTGTGCCTGACCAACACCATGAAGCGAACGAAAGAGCCGTTCGCGCCGGCAAACCCCGATCACCTGACGATGTATGTCTGCGGGCCGACCGTCTACAACTTCGCCCATATCGGCAATGCCCGACCGGCGGTCGTCTTCGACGTGCTCTATCGTCTCCTCAAGCGGCGCTTCGGGCGGGTCGTCTACGCCCGCAACTTCACGGATGTCGACGACAAGATCAACGCCGCCGCGAAGGAGGCCGGCCAGCCGATCTCGTTCGTCACTGAACGCTATATCGAAGCCTACCATGCCGACATGGCCTCGCTCGGCGTCCTGGCGCCGGACCTCGAGCCGCGCGTGACGGAGCATGTCGACGAGATCATCGACATGGTGAAGCGGCTGATCGCGCGGAGTCACGCCTATGCGGTCGAGGGGCATGTCCTGTTTCACGTGCCTTCGTTTTCGGCTTACGGGACTTTGTCTGGCCGCAATCGGGACGAGATGATCGCCGGGTCAAGGGTGGAAGTGGCCCCCTACAAGCGAGACCCGGCGGACTTCGTTCTCTGGAAGCCCTCGACACCGGACCTGCCGGGCTGGGAGAGTCCCTGGGGCCGAGGGCGACCCGGCTGGCATATCGAATGCTCGGCGATGATCGAA
>JAJDUQ010000140.1 GCA_022826505.1 Gammaproteobacteria bacterium
GGTGTGGTGCAACACATATAGACAATATTATGGCACTACATCAGCCATCTCGACCAAGAATCAATCGGTTATATGCCAAAATCAGCGAATTTCGGGCTGATCCGACCCATCGCGACCCACAATTGGGTAAAGATGGGCTAAGCGAGATGCCCGCCAGCACCTCGAGGGAGCCGAAGCTCTTCTGCATGTCCTCGACCACGAGGGCGGTTTCGCCGTTGGCGGACTCCACGCTCGATGCAGGCATTGTCCGCCCCCTGTCTTCCGATCGCGACGCCCGCGGTCACCGGGGCCTGGGCCCGCCAGTCCCGGGAGGCAAACCTTGTCGCACCATTGTGCGGCGCCGTCAAGCGTCCTGCGGCATCGCGTCCTGCGGCATCGGAGCTGCCGCTGTCACCGCCAGCACCCGCGGGCGATACGCATGCATGGCGCAGTTCCGATCATCCATCCGGCCGACGGCGCATTGTTGTCCATCAATGGTCCGGATCGACCTCGACCCCGGTACGCTCGCGCTGTGCAAGCCACCACCCCCATGACGGCGGCCACAGGTCCCACTCCGGGTCGTGTTCGAGCTCCCGGGCCGCGTGCAGGACCCAGTGCGGGTCGTAGAGCGCCTCGCGTGCGAGCAGCACGAGGTCGGCCTCGCCGCGTGCGAGGATCCCCTCCGCCTGGCGCGGCGTAAGGATCAAGCCTACCGCCATGGTCGGAATGCCGGTCTCGCGGCGCAGCTCCTCCGCATAGGGCACCTGGTAGCCGGCGCGGGCCGGTCGACGGGTCGCTTCGAGGTTCGCGAGCGCGGTGGCGCCGCGAACTCCGCGAGACGAGCAGTCGATGGCATCCACGCCCCGGTGCTCGAGCTCGCGGGCGAGGGCGATGGTGTCGTCCATCGTCCAGCCGCCGTCGAGTGCGTCCACGCACGAGAGGCGAAACGACAGCGGCAGCTCGTCCGACCACTGCCCGCGCACCGCCTCCGCAATTTCGAGCGCGAGCCGCATGCGCCCGCGCCGATCGCCGCCATAGCCGTCGCGGCGCCGGTTGCTGATGGGGGAGTAGAAGGAGTGGACGAGATAACCGTGCGCGGCGTGCACTTCCAGGAAGCGATAGCCCGCCCGCGCCACCCGGCGCGTTCCGTCGGCGAAGGCGTCCACGATGGCCGCAATCTCGGCGGTGGTGAGTGCGTCGGGCATGTGATAACCCGGAGCGGAGGGCTCCGCGATCGGCCCCACGGGCGTCCATGGCGGCTCGCCTCGGGCCGCATCCGCCTCGCCGAGCGGGCCATGCCCGTCGAACGGGCGCTGGCGCGACGCCTTTCCGCCGCAGTGGCCGATCTGTGCCGCCGGTACGGCGCCACAGGACTCCACGAACTCCCGAATGCGCACCAGCGGCGGTACCTGCTCGTCGTTCCAGATGCCGAGATCCCAGTGCGTGTTGCGCCCGCGCGGCTCGACGCACAGCACCTCGGTGAAGACGCACCCGGCCCGCGCCACCGCGTACTTCGCCAGGTGCTGAAAGTGCCAGTCGTTCGCCACCCCGTCGCGTGCCAGATACATCTGCATCGGCGATATGACGACTCGGTTGGGAAAGCGCACCCCACGCAGCGTGTAGGGGG
The DNA here is from genome assembly GCA_022826505.1 of Gammaproteobacteria bacterium. GTDB lineage: Bacteria > Pseudomonadota > Gammaproteobacteria > HK1 > HK1 > HK1. The sequence continues at coordinate 1,607 of JAJDUQ010000140.1, forward strand.
AGAAGAGGGTGGATTTCGGACTGCTCATCGTTTTCGGTCATCTCGAGTGGCAAGGCGCGGAATTCTGAACGATCGAACGCCGAAGACCCATGACCAATCCGGCAGATCCGTCCCCGACCCGACTTCGTCCAGGAACGGGCGCCCGCCACTCCTGTGGTCGTGGCCCGTGCGGTCGGGCGCGACGATCAATCGGCCACCTTCATCGGAGCGGGCCCCGGCGCCCGGGACCTGCTCACCCCGCGCGCGCGACGCTCGCCATCCACCTCTCCGCGCGCAACTTCACCGGAACCCGACCCGCGATTCTGCACATGCATGGCGGCCCGGACGTGAAGCGATGCCGAATATCGCCTTGACACCATCTGGCGATGATGGGCCTGCCGACAGTCGGTCAGCCGCCGTAGCGCGTCTTCTGCGGTTTCGGCTCCGAGTCCTGTCTCCTGGTCGGTTGGCCACGATCACCGTGACACAGACTTCCTTCAAGCCAACGCGCTCCCGGGCATTCGCAGCCGCCTTCCTTCCGTCTCGGCGACATCCGGATCGACGAACGCGTTGCAGTCCGCGAGTTCCCACCGGGTCTCCTCCAGCGAACGCCAGTCGACGGCCGCAGTCCATCTCTGCGCATAGTCGAGCATGCGGATGAGCGGCTCCGGCCGGCCGGTCTGGGACAGCGCTTTCAGCGCGGAGAGATAGTTGGCGCGGTACACGGTGGGCACGATGATGCGCTCTTCGCCGGCCGCGGCCAGCTCCGCGTTCATCATGATCCGCGCGACCCGCCCATTGCCGTCGGCGAAGGGGTGGACCTCGGCGATCAGGAACATCATGAATACCGCGCGCTGAAACGGCGTCTCCAGACTGCGGCAAACCCGGAGACCCTGGGCCAGCGTGACGGGCACGAGGTCCGGCGCCACGAACACGGTGAGACCGGCCTGGTTGGCTGCCCGCTTGAAAGCTCCGGGTCGAGTGTCGGGACGACCCTCCATGACCGATGCGTGACGGGCCGTCAGCAGCGCTTCCAGTGCCTTGGCATCGGTGGGAGTCCGACTCATTTCCCCAGCATCGGAGACGATGCGCCAGGTGCCCAGGATGTCGTGCGCATCCGCGGGCCGTTCATTGGGTACGACGCCCCGGAACACGATGTCGGCGGCCTCGTCGACGGCGAACTCGGTGCCCTCGATGAAGTTCGAGAAGTAGGCCTCGAAGAAGGCCAGCGTCGCACGGCCCTCCGACCCTCGGTCGGGCGCAATCCGGGAAAGCGGCGGCTGGTCGCGAAGCGCCGCGTGCAGGACCTGGAACAGTGCCAGACGGTCCGGATCGAAGGGCCGGCCCTGATGACGGGCGATGGCCGACGGCGCCGACAGCTCCGCTTCGCGGGTGCCGAGCAGCGCTCCGATGAGCGCATCGAGCGCCGCCGCATCCTCGTCGAGGTCGAGGGTCGGTCCCAGAGCACGGATCTCGTCACGCAGCCGGCTCACCGCATCCTCGCCCGAGCGGCGGATCAGATTGTCCAGACGTTCCTCGATCTCGGCTCGGCGGAGCGTGCGGGCCACGAGCCCGCCGCGCGCGCGCGACGGGCGCATGTTCTCCAGAAAGGCACGCGCCGTGGAACACAGGAAGAGCTCGCCGAGAAAGGGCAGGTCGGCGGGGAGTGGCGCCACTCCGCGTCGAGGCCGAAGCGTGTGACCCGGCAACCTGATGTCCCGGCCGCGAGCGGCAATCAGACACACGGAGCCGTCGCTCGCCGGGACGTTTTCGAGCGCCGTGCGATCGGCGATCAAGGCGCCCGGGAAATATCCGGCGACGATGCTCCACAGGTTGCGCGCGACGATGGTCTCGGGTGGATCGGCCATGTTGCGTGAATACAGCCGCGAGGCCAGCTTGCGCAGCATGCCGGCCTTGACCGCGCGCGACACGGCCCGCGTGATCGACTTGTCGGACACGAACGCCTCGGGCATTCGATCCAGTGATTTCGCGACGGACATTTTCGGCACTAGCGGTTGTTTCGACGCCAGTATAGTGACTTTTTACTGGATAATACGGGGAAAATGAGACTAATGTTGGATTAAAATGAAGCCATGACGGCGGAGCAGGCACCAAGTGCCGCTGCTCACCACGAGCGAGTCCTCGTTGACGCGTCCACGGTGCCTGAACATACTGCCCTTCAACGGAAATCGAGTCGGTAACTTCACGATGGTCGCTTGCGCAGATCTCGCCCTGTACGATCGTGGTGGCCGGTTGACCGCCGTCGCCGAAATCAAGAGCAGGTTTGGAACGTCCCGGGAGTGGGCCGCCCAGACGCGGCGGAACATCCTCGCCCATGGAGCATCGTGCAACGCGGACTACTTTCTCCTCGTCACACCGGATCGGTTGTATCTATGGA
>JAJDUQ010000313.1 GCA_022826505.1 Gammaproteobacteria bacterium
GCTTCGAAGCCGTGGCGCGGCTGGGCGGCGAGCTCCTCGAGGCCGTCGCGTCCGCGATTCCCGTGGTGCCCGTGCCGCTCGTCGCCACGGTGTTCTCTCGTCGCCCGGACGCCGCAATGAGCGAGCTCGAGATCAAGGCGCAGATCCAGTCGCTCATCGAGGCGCTGCAACGGCGCGGCGCGTACGTCCACATCCCGCGACAGGACCGCGACTACGAAGTCATAGCCCCCTACCTTGCCGACGCACTGCGCGTATCGGGGGCAGGCCCGCCCGCCGGTCCGTTCAGTCAGCGGACGGTCCCTCCTCGAACACCGGCAGGTCGTCGGTGATGTCATGCCATTCGCACTTGTCGGCGACATGGATATGGTCCGCAGCCTTCATCCCCGGATCATCGTCCAGCGCGCCCAGAGGAACGATCGCGATCCCTCGGTGCGGATCGACCCTCGGCATCTTCGAGCCGCAGACGTCGCAGAAGACCTGGGTGAAATGCCTTGCCTCCGGCAGCTTGTAGCTCTTCAGGCGGTCCTCGCCCTTGACGAAATGAACCGCGTCCATCGCCGCCTGACCGTTGGTCGCGTGTGCCGCGGCCCGGGCCCGGCGGCATCGCGAGCAATGGCAGTTGTGCACGACCCTGAACGGCTCGGTGAGATGGAACCCGACCGCGCCGCACATGCAACTGCCGCGCACCACGCCTTCCGGACCAGCCGGGAGGGGCTCTTCTTCCACCCTCGGGTAGCCGGTTTCGGGCGGGTAGTCGTCGTGACGCGGCAACGGCCCGGTAATGTCGTGCCACGGTGCGTTGTGAGCGACGAAGATGTTGCAGTCGGATTTCCTGCCGCGGTCGTGACAGCCGCCGAGGGAAACGATCACGTCCTTGGTTTCGCTGGGATAGGGCACCACCGAGCCGCAGGTGCCGCAGAAGCTGCGGGTCAGCAGATGCGACGAGCGGTAGTGGGCGATGGTCGCGGTGCCGCTGGTCCAGCGGAACTGATCCGGTTGCATGAACCAGTACGTGCCGAAGGCCGAGCCGTGCGCCTTGCGGCACAGCTTGCAGTGACAGTTGAAGGCCTGGAAAGGCTCGGCCGTGATCTCCCATGTGACGCTGCCGCAGAGGCAGCTCGCTCCATTGATCATGGTGTGGCTCGTGTTCGAGAATTTCGGTTGGAATGCGAAGTCCGGTCAAGCGGACAGCCAGACCTCAGTAGGTCCACTTCTCGGTGTGGGGTCGAATCTCCATCTCGTTGCTCCAGGCGGATTTCGGCTGATTGTGGGCCCACCAGTAGGCTTGCGCCACGGCGTCGGGATCGGCCAGGTAAGTGCATGCGTAGTCGTCACCGTAGCGTTCACGCATCAGCGGCACATCCAGATCGCAGTCCAGTCGCATGTGCACCACATGCACCCCGTCTTTCGAATACGCCTTGGCCAGACATTGCGACAAGGCGCGCAAACCGAACTTGCCAATGGCGTAGAGCGGATGGGTGGACGAGCCCCGAAAGGCCGCGGTGGCGCTGGAGAACATCACGCTGCCGGCGCCTCGTTCGCGCATTGCGGGCAACACCGAACGAGCCGCGGCAAACGCCCCGACCACTTCCACCCGATGGATCTCCTCGAGCTCCGCATAGGTCATGTCCAGTGGATCACGTCGGGCGAACGCACCACGGACGTTGTAGATGAGGACGTCCACCACACCAATTCCGGAAGCGACCTGGTTCAGTGCCTGCTCGACGGTTTCGGGCTGTCTGGCGTCGGCGGGAAAGAATTCGACTTTCGCCCGAGAGTCGGCCGAAACGGCGGCCCTGGCCGCGACGCCGCTGCCTTCCCGGGAACGTGAAACCAGGCCGATATCGAAGCCCTCGCCCCCGAACCGGGCCGCCAGCGCCCGGCCCAGGCCTTCGCCGGCACCGACGATTGCACAAACTGGCCGCGACAATTTCTCCCTACCCCCGTATGCGTTCGGATTTCGGAGCGAACAACGGTCCGGCGATTGTCATGTCGCTGCGCACGTCTCCCGAGACCTCTTCATTCCGGAAATACGGCACGGCCACGGGCTCCTTGCCGTTGCACGCGGAAGTGTCGAATCGAGGTGCGCGCTTTCTGCGCTTGTCGCGAAGCGGTCACATATCCAGCAGCTCCGGGGCGTGGGCGAACAGATTCGCCAGCTCCGCCCACCTTTGCTGCTGCCTCTTCATCTCCCACCAGACGGTGGGGTGGTCATTGTCCCGGATGGCGCGCATTCCGACACAGCGGCGTTGGGGATCACGCTCCGGTCCGTATGTGGACAGCAGCGCATGATAGTTCCGGAACGCGGTCTCTCGGGCCTTTACGAGGTAGTCACGGTCGTTGAGGCCCAGCACTTCGATCGTGTAGCTCGCCCGTTCGTAGTCCTGCGTCCCCACATCGGCAATCGGGGTGAACTCGAACGTCTCGCGCAAGTCGAGCATCAGGAAATCCATCGGATTCTCCCGACGAGGGTCGATGAGCGCGGCATCGCCGGCGGCGGGAGGAACGACTGGAGCCTTGCACGGCCTCGTCACGTCGATGAATGCGCCTGTACCGTCGATCACGACGAACTTGCCGTTCTTCCTCCCGTTGCACGGTCCGCACGCGTAAAGGTAGTTCATCCAGGCGAACACTACCTCCGGATACAGGTCCTTGGGACGGAAGTGCTCTACCTCGTCGGCGACCGAATCTTCACAGTACATGCAGCGCCTGGACCCCGAGCACAGGTCGGCCAGTTCCTTGCGCACTGCCGCGAATGTCCTGTTTTCCTTCCGGTTGCGCGACTTGAACAGCGTCTTCGCCGCCTTGACCTGTTCTGGGTACGAACACCTTTTGTCCACGTCTTTCTGGTATTCGGCCAACTTGTCCTGATGGATGCGGGGAAGCCGGCCGTTTCCGATCTTCAACACGTGCTGGAGGCCCTCTCAGTCGGTCTCGGTCGCAACCGACGGCAACATTCGGCGGAGCCGATGACGTTCGCGCCTCTCTTTCGGCGAAAGGCCTTCAAGCAATTCGCGGTTGTTGAGCTGGGCCAGCCGTCGATGCAGCTCCCGCGACCTTGGCGATCGCGTTGCCGCCGCCTCGCTGCCGAAGGCTTCCGTCCCGTAAGCGTCCAGCACCGTACCGTGCACCAACCGCAGCAGCGTGTCCCGTTTCAGCTTGCCACCCTTCTCCCCGCTGCCGGAACGAGGGAGCAGGTACACGGAGCCGTTCTCCGCAGATTGACAGACGAGCGGGCTGTGGGTGGAGACGATGAACTGGACGTTGGGGAAGTGATCGCAGAACCAGTGACCGATTCGCGATTGCCAAGTGGGATGCAGGTGGGCGTCGATTTCATCGATGATGACGACTCCTTTGGGGACAATCCTGGTCGGATCGTCGGGGTCGAAGACTTCGTCCGGGCCGAACGTCATGGCCATTTGCCGAACGATTTCAAAGGTCATGCTGAGAACCGAGCGGTATCCGTCGCTCAAGTCCATGACGGGCACGACCACACCGTTGGCGTCGCGAAACATCACGTTGCGGGAGGTGACGTCCTCGATTCGCACCCCTGACGGAAGGAAGTCGGATTCGTTGATGAATCGGATCAGCCGATCAAGCAACATTCCTTCGGGATCATGTTCGAGTGCGCGGAACTTGAGATCCTGCAGCCAGTCGAGGCACTTAGTGAACGCCATGCCCTCATCGAACAGCGACAGGTGCCGGGCGAGCAGCGGGGGCAATTCCGACAACTGGTTGGTGCCGCCGGAGAATCGGCGAAACGGGCCGAAGGATACGGAGAACAATTCGGGATTTTCGGACAGTGCGAACAGCCCCATCGATGGTGCAAACCGGGCACGGGACGGGTCGTTCGGCGGCAAGTCCGTTATGCCGACCTCGGTACCTGACTTCCGGCAAAGCTTGACTCCCGGGCTGTAGAGCTTGTCGGCGGGCAAGCTCCCCGAGTGGACCACATCCGGAGTCGCCGCCCAGAGCACGAGCCGAATCTCGCCCTCCTGTCGACCATGCGTCAGCCAGTCGTTCCAGGATTGCCGCAAGCCTTCGGCGCGTCCTGCCCCCACGAGCACCAGCGCGATGGCCCGAAGGAAGCTCGACTTTCCGGACCCGTTGTCACCGAGGACCACATGCCAGCCCGCGCACTTCGTTCGTGCGAACGACCACCGGTGCGAACGCAGCGATCGGACGTTTCTGATCTGGATGTCGCGGATGTGCATGGCGGAAGTGGCACGAATTCGACGGGCGATTATACGTCCCTGCAACCCGGAGACGCCTTCGCTTGTAGTCGGTTCGACCTTGTCGGACAGCACAGGCGGGCACGGCGACGGACAGGCTCCACGATCCGGGGCCGGCCTACGCTTACCCGAATTCGAGCGAGGATTCGGCGACAACCTGTTGAAGCGGTCTCGACCAGGGGCCGAAAGCGGTGGCCCGGGGTTTCGACCGCGGTGATCCCGGACTGGTAGCGCTCCGGCGCGCCATGAAGCACCCGGTTTCGGTATCGCCACCCGCGCCGAACCCTCGTTGCATTGAGGTGATACTTGCCGAGGAGTAGCCTCCCGGCCCGCGACGCGAGGAGCAATGGAGTGCGTGCGATGCCTTCCAAGGCAGACGAGATTCGAGCTTACGCCCTGGAGCGGCATGTTCGGCCCTGGCGGCGAACCGACGAGAAACGCCTCACCGTCCGAGCGGGCGATGTCGTTCGCGGCATGCGGTTGCGCAATGCGACGCCGAACGTGTGCAGCGCCCTCGCGAGCCGGAAATTCCAATATGAGGCAGGCATTGTCCTCGTTCATCGCGAGGGTCCGCGCCACAGCACGACGACGACGTTCCACTATGAGCCCGACTCGACAATACCCGACCGTCCACCAAGTCCCGAGAAGAGCTCCATCCGTCGGCTGAGCTACTAGCAACCACCCCACGATAGCCAAGTGTGCAACCGCGATGGAGAGTGGCGAACCGCCGGCTTGTGTCTGGTGTCCTGCGTCAGCGTGAAGCGTCCCGTTCCGGCGTCGGCGAAGGATCTGTACATGTCTGACTGGTTCCGGAAGGCCCGCGCCTGCGTCGAAGCGGTCGGGTGCCCATGGTACATACTTTCCGCGAAATATGGCCTCGTTGATCCGAATTCGACGATCGAGCCCTACAACCGGACACTGAAGACCATGCCGGTGAACGGCCGGCGCGCGTGGGCGAGCGGCGTAATCGAGCACCTCGCTCCGCGTTTGGCCGGTGTCAAATCTGTGACCTTCCTTGCCGGTAGGGCATACCGCGAATTCCTTGAACCGGAGTTGCGCAGGCGGGGACTGACGATCTACGTGCCGATGGAAAGACTGGGAATTGGTCAGCAGCTTTCATGGCTGGCTGACCAAGCTCCTTCATGATGGGCGCCAACCCAGCGCCCGAGCGCATCTCCGATACTTCGCGCATTCACGCTTTTCTCGCGCACGTCGGAGAGCGCCCCGGCAGGTTCAGGATTCTCGCGACATGTGACGGACGAATGAGTCACCCCACCGACCTTACGGAAATGTTGGATCGTGATACACGTGCAGATAGCTTCACCGGGCGTCGGTTGCGTCACACCAGCGGCGGCATCGAGGAGAGGAACGAAACGCGATGAACGGATTCACTGCACGCCACTTCGAGCTTCTGGACCGGTGGAAGGGACACAAGCTCGACCGTTCGGACCCGAAGCAGGAACAGGCATACGAGGAGCTCTGCGAAGCCTACTCCGTCACCGAGGCCTGGGCGCAAGCGGTGAAGGAAAGACTGTTTCCCTCGGGCGAGGTCAAAATCGTCAAGAAGCCGACCAGCCAAGCCCAGAAATTCAACGCTTACCACTGGGCTCGCATCTATCCCGAGAAATACTCACCGGATTACCTCGCCTACACCGTCGGCATCAGCGCCGATTACGGGTTCGAAATCAAGATTGACACCGTAGGCGGCCTTCGCGACCGGGATCCTCTACGCCAAGCCTATTTCAAGCTTCGCGGAAAGTTCGACGATTCCTCTCCGATCGTCACACAGCTCTCGAGGGATGAAGGCCTGGAAAAAACACTCCCGGAACTTGTCGACTCGACCGTTCAGGCGATCAACGACTTCCGGCCCGGATACAACGAAGTGTGGACCGAACTCGAAAGGCACCGGAACCTGGACGACGAAGAACTGCTCGCGCATTTCGACGACAAGCCGGCCTTTCGTGAATTCCGCACTGCGTGGACGCAGGAGGACAAAGCCCTGTTCTGCAGGCTGGCTCGCGCCGCGCACCGCGCCGGTCTGGACCTCTGGCACATCGATGTCGACATTGAGGTACGCTGCGGATGCAAGCACCCCGGCGCCAACGCGGCGGTTGGCGTACTCGCGACCATTCACGGACGCAGGAACCGGACGATCGAGTTCCGACACCCACTTGGATCCATTGCCGTACGGGGACGGCATCCCTTGACAGCCGACCTTGTCGACCGGATCGAGGCCGATCTGGCGGCAGAACCCCATTTCCCCGACACATGGCGGACAGAGCGCCCGGGCCTTTGGCCGGATCAGTTGCCAATTGAACGGTCCTCGTCCGATCCGGGCGCGCAGGTCAACCCGCAAGAGCATGCCGAAGCGAAGCGTCCGCCGCTCAACACGATCCTGTATGGACCACCGGGTACCGGGAAGACCTATGCGACGACGAATCGGTGCGTAGAGATCTGCGACGGAAAGTCCCCGCAAGGCGCCGAAGAACTCCGCGCGCGCTACGGGAAGTTGATGGACGAGGGACGCATCGAATTCGTCACGTTCCACCAGTCCTACGGCTACGAGGAATTCGTCGAGGGAATACGCCCCATCGCCAGCGCGGAAGACAATGCTGCGATGCGGCTCGGCGTCGAACCCGGCGTTGTCAAGCGTATCGCCGAGAGAGCCCGGAAGGTCCCCGAGATGGGTTCACGGCGAATTTTCAAGCTCTCGATGGGAGATCCGAAGTCCTGGGGCCGGACGCCGAGCAGCGAGCCGGTCTTCGCCGAATGCATCGACAGCGAATGCGCGTTGCTCGATTTCGGCGGGGACATCGATTGGTCGGATGCCCGCTACGACAACCATGACGCGGTCCGGCAACGCTGGCGCCAGGACAAGAACCCGAATGCGACCGCATACGACACCGACGTTCAGGCGATATGGCGCTTCCGCGTCGAGATGAGACGTGGGGATATCGTCGTGGCGTCCGATGGCTATCGCCGGTTCCGAGCGGTTGGCGAGGTCACGGGAGACTACGAATTCCATTACCGCGAAGACGGATTCCACCACCGCCGGGCTGTCCACTGGCACTGGCATGTTCGGGAGCGCGAAGGCGACCCCGGCTCGGTGTTCATGGAGGGACGGTTTCACTGGCGCCCCGTCAATCTGATGGCGCCGTCGAATCCGGACGGCTTGATCTCCTATCTCACAGGAATCGACAGACTCGCAGGAGCGCTGCCGCATGTGCTGGTGATCGACGAGATCAACCGAGCCAACATATCCAAGGTGATGGGCGAGCTGATCACGCTGCTTGAGGAGGACAAGCGCGAGGGGGCCGAAAATGAGGTTGCCGTAACGCTGCCCTATTCCAGGCAGCGCTTCACGCTCCCGACGAACCTTCACATTCTGGGCACGATGAACACCGCCGACCGTTCGATCGCATTGCTCGACACGGCTCTGCGCCGCCGTTTCCGATTCGAGGAGATGTCCCCGGAGCCCGATCTGCTCCAAGACGCGCGTGAGCGCACGGGCGTGGATCTTCCACGGGTGCTGGTTGCTCTGAACGAAAGGCTCGAATACCTGATCGACCGCGACCATCAGATCGGACACGCCTGGCTGATGGAGGCAGAGTCGCGCGACGATGTCGATGCCGTCATGCGCCACAAAATTATCCCGCTCATCGCCGAGTACTTCTACGATGACTGGAGCAAGGTGCGCGCCGTCCTGGGCGGAACCGACCATTTCGTGCAGAGACGTCCGCTCGACATCCCTCCCGGATTGGAGAACGATATCGGCGAAGCGCGCTACCGGTGGACCGTGAAGCAACGGTTCGACGGCGATGCCTATCGGATTCTGATCGGCGGCGCCGGCTCACGCGCGGTCAGCGAGTGACGGAAACCCCGACCGTTCGGGAGTGGGAACACCTGCCCATCGGGGAAGGGGGCGTTTCGGAACCAACCGCGCGTCGGCTCTCCCTGCTTTCCGAGCGCGCAACCCGGCAATTGCGGGTCCCCCAGCCCGTTCTTGCCCGAACGGCCCGCCCGAGCCTGCAGGCCGGCCAAGTTGTCGGCGTGGTCGCGGTGCCGGGGGCGAGTGTTGAAATCCTGCCGAAGATCGACCGGCCCGACGGTGCCGTTCGCAAAGCGCTCGTGCACATGCTGTCCGTGGCTTACGGACTTCCTGTCGCGGACAATGAGCTCACGCGCCTTGCCACTCAGAATGAGACGCTGCTCGAGTTTCTCGTCGGGGTGTTCGCAAACCGCCTGCTGACCGCGGTACGGCGAGGGCTGCCGCACCGCTATCGCCTTCGGCAGGACGATTTGCCCCTGCTTCGCGGCAAGCTGGACATCTCCCGGCAGATTGCGCGCCATATCGTCCGGCCCGACCTCCTGGCATGCAATTTCGACGAGCTGTCCGTGGACACCCCGCTGAACCGAGTGCTGAAGGCAGCCGTCGTGCGACTCGGTTCGATTACCCGTCATGCTGCCAATGCACGCAGGCTGGCTGAACTGTCGGCCCGACTCGAATTCGTCGGCGAGAGCCACGACCCATTGCGCGAGCCGGTAGCGCTCGACCGGACGAACATCGCGTTCCACCGCCTCTACGCCTGGTCGCGCCTGTTTCTTTCCGGCCAATGGCAAAGCACGACGACCGGCGCGAATGCGGGCATCGCCTTGCTGTTCCCGATGAACGATCTCTTCGAAATGTTTGTGGGCCGTGTCATGAAGGCCGTGCTGGCCCCGGGATCGACCCGACTCCAGCCTACCGGCCGCTACGCATTGACAGGTCGGGACCAATCCATGTTCGCGCTGCGTCCCGATATCATCGTGGACGACAACATCGTCATCGACACCAAGTGGAAGTCACTCAACCCTGACGATCGGGTCGTCGGCGTCGAACAGTCGGATGTCTACCAGATGCTGGCCTATGCCCACGCCTACGGCGCCAGACGGGTTGTTCTGCTTTACCCATGGCACCCGGGACTGCCGGCGGCCGGAATCTATCGGCGATGGAACATCGCCGCGACCTCCATTGCATTCGACATTGCCACCGTCGATATTGGCCAGCCG
>JAJDUQ010000194.1 GCA_022826505.1 Gammaproteobacteria bacterium
TTGAGGAAGACCTCGCGCCGTGTCCGGCGCTTCTTCGAATCGTGTTCCAACTCCGCGAAGGTCGACTGTTCCATCGCTCGCCCGCCATGTCGTGACCCATTTGCCGATCATGGCAGAATCGACTTGTTCAGACCTTCCCTAGCATTCTGAAGCTCGCCCGTCCACTACAGCACACCCGGTTCGGAGGACAATTCGCGCGTGAGCATCGGGGAAGTGTTCCACGGCAGCCTGTTCGCCGGCGACCTCCTGGCCGAATCCATCCTCCGTTCGGCGGATTGGGCGGCGCTCGACGAAGAGGTGCTCCACGACATCGAAGACTCGATTCGGGCGGTGTTCGCGCGTTTTCCGACAGAGAGCGCCCCCAACGAGAGCCAGACCGAAGACGATCTGATCTGGCCCGTCCTGCGTTGCCTCGGGTGGAACGCGAGCCTCCGCCAGCAGAATCTTACTACCCACGGCCGCGAGGACGTTCCCGACGGGTTGCTGTTCGCCGACGATGCGGCGAAGGATCGGGCCAACGGTTTCGCCGAGGAATGGAGGCGTTACGAGCACGGGATCGCCGTGGTCGAGTCCAAGCGCTGGCTCCGGCCCCTTGACCGTCGCACCGGCGGTCCCGGAGAGGGAATCGCGCCCTCCACCCAGATGCTCCGCTATCTCCGGCGCGTGGACGATCTCACGTCCGGACGCCTCCGCTGGGGCATTCTCACCAGCGGTGCGCGCTGGCGGCTCTACTATCAGGGCGCCCGCTCCGTCTCCGAGCAGTTCTTCGAGATCGACCTCGCGGCGCTCCTCGACCTTCCCGGCCACAACGACGGCCTCTTCGCGCTCTCCGAGTCCGAGCGCCGCCACGGGCTGAAGCTGTTCGTGCTGTTCTTCCGCCGGGAAGCATTCCTGCCCGACGACACCGATTCGCGCACTCTCCACCAACGGGCGCTCGACGAAGACCGGTTCCACCAGGAGCGGGTCGCGGCGAACCTGTCCGATCTGGTCTTCGGACGTGTCTTTCCCGAGCTCGCCCGCGCGATCGCTGGCGAGGCGCCGGACGCACCGCTCGCGGAGGTGCGCGATGCCGCGCTCGTCGTCCTCTACCGCTTGCTGTTCATCCTGTACGCCGAGGACCGCGACCTGCTGCCGGTGCGCGACGAGCGCTACGACGACTACGGCCTCCGCGACAAGGTGCGGGGCGACGTGGGGAGACGCAAGGACCGCGGCGACACCTTCTCGGAGGCCGCCGCGCGCTACTGGTCGGCCGTCGACGATCTCTGCCGGGTGATCGACATCGGCGATCCTTCCATCGGCCTTCCCCCGTACGACGGCGGTCTCTTCGACCGGGAGCGCGCTCCACTCCTCGATCGGGTACGGCTGGGCGATCGGGTCATGGCGGACGTCATCGATGCACTGTCTTTCGAGGAAGGACCGAAGGGGCGTCGATACATCAACTACCGTGATCTGAGCGTCCAGCAGCTCGGCTCGATCTACGAGCGGCTCCTCGAGCACGAGATCGTTCGTGACGCAGGGGAGATCGTCGTTCGCCCGAACGTGTTCGCCCGCAAGGGTTCGGGCAGCTACTACACCCCGGACGAGCTCGTCGGCCTGATCCTCGAAGAGACCATCGGGCCGCTGGTGCGCTCCCATCTGGACGCCTTCGCTGCCGAGGCGGCGAGACTGCGCAAGAGCCGGCGGACGGCCCGACGCAAGCTCGAAGCGCTCAAGCGTCTCGATCCGGCGACGAAGCTGCTCGATCTCAAGATCTGCGACCCGGCGATGGGGTCGGGGCACTTCCTGGTCGGCCTGGTGGACTATCTGGCCGATCGGGTCATTGCGTCCATGGCCGAGGCGCAGGCAGCGATGGAGGAGTACGTCTCACCGCTGGTCGAAGACATAGACACCGTTCGCGACACGGTGCTTCGCAACGCCGGCAGACAGGACTGGACCATCCGACCGGAGCAGCTCGACGACCGTCACGTCGTCCGGCGCATGGTGCTCAAGCGGTGCGTGTACGGCGTCGACAAGAATCCGATGGCGGTGGAGCTGGCCAAGGTGTCGCTCTGGCTGCACACCTTCACGGTCGGGGCGCCGCTCGGATTTCTCGATCACCATCTCCGCTGCGGCGATAGCCTGTTCGGCGCCTGGGTGCGCCAGGGCATCGAACGGGCCGAGGAGGGAGGCCGGCTCTTTCTGCACCAGCCGTTGAGTTGGGCGATGCAGGCCACCCGCGAGATGCATGTGGTCGAGATGCTGAACGACGCGGAGATCCACGAAGCCCACCATTCGGCCGGGGTGTTCGCCGCGGTTCGGAAGCAGACGGCGCCCCTCGACGCCTTTCTCTCGCTCGTCCACGCTTTCGAATGGCTGAACGTACGTGGAGAAGACGACAAGGCCGCTCTCGCGTCCTTCCTTGCGGGCGCCTTCGGCGACCCGGTGGACATCGCCTTGGGGACAGCTCCCTTGACGGGCGGAGCGGAGGATTCGGGGAAGCGCGAAACGCCGGGGCCAGATGTGGGTGATCGGCCGGGGGCGGAGGCGAGCGAGGTACCGCGGCCGGGGGCCGATGAAGCGACTGGTCCGGAAACACGTGGAGCGCCGGGACCGCTGGCGACCGGCACGGCGGATTCACGGCGTTTCGAGCGACTCCTCGACCGCGCACGGGAGCTCGTCGCGCGTGCGCGGGAGCTCGTCACGCAGGAGCGGTTCCTCAACTGGCAGGTCGCCTTTCCGGGCGTCTGGTCGGATTGGGATGCGGCGCAACGGCACGGGGGCTTCGACGCAATTATCGGCAACCCTCCCTGGGATCGGATGAAGCTGCAGCAGGTGGAGTGGTTCGCCGCCCGTCGCCCGGAGATCGCCCATGCTCAGCGCGCGGCGGACCGCAAGCGCATGATCGGGGCGTTGCGCGACGGCGGAGACCCGCTCTCCGTGGATTTCGAGCGGGCGAACGCGCGGGCCGATTCCGCCCTGCGAGTGGCGCGTACGAGCGGCGACTATCCCTGGCTGTCCCGAGGCGACGTGAACCTCTACTCCCTGTTCGTGGAGCGGGCGATGGCACTCGTCAGCCCGCAAGGGGTGGTCGGTCTGCTGACCCCGTCCGGCATCGCGTCCGACAAGACCGCCGCTCCCTTCTTTCGCTCGGTGGCGACCGAGGGTCGTTTGCGGGCGTTGTACGACTTCGAGAACCGTCGTACCCGCTACGACTCGCCGTCGTTCTTCCCGGATGTCGACAGCCGCTTCAAATTTTGCGCTTTCGTCGCTGGCCGGACTCCTGCCACCGAACCGGCCCGCTGCGCCTTCTTCCTTCAGGACGTCGCGGAGATGCAAGACCCCGAACGCCGCTTCTCGCTCGCGGCGGAAGACTTCGCCGCGGTCAATCCCAACACTGGCACCGCGCCGATCTTCCGCACCCGGCGGGAGGGTGCACGTCAGATTTGTGGTATGAGGTCATGATGTTGCAGCTTGGCGCTCCCAGTAGTCGTCGAAGCGGTTGCTGGTGATGGCGCATCGCAGGGCGATGATGGCGTTGGCGCCATCAACGCTCCAGTGCATGCCACC
>JAJDUQ010000062.1 GCA_022826505.1 Gammaproteobacteria bacterium
TTGAGGAAGACCTCGCGCCGTGTCCGGCGCTTCTTCGAATCGTGTTCCAACTCCGCGAAGGTCGACTGTTCCATCGCTCGCCCGCCATGTCGTGACCCATTTGCCGATCATGGCAGAATCGACTTGTTCAGACCTTCCCTACGCCAAGGCGGTCGCCAGGGCCTGGACCGACACCGACTACAAGGCGAAGCTGCTGAACGACTCGCGCGCCGCGCTCGCCGAGATGGGAATCGATCTCCCGGACGGTACCACCGTCAGCGTCAGTGAAAGCACGTCCGAACATCTGAATCTCGTGCTGCCGCCCGCACCGGAAGGCGAAATTTCGGACGAGGCGCTGCAGACAGCCCATGGGGGATATTGCAGCATCAGTTGTTGCTGGTGAATCGCGGCGGTTTCGTCATGTGGGGCTGAGCGCCGATGTTGGGGATTGCGACTCCGGCGCTCAAGCCGCATCTGCGCCCGGTCGTCATCGCCGGGGAAGGCGCGTTGCTGCTGTCGGAGACCGGCGCCCACATTCTCGGTGGCAATGCCTACGCCTCGGTCGTCCCTCTGATCGACGGCCGGCGCAGCGCCGAGGAGGTCGTTCGCGCCGCGGCGCCTGCGCTGGAGACGGCGGCGGCCTGGTATGCGCTGCTCCGGCTGGAGGCGGCCGGCTATCTCGCAGAGGCTCGACCAGCGCTTGATCCCGACGCCGCCGCGTTCTGGTCCGGTTTCGGGGTGGACGCCGCAGCCGCCATCGAGGCGCTGGGCGCCGCGCGAGTCCGCGTCCATGCCGCCGGATCCTCGGCCGACGACCTGTTCCTTGCGGCGCTGCGACAACACGGTATCGAGGCCACGACCGACGCGGGGGCCGACAGCGACCTCGAAATCGTCCTGGCGGGAGATTATCTGGACGACGGGCTGCTTCCGTTCGACGAGGCGGCGCGGGCCGCCGGCCGGCGCTGGATGCTCGTGCGGCCGGCCGGCCTGGAACTCTGGATCGGCCCGTTGTTCGAACCGGGCAGGACGGCGTGCCTGCACTGTCTGCGCTACCGGCTGAGCCTCCACCGGGCCGCCCATGAGTTCGCAGCCGCCCGCTCCGGCGGGCAGGTCGTCACCCCGCCCCTGCCGACGACGCTGGCCGTGACGGATGCCGCCTGCCGGATGGCGGCTATCGAGGTGGCCAAGATCCTGGCCGGCGTCGAGTCCGGTCTGGCCGGCAGCATCGCAACGCTCGACCTGCGGGACCGGTCCACGCACAGGCACCGGCTCGTTCGCCATCCCGGCTGCGACGCCTGCAGCGAGCGCCGGAAGCCGACTTCGACCCCGCTGCGCCTGCAATGCCGGTCGGCTTTCGTCAACACGGACAGCGGCTACCGGATCTCGACACCCGACGCCACCCTGCAACGTTACGACCACCTGATCAGTCCCGTCACCGGCATCGTCAAGGCGCTGGTCCCCGATCCGGAAGGAAACGTGCAGAGCGCCGGCCACACCTACGTGGCGGAGGATCGCGCGAGGATCCGGCCTGTCCGCCTGAATCAGCTCAATGCGGTCTTTCGATCGTGCAGTGCCGGCAAGGGAACCACGGACTCGCAAGCCAGGGCGAGTGCTCTGTGCGAGGCGATTGAACGCTATTCGGCACGCCGCCACGGCTACGAGCCGACACGGGTGGCCACTTACCGCGAGCTGGGCGCCGATGCCATCCACCCGAACGATGTGATGCGCTTCAGTGAGCGCCAGTACCGGGAGCGGGACGCGTGGAACGCGACGGAGTCGGCGTTGCATACCGTGCCGGAGCCCTTCGACCCGGACGCCCGTATCGAGTGGACGCCGATCTGGTCCCTGACCGCACACCGGCACCGGCTGTTGCCCACCGACATGCTGTTCATGGCGTATGACTTGCAATCGCACCCTCACGGCGTCGGATGCTCCAACGGTTGCGCTGCGGGCAACAGCCTGGAGGAAGCCGTGCTGCAGGGACTCTGCGAGGTCGTGGAGCGGGACGCGGTTGCCGTCTGGTGGTACAACCGGCTGCGGATGCCGGCCGTCGACATCACGACCTTCGGCGACCCGTGGCTGTCCGAAGTGCCCGCACACTACGATGCGTTGGGCCGCGACGTCACGGTGCTGGACCTGACGCACGATCTGCGTATTCCGGCATTTGCCGCCTTGTCCCATCTGCGTGCCGGCGCACAGGAACGGATCACGCTCGGCTTCGGATGTCATCCGGATCCGCATACCGCAGCCCGCCGCGCCGTGCTGGAGATGAGCCAGGTGCTCGCCACGGATATCCACGGCCGTGCCGCCGCGGACGATCAGGTCTGGAAGATCGGCGCGTGGCTGGCGCAGGCGACCCGCGCCAACCAACCGTACCTCGTGCCGGATGCGACAATTTCTTTCTCCGCGCACGCCCGCGGACTTCGAGGCCGCCCCGGGCGCGGACCTTCTCGAGGCGATCGAGCGCATCCGCCGCGCGGTGGAGGTACAGGGCATGGAGATGCTGGTGCTGGATCAGACGCGCCCCGACGTGGGCATGCCGGTCGTCAAGGTCGTGGTTCCCGGCATGCGCCACTTCTGGGCACGATTCGCTCCGGGACGTCTCTACGACGTGCCGGTGAAGATGGGCTGGGTCGACAGGCCGACCGCGGAACAGGATCTCAATCCGATCCCGTTTTTCTTCTAGCGAGGCTGCGCCTCGGACCGACAAGGCATGCTCGGCGCTTCTTCCTGACGCAAGCCTTCCGGAGACGTCATGCCCGTCGCAGCCTCGTCCCTTCACGCGGGAAACCACTTTCGGAAACTTGGCTCACCTGTAAAGATCGACGCTGCTCGAGGATTCCAGGCCCGAAAATGTCACCGATTCGCGAAGCGAGGGCAGCCCGGTCCGTGCTCGACATCAGGTGGCGTTGCCGGGAGGGAGTGCGTCTCGCGCCGCGGGCGGACGGCGGGCTCGAACTGGTCGTCGACGATGGGCCGGCCGTGCCGTTGAACCTCCCCTGCGCGGCCGGGCGGCATGTCCGGCAGTTCAACGACGGGCTGTCGGACGCCGCACTGGCCGGTGGCGCCGGAGGCGACCTGCAAGGCATCGCGCGGCTGTTTCGCCTCAAGCGCCGACTGCAGGACCATGGCCTGCTGGTGGCGGACCTCCATTGGTGCGAGCGCCGGCTCGCCATCGTTCGTCCACGTTCGCCCGGGCTCGATATCGCGGCGACACCGGCGGACACCGCGCCGGCCAGGTGGCGGTTGTCGCGGTTCGCGTTGCTGCGCCGTGACGGCGAACGGCTGGTTCTGGAGGCGACCGACGCAGCGTGCGACGTGGTGATGGAGACCCCGGAACTGGTCCGCTGGATTCACGAGACCGCCGATTGCCTCGCGCCGACGCCGGAGCCGGCGCGCACCGCGGTGCTGGCCCTCCTTGCCGCGCTCGGCTTCCTCGACCGCGCCGATCGGGACGAGCCCGCGGCCCAGCGAACCTGGGAGTTCCATGATCGCCTCTTCCACCGCCGGTCCAGACAGCATGACGACTTCCGGCCCATGGGCGCCACCTTCCGGTTCCGCTCCACCGAGTCGGCTCAGCCGGCCGAGCCGGTCGAGCCGGGCGACCCGGCTCGGATCACGTGTCCTCCGGCCATTCGTCCCGGCCACGACGGCACCGTCATCGACCTGCCGGTTCCCACGGCGACCACCAGCCGCCCTCTGACCGATGTGATGGAAAGCCGCCGTTCGCGCAAGGAGATGGGGGAGCCGCCGGTCGATCTCGCCCGGGTGGCGGCGTTGCTCTACCGGGTGGCGCGCGTGACCGCCACGCTGCCCGGAGATCAGGTGCTGCGTCCCCATCCGTCGAGCGGCGGGCTGCACGAGCTCGAATTCCACGTTGCCGTGAGAATCTGTCAGGGCCTCGATCCCGGGTTCTATCACTATCGGAGCGAAGCCCACGCGCTGACCCGGTTGCCGGGCGAAGACGCCGCCGGCGCGGCGGCCGGGATGGTGACGGGCTGCGCCGCGAGCTGGGGCGCGCCGGAGGGGCCTCCGCAGTGTGTCATCGTCGTCTCGTCCCGCCTGCCGCGGCTGGCGTGGAAGTACAGCGCCATCGCGTACCGCCTGTCGCTCCTGAATGCGGGCGTCGTGCTGCAATGTCTCTATCTGGTGGCGACCGACCTCGGCCTGAACGGCGCGGCCGCGGGGAGCGGAAGCGCGCCGCATTTCGCGCGCGCCACGGGTGTGTCGTCCTGGGCGGAGACCAGCATCCTCGAGTTCGGCTTCGGCAGTCGTCCGGCCGGTTGTGGCGGGTAGCGGCCCGTGGCACCCCCCCGGTTCGGATTGCCGTTCCGCCCGGAAGCGCTCCGCGCAATGCGTTCGCCGGCGCAGCTCGACGACGTCATTCAGATTACATCCCCGCTCTCCTGGCTGGCGTTGACGATCCTGTCGGCCGCGGTCGCCGGCGCCCTCGCCTGGGGCGTGTTCGGTACGTACAGCACACGCGTCCAGGGCGAAGGTTTGCTCGCCTACGAGGGCGCCCGCTACATCCACATCGTGTCGCCGGTCGCAGGCTACCTCTCGCAACGGGATGCCGATGTCGGCGACCGGCTGGCGCCGGGCGATCGGGTGGCGCGGATGGAGGTTTCCGGCGGCAGCCCGAGCCGCGTGCTGGACATCCGCGCGCAAGGTGCGGGTGAGATCGTCGAGGTGCTCGCCGGTGTGGGACAGTTCGTTCGGGCCGGCGAGCCGCTCTACCGGATGACCGATCGGGTCTCTGCGCTGTCGGCCATCGCCTTCATGGCCGGCAGCGAGGCCGGACGAATCGAGCCGGGGATGCCCGTGCTGGTGTCGCCGGACCTGATCGACCGGCGCGAATTCGGCAGCCTGCGTGGCGTGGTCCGTGAGGTTTCCCGGTCGGGACTGTCTCCGGAAGCGCTGCACGCGATGCTGGGCAACCGCTGGCTCGTCGAGCGTTTCTCCCGCTCCGGCGCGCCGCTCGTGATCGGCATCGACTTGGTGGAGAGCGCCGCCGGAGGTCACGTGTGGACCACCGGCCGCATGCCGCAGGTCGACGTGAAGCTCGGCATGCTGGCGAGTGTCAATGTCACCATTCGGCAGCAGCCTCCGATCACGTTGGGAATCCCGTTGCTCGGCCGCTGGCTGGAGGCGGAATGAAGCGGCGGATTCGGACACCGACCGTATTGCAGATGGAAGTGGTCGAGTGCGGCGCCGCGTGTCTCGCGATCATTCTCGCGCACTTCGGCAGATGGGTGCCGCTCGAGCAGCTTCGCATCGCTTGCGACGTGACGCGCAACGGCAGCTCGGCGGCCGCCATCGTCCACGCCGCTCGGACTTATGGTCTGGAAGCCAAGGGCTACATGTACGGCGTCGCGAAGCTTGTGCAACAGACCCCGCCATTCATCGTCCACTGGCAGTTTCAGCACTTTCTGGTCGTGGAGGGATTCGGCCGCAACGCGGTCCATGTGAACGACCCCGCCACCGGACCGCGCACCATCGACAGGGCGACCTTCGACAAGGGCTATACGGGCCTGATGCTGCGCCTGGCGCCCGGCCCCGGATTCGTGCGTGGTGGACAGCCGCCGCGGCTGTGGCCGGCCGTCGTGCGGCGGCTCGGACGTTCGCGCGGCGGCCTGGCCGCATGCCTGTTGGCGAGCCTGCTGCTGATCGTGCCCGGAGTGCTGGCGACGGCATTCGGGCGCTTCTTCGTCGACGACATCCTGATGCGCGGGCAGGTCGACTGGCTGGGCATGCTGACGCTCGCCATGGCGCTCACCATCGTCGTCCAGGGCGCCATGATGTGGCTGCTGCAGCACCTGCTGCTGCGCATCGAACACAAGCTGTCGATGGTCGGATCGACGCAGCTCCTGTGGCATCTGCTGCGTTTGCCGTATGTCTTCTTCAGCCAGCGGCTTCCCGGCGACCTGGTACGGAGGCTGAACGCCAACGACGAGGTGGCCGCGGCGATCGGTCAGGACCTCGGCCGTACGCTCTCGCAACTGATCGCCGCCGCGTTCTATGTGTCGATCACCGTGCTTTTCGACCCGCTCGTGGCGCTGGTCGCCATCGGGCTGACCGGGGGGTCGGTCATGGTCACCTTGCTGGCGCGGCGCCGTTTGCGGGACGCCAGCACGCAGGTCGAAATGGATAGCGCTCGGGTCTTCGCGCATACGACGGCGACATTGCGGACCATCGACACCCTCAAGGCGACCGGCAGCGAAGCGATGGCCTTCGCCCGCTGGGCCGGCTATCACGCGCGGGTCGTCAACGCCGAGCAGCGACTTCGCGTGCACACCACGCTGGTCCAGGCGATTCCGGTCGTGACCAGCGGGCTGACGACTGCGGCCGTGCTGGGGTTGGGCGCGATGCAAATCGCCGCCGGCGAGCTGACGGTAGGGGGTGTCGTGGCGATTCAGGGTCTGGTCATGGCCTTCAAGCCCCCGCTGGAGGACCTGGCAGGGTTTCTCACCCGGCTGGAACAGGCACGTGCCGCGCTGGCCCGCGTCGACGACGTCATGAACTACGAGCTGGATGCCGATCTCCGGACCGAGTCGACGCCGCTGGCGGCGCGCAAGGTCAAGCTGGACGGCCGGATCGAGCTGCGCTCGGTGTCGTTCGGCTACAGCCGGACGCAGCCGCCCTTCATCGCGGATCTCGACCTTCACATCGAGCCGGGTGCCCGCATCGCGCTCGTTGGCGGTACGGGCAGCGGCAAGTCGACCATCGCCAGGCTGGTGGTCGGTCTCTACCGGCCGTGGAGTGGCGACATCCTGTTCGATGGGACGCCGGCCGACGAGTGGCCGCTGGAGGTACGCCGCAATTCGATCGCCTGGGTCGACCAGGAGATCATCCTGTTCGAAGGCACGTTGACGGACAACCTGACCCTGTGGGACACCAGTCTTCCGGACCATCTGATTACCCGGGCGGCGCGCGATGCCGAGATGCACGACGTGATCGGGAGCCGTCCGGGAGGCTACGTCGGCCGGGTGGACGAGGGCGGCGCCAATCTCAGCGGCGGCGAAGCGCAACGGTTGGAGATCGCCCGCGCGCTTGCGCGCGAGCCGTCCATTCTGGTGCTCGACGAAGCGACCAGCGCCCTCGACCCGGCGCTGGAGCACAACATCGACGGCCACTTGCGGCGGCGCGGCTGCACGACCCTGATCGTGGCCCACCGGTTGTCCACCATCCGGGACTGCGACGAGATACTGGTGCTGGACGGCGGGCGTATCGTGGAGCGCGGCACCCACGAAGCGCTTCTCGCCCACGGAGAACGTTACCGTGAACTCGTCGAATTCTGAGCAGCCGATCGCACCCCGGGACGCCGGTGTCGGGACTCCGCTGCAGCAGGTGTTCCAGCGCCACGGCAGCACGATCCGTGCGGCCGCCAACCAGACGGTGCAGCTCGATCGCGCCGATCGGTGCTGGTATGTCGCCGCGGGCACCGTCGACGTCTTTGCCGTGCCGGCGGACAGCGCTGCCGGTGGCCGGCGCACGCATCTGGTGACATGCCGGTCGGGTGACATCCTGTTCGGCGTGGACGCGACGTCGCTCGAGGCCAATCTCTCCCTGCTCGCCGTCGGCCGCATGACGGTCGAGTTGCAGGTCATGTCGATGGATGTCCTGGAAGCCGCGGACGAAGCGCATCCGGAGCTGGCCGGTGCGCTCGACCGGTGGATAGGCGGACTCGGCCGGACGTTGGCCGGCATGATCGTGCCGCGGCCCGAGATCTCCGGCCGTATCGAGCAGGGTCCGGATCGGGAACTGGCCGCTCGCATCCGTATCGGTGGCGATCGGGCCGGTCTGGTCTGGTTGCGGGATGTCGGGAAGGCGTTGTTCCTCGACATCGCAGGCACCGGCGACGGCAGGACGCCGTTCCCGCTGCACACCGACGCGTGGATACTGCTCCCGGCCGATGATGGACGCGTCTCCACCGCGGACACTCGGACCGTGCTTGCGGAGTCCACATGGCGGGCCGGGCTTGCGCAGTTTCACGCCGCGGCGCTCGAGAGTGCGAGCACCAATATCGCACTCGCGCTCGTGGATGAATTCAATCTCAGCTCCGAACGCGATCGTCTGGATACCGCGCGGATGAGCGGCGCGCTGCACGGCGGCGTGGCGCTGCATCGCGGGCAGGCCCCGGAATTCGATGCGGTGGCCGAAGCGGACCCGCTGGTGGAGGTGGTCGCGGTGCTTGCGAAGCACCTGGCGGCGACGCGGCCCATGCCGGCGCCTGACGAGCGCGAGTTGCCGCATCCACAGCGACTCCGGCGACTGGCGGCGTCGGCGCGACTTGGACTGCGCGAGATCAGGCTGCCCCGCGGCTGGTGGCGGCGCGATGGTCTGGCATTCGTGGGATGGACGAACGATGGTGAGCCGGTGGCGCTGGTACCCGCGGGTCGCGCCGGCTACCGCATGTTCGATCCGGCCACCGCCACCTGGCGCAAGGTGGATGCGGGCGTGGCGGGCGGCATCAGGCCGGACGGCACGGCAGTCTACGGCAGTCTGATGATGCCGCGGCCGACAGGAGCGGACCTGCTCAGGTTCGCACTGCGCGGCGGCGCCGGCGACGTGCGGGCGCTGCTGTTGTTCGGGCTGGCCGCTTCGGTCGTCGGACTGGCGGCGCCTGTCGCCGCCGCGGTGCTGATCGAGATGGCGATTCCACTCGGCGAGCACCGGATGATGTGGCAACTGCTGCTTGCGCTCTGCGCAACGGGCATCATCGGCGGCGCCTTTCATTTCCTGCAGGGCATCGCGTCCGTGCGCCTGCTGTCCACAGTGGAAGTCCATGCGCAGACCGCGGTGATCGACCGACTCCTGCGCTTGCCGGTTTCGTTCTTCCGGTCCATCAAGGTCGGCACCCTGGCGCAGTATGCGCTGGGCATCACGGTCATCGGGCGCTTGCTGGCGAGAGGCGTCGTCGTCGGCGTGCTGGGCGGTCTGTTCGCCCTTTCCAACCTGGCCGTCATGGTCTGGTACTCACCGGCGTTGACGCTGGCCGCCGGCGCCGTGACCGTCGTTGCGGCCATCCTGATCACTGTGGCCCAGATGGTACGTCTGCGCAACGAACGCAAGGCGGTCGAGGCCGATGGCGACATGACCGGAACGGCGTTGCAGCTTGTCCAGGCCATGGCCAAGATCCGGATCGCCGGGGCCGAACGCCGGGCGTTCTCACTGTGGATGGGCGGCCATGTGCGGAAGCGCTACTGGACGTACCGGTTTCGTGCCGCCGAGAACAGCGTGGTCACGCTGACCGCCGTCCTGCCGCTGGCCGGAGCGCTGGTGGTCTTCAATCTGGCGGCGGGGGATCCGTCGCTCGCGCCGGGGGCCTTCGTCGCCTTCCTGATCGCATTCTCCGCCTTTCTGATCGGTTTCGTCGCGCTTTCGAACGAGCTGGCCCTGGTGCTTGCAGCCGGCATCCTCTACGCGCGACTCGCGCCGATCCTGGAGACGGCGCCGGAGACGCCGCCCGCCGCCCGGTCGCCGGGACCATTGTCCGGTCGCATCGAGGTGAACCATCTTTCGTTTCGTTATCAGCAACACGCCGCGCAGATCCTGAGCGACGTCTCCCTCGTGGCCGAGCCGGGCCAGTTCATCGCCATTGCCGGACCGTCCGGTTCCGGGAAATCCACCCTCCTGCGCCTGATGCTCGGATTCGAGCGGTCGGACAGCGGCAGCATCGACTACGACGGCCAGAATCTGGGTCGACTCGACCTCCAGGCACTCCGGCGTCAGTTCGGCGTGGTGCTCCAAAGCTGCCCTGTCTACACCGGAACCATCTTCGAGAACATCGTCGGCAGCGAGCCGTTCGGCCACGACGAGGCATGGGAAGCCGTCGAGCTGGCAGGCATCGCGGATGATATCCGCGCCATGCCGATGGGCATGTCCACGTTCCTGACCGACGGTGCGACGCTGTCCGCCGGACAGCGCCAGCGCCTGCTGCTGGCGCGCGCTCTGGTGGGCAAACCGAAGATCCTGTTGCTGGACGAGGCAACCAGTGCGCTGGACAACCGCACCCAGGATGCGGTCGCCACCGGGATCGAGCGACTCAACCTGACCCGCATCGTCATCGCCCACCGCCTCACGACCATCCGGGCAGCCGACGAGATTTATGTATTCGACAAGGGACGGGTCGTCGAGAAAGGCAGCTACGACGATCTGATGGCGATGAACGGTCTGTTCACGGTGATGGCCGAGCGCCAGACTCTCTGACCCCCGATATCGTCCGCATCATGGCATCCCGGGTTCCGCAATTCTGCAGTGGTGTGAGATGACACTGCCCGGCGCTGAATCCCTGCGGAAGATCGCGGTGGTCGGACGAGGAACGGCGGGGTCCCTTGCGGCCGCCAATGTCGGTCTGTTTCACCCAGGCGACTACGAACTGCACCACATTTACGACTCGCGCATCCCGGTCATCGGTGTGGGCGAAGGTAGTTGGCCGAGCCTTGTCGATCATTTGCAGCAACTGACGAATCTGCCCCATCCAGTCATCCAGCGGCGCCTGAACGGAACGCGCAAGTACGGAGTTGCATTCGAGGGATGGGGTCACCGCAATCAGGACTTCACCCACTACTTCACACCGCAGCAGGTGTCCTACGCCTATCACCTCTCCGCCGACTTTCTGACAGACCTGCTGCACGAGAGCACGCGCGCGCACCACGTCGACGCCAAGGTGCTCGATATCACCAGGGTGGAGGCCGGCGCGCGAGTGGAGTTCGAGGGGCGAGCGGCGGAACACTACGATCTGGTCTTCGATGCTCGCGGGTTCCCCCGAGCACTCGATGCCGGACGGCAAATCGACCTTCCCTTCATCCCCACCAACTCAGCCATCATCCGCCGCTGCCCGGCAATCGTGCAGGAAGATCGGGATGGGGTGGTCTTGCGGCCTACCTATACCCGCGCGGTCGCGCGCCCGCACGGCTGGATATTCGTCATTCCCCTGACATCGCATACTTCCTACGGATACGTCTTCAACCGCGTCGTATCGGACGAGACCGAAGTCGAAGAGGATTTCGACGCCTTGCTTGAAGCCGATGGCGTATCGGGATTCGAGCAACGCGCCGTCATCGAGTTTCCCAATTTCGTCCACCGCCGGATCTTCGACGGGACGGTAGCGCGCATCGGCAACGCCGCGGGCTTCCTCGAGCCCCTCGAAGCAACTGCGATCGTTTCTGCCCAGTTGCAGATCGGGATGATCCTTCGCAATCGTCTCAATCGCTCGGTAGAGAATCTCGAGCGTGACACGCCGGTGGTCAATCGGTTCCTCGTCGACAACATGCTGCGCTACGCTCTGTTCGTCGGCTGGCACTACTCCTGTGGGTCCAGGCACGACAGCGAATTCTGGCGATACGCCCGCGACCACGCCTGGCCGAAGTACCGGACAGCGACGGACCCCGAACAGGTTGGTTGCGACGCGCTGCGTAAATTCGACGAAATGCTCGCACTGCTCAACGAGACGGTCATCAGGCAGACGGTCATCAGGGAAGCCGACCGGAATCGAACATATGCGGTTCCCCAGCTCCCCCTCACCAGTTATGCCCAGATCGCCCATGGCATCGGATGCTATCCGGGCATGGAAAGTTCAACATAGGGTGAGTCGACGCGACCGCATGCCGCGTACGCTGCTCGGTCGTGGACGATCCCCGCACGTGCACGGGTGGGCCGGCACGAAACGCGCCTACGTCCCATTACCGGGGTCCAGGAGCTGGATCCAGTGCCGCACCGGTACCGAAGCGGCGGTGGCAAGATGCGCGAAGCAGCCGATGTTCGCGGTCGCGACGGCCTCCGGGCGGCCGGCCTCCAGGTGGCCGATCTTGCGCGAGAGCAACTCGCGGGAGAGCTTCGGCTGCAGGATGGAGTAGGTGCCGGCCGAGCCGCAGCACAGATGGGCGTCGGCGACCGCAGTGAGTTCGAAGCCCGCGCGTTCCAGGATTCCCTCGACCACTCCGCGCAGCTTCTGTCCGTGCTGCAGGGTGCACGGGGAATGGAAGGCGACCCGTTTCGGCCCGCGGCCCGGAGCGAGGCGGGCGCAGTCCTCGGCGGCGACGACCTCGCTCAGATCCCGCGCGAGCGTCGAGACGCGCGCCGCCTTGCCGGCGTAGGCGGGGTCGTGCTCCAGGAGCTCCGCGTACTCCTTGACCTCGGCCGCGCAGGCGCTCGCGGTGATGACGACGGCTTCGGCTCCCGCCTCGATCTCCGGCCACCAGGCGTCGATGTTCCGGCGCATCATCGCGAGCGCCGCGTCGTGCGCGCCGAGGTGATGGCTCGCCGCGCCGCAGCAGCCGGTGGCCGGCGCCGGCACATAGCTGATGCCGAGCCGGTCGAGGACCCGCGCCGCCGCAGTGTCGATGCCGGGCGCGATGGCGCCCTGGGCGCAGCCGCCGAGCGCGAGCATCCGCCGGGGGTGACGCGGCGCCGGCCAGCGGCCCGGCGGGTCGAGCGGCGGCACCTTGCGGGCGAGCGCGCCGGGCAGCAGGGGACGCGCGAGACGGCCCATCGCGAGCATGGGGGCGAATCGCGCGCGGTGGGGGATCACCGCGAGCAGGGCATGGCGCTTGATGCGCTCGACGAAGGGGCGGGGAACGCGCTCTTCCACCAGCCGGCGTCCGATGTCCGCGAGCCGCCCGTAGCGCACGCCGGACGGACACGTGGTTTCGCAGGCGCGGCAGGTGAGGCAGCGGTCGAGGTGCATCTGGGTGCGGGAGGTGACCGGAGCGCCTTCCAGGAGCTGCTTGACGAGATAGATGCGCCCGCGCGGGCCGTCGAGTTCGTCGCCGAGGAGCTGGTAGGTCGGGCACGTGGCGGTGCAGAAGCCGCAGTGAACGCACTTGCGAAGGATTGCGTCGGCGGTGCGGCCGTCCGGGGTGTTCCGGACGAAGTCGGCGAGACGGGTCTGCACTCGGATGTCCTCCTACGCCGGGCCGGAGCGGGTTCGGTCGGGCTTGGGGTCGAGTGTGCGCCGGGTGTGCACTCAGATTCCCTCGTACATCCGTCCCGAATTGAAGATGCCGGCGGGATCGAATGCCGCCTTGACCCGTTCGTGCAGCCTGCGCACAGGGGGAGTGAGGGGCTGGAACACGTCCCCGGTTCGGTCGCCGTCGCGAAAGAGCGTGGCGTGTCCGCCAGCCCGCTCGGCCAGGGCTCGAACGTCCTGTGCCGGGGCATCGGTTCGCAGCCAGCGCAGGGCCCCTCCCCAGTCGACGAGGACTTCACCGCCCGAGGCCTCCAGGGCGGCGCCGGGCGGGACCGATATTCGCCACAGCGGCGCACCAACCATCGCGAAGAACGGGAGCGCGTGTTCGCGCAGCGACGACCAGAAGGCGTCGCCGTCGCACGTTTCGCCGCCGAGCGCTGCCGCCGCCGCGGCGACGCCGCTCTCGGTGCCCGCCAGGCGCACACGCAACCGTTCGCCGTCATGACACGCTCCGGTGACGGGAAACGGCTTTGCGGCCCAGGCGTTGCACCGTTCGATTGCTTCCGTCCCGGAGACGTCGAATGCCACCGTGCGCACCGCCGCCGGCCGTGGCAATACCTTCAGCGACACTTCGAGCAGCACCCCCAGGGTGCCGTACGCGCCGGTCATCAGACGAGACACGTCGTAGCCGGCGACGTTCTTCATCACCTCCCCGCCGAAGCGCAGCGCTTCGCCCTTGCCGTTCAGCACCCGGGTTCCAAGAACGAAGTCACGCGCCGCGCCGGCGTACGGGCGTGCCGGCCCGGAGAGTCCGGCCGCGATTGTGCCGCCGATGGTCGCCGCTGCGCCGAACCCGGGCGGCTCGAACGCGAGCATCTGTCCCTGTTCGCAGAGCGCGGCGTTCACCGTGTCGAGCGGCGTGCCGCCGCGCGCCGAGAGAACGAGTTCGGTCGGCTCGTAGGTGACGATGCCGCGGTGGCCCGCCACATCGAGAGGCTCCGCCTGCGTGAGGCGCCCCAGGAAGTGCTTGGTGCCGCCGCCGGTGATGGCGAGGGGCGTGCTACCGTCGATCGCGGCCCTGACGCGATCGCGCAATGACGCGGTCAGGTCGGCGTCCATCGCTTCAGAACCGCTCGATCTCCGCAAACGGCAGCTTGCCGCCGTGCACGTGCATGGCGCCGTACTCGGCGCAGCGCTGCAGGGTCGGCACCGCCTTGCCCGGATTGAGCATTCCATTCGGATCGAACGCGGCCTTCACGGCCTGGAACTGCACGAGTTCGGGGGACGCGAACTGCACGCACATCTGGTCGATCTTCTCCACGCCGACGCCGTGCTCGCCGGTGATCGTTCCACCGACTTCCACGCAGAGCTCGAGAATTTGCGCCCCGACCCGTTCCGCCAGCTCGAGCTCTCCCGGAGCGTTCGCGTCGTAGAGGATCAGCGGATGCAGGTTTCCGTCACCGGCGTGGAAGACGTTCATGATGCGCAGGCCCGACTCGTCCGACAGCGCGCGCATGCGCTTGAGCACCGACGGAAGCTCGCGCCGCGGGATGGTGCCGTCCATGCACAGGTAGTCGGGCGAGAGCCGGCCGGCGGCGGGGAAGGCGGCCTTGCGTCCGGCCCAGAATCGCGCCCGCTCCGCCTCGTCGTGCGCAACGCGGACCAGCGTCGCACCGCATCGCTCCAGTATCGCCCGCACCGTGGCGATCTGATCCTCCACCTCTTCCTCGATGCCGTCGAGCTCGCAGAGCAGGATTGCGGCGGCGTCGGTCGGATAGCCCGCGCCGCAGAAGTCGTCGGTAGCCCGGATGGCGAAGTTGTCCATCATCTCCAGGCCGGCGGGAAGTACTCCTTCGGCGATGATCGCGCCGACCGCGGCACCGGCGCTCTCGACGTCGGCAAACGCCGCGAGCAGAACCTTCGCGCAAGCCGGCTTGGGAAGCAGCTTCACCGTGACTTCGACCACCACTGCGAGCAGGCCTTCCGAGCCGGTCATCAACGCGAGCAAGTCGTACCCGGGGCTGTCGAGCGCGCCACCGCCGATGGCGACGCGTTCGCCGTCGGCGGTGATCACGGTGAGTTCCAGGATGTTGTGCACGGTCAGGCCGTATTTCAGGCAGTGCAGCCCACCCGCGTTCTCCGCCACGTTGCCCCCGATGCTGCATGCGATCTGGGAAGAGGGGTCCGGCGCATAGTAGAGCCCGAGCGGTGACACGTGCTCGGAGATTGCAAGGTTGCGCACTCCGGGCTGTACGCGAGCCGTCCGGTTGACGGTGTCAACCTCCAGGATTCGGTTGAACTTCGCGAGGCTCAGCAGGACCCCGTCGGCCAGCGGCAGGGCGCCGCCGGACAGACCCGTCCCGGCGCCTCGCGCGACCACCGGTACCCCCAGGCTCGCACAGGTACGCATCACCTCCTGGACCTGCTCGACGGTTTCGGGGAGCACCGCGACGAGCGGGACCTGACGGTACGCAGTGAGCCCGTCGCACTCGTAGGGTCCGAGGGACTCCTCGGTATGGAGTACCGACGCCGCGGGGAGCAATCGGCCGAATTGTTCGATCAGATCGCGTTTTCGATCGTCGCGGGTAAAGCTGGTCGCCTTTTCGTACATCGCGTTCATCTCCGTGCACACTCCGAACCGGGCGCGGGTGCGGCCGCGGGGTTCAGGACGAAAGCGGATGCCGCCATCTGAGCCCGGCAAACCGGCTGAAGTCGCGATCGGCGGTGATCCACTCGCATCCGTGTTCTATCGCCATCGCGGCCAGGTAGGCGTCGGGGACCAGATTGCCCCGGGCACCGGCCGATTCGCACAATCTCCGAAAGATGTCCCAGTGATTGGGGCCCGGTGCAACCGATATGCAATTCGGCCGTTCGCGCAGGTCCGACGCAAATGTCATCGCCAGCTCGAGCGTGCTTGGGACGTTGAACACCCTTGGATGGGTGACGATTCGAACGAAACCGCTGACGACCAGATCGCTCAGACCGAAGGCCGAATCGGAGTTGATCTCGGATTCCAGCCAGTCCAGGTATCGTTCATGAGCGGGAGCGTCCCGCCGGTGGGCGTGGACCAGGATGTTGACATCCGGAAGGATCAATTCCGATCGTCCATGACGTCGAACAGTGACGACGTGTCGTCGAGGTCGATGCCGGGGAGAACGCCTCCCTCGCCGGCCGTCGTCAGACGTGTCCGTGGTCCGACCGAGGCCTCCCGGCTTCGAGCCAGGCGTTCGCGCAAAGCCTCCTCGATGATCGCCGTCAGTGTCGTTCCGTGTCTGGCCGCCAATCGTTTCGCCTCGTCGAGAAGACCGTCGTCGAGTCGGATGGTGGTGCGCATGCAACTGCCTCGTTCGGTGACCGGCATCAGTATGTCACATATGTGTGTCGATATGCCGGTCACTGTGCCGTGGGCGGGAACCACCGCCGGACAATTGCCGCGTCGCCGGTGCCGTCATATGGAATGCGGTCGCCAGCCCGGCCAGGCGCATTGCCCGGGGGTACGTCCGGAAGGGATGAACGGGGGATGACCGCAGGGGCGGCGACGATGCCGCTCGCCGCACGCATCACCACTTGCTCCAGCGCGCGAGATCCCGGTCCCGGGCATCGCGCCACTCGCGGCTCGTCGCGGCCTGGACGACGGGCGACGTGCGAAGGCTCACCGGAGCGTAGGTTCTCTGGTCCTCGAGCGGTACCGGCTCCCGACGCACCATCCGGTACAGGCCGTACGCGCCGATGCCGCCATGCGCGGCGGTGAGAAGCCAGAACAGGCCCGAGGGTCCCGACAGGTGCATCAGAGTCGCGGCGAGCAGGGGTCCCATCACGAGTCCCAACCCGCCGACGAGCACCAACGTCGCACTGGCCGCCACAATCTGCCGCGACGTGAGATGGTCGTTGGTGTGCGCCCCGCACAGCGAGTACAGCGGCATTGAAGTGCCGCCCAGCAGCACCGTCGATGCGAAGAGTACCGTGTACGAATCGATTCCTCCCGCACCCGCCGCAATCGATGCGGCAGTTGCCAGCCAGGCCACCGCCACGATGATCTTGCGTCGATCGAAGCGGTCGGACAGCCAGCCGATCGGCCACTGCAGCACCAGTCCTCCGAACAGGGCGACCGCGATGAACAGAGCGGTCCGGTCCACCGTCAGACCAATCTCGGTGCCGTAGACCGGGCCCATGGAGTAGAGGGCGCTGTGGGCGACGCCGATCAGGAGAGCGCCTGCCACGCCCAGCGGAGATGCCCGGAAAAGTGCCCGGATGCCGATGGATTCCGGCGCCTCGAACGCGGGCGCTCGCCCGACGCTCAGAGTGATCGGAATGAGGGCGAAGGACACGAGGACCGAAACCAGCACGAAGAGCTCGAAGCCGCGGGGGTCGGACAGGTTCATGAGGAGCTGGCCGCTTCCCATGCCGCCCAGCACCATGATCATGTACACCGACAGCAACTGTCCGCGAGTCTTGTTCGTTGCCGCGTCGTTGATCCAGCTCTCCGCCACCACGTACAGGCCCGCGAAACAGAATCCGGTGACCAGGCGAATCATGAACCAGGACCCCGGGGTCACGAAGACCGTGTGCAGCAAGGCGGCGCCCGATGCGAGCGAGGCGAGGGCAGCGAAGACGCGGATATGGCCGACGTTGGCGAGCAGGCGCGGCACGATCAGCGATCCGGCGAGAAAGCCCGCGAAGTAGCCGGTCATCACGAACCCCGTGGTGCCGGTGCCGAATCCTTCCAGCGTGGCCCGCACGCCGAGCAGGGTGTTCTGCAGGCCGTTGCCGAGCATGATGAGGGCGATGCCGAGGAGCAGGGCCCAGGCGCTGGAGATCGCGGCGAGCATGGCGCGGGGAGGAGAGGGAGCCTGCCGCCTCAGGAGCGGGCGCCGGAACCGCGAATCTGGGCGAGGGTCGCGCGGGTGGTGATCAGCTCCGGGTCGATCCGGAGCTCGACGACAGCGGCCCGTCCGGCCGACATCGCGGCCTCCAGCGCATCGGGAAATTCGTCGGTGCGGTCGACCCGTGCCGCGAATGCACCGAAGCTTCGAGCCCAGGCGACGAAGTCGGGATTGGAGAGCTCGGTCCCGATCACGCGGTCGGGATACTCCCGTTCCTGGTGCATTCGAATCGTGCCGTACATCGAATTGTTCACCACCAGGATGACGGGATCGATTCCGTGGTGCACTGCAGTGGCGATCTCCTGTCCGGTCATCAGTGCACCTCCATCACCGCAGAATGCGACCACGGGACGGTCGGGATAGACATGGCGAGCCGCGATCGCGGCGGGAATTCCGTAACCCATCGCACCGCTGGTCGGACCAATCTGGCTCGGGAAGGTTCGGTAGACGTAGTGTCGGTGCATCCATGCGGAGAAATTGCCGGCATCGGTGGTGAGGATCGATTCCGGGGGGAGCCTCTCGCGCAGGTGTGCCATGACCGCGCCCATCTCCACCGGTCCCGGCAGGCCGTCGGTCGGCTCGACGGACTGGAGATACTCCGAGTGGGCACGGGCGGTGGAGTCCCGCCAGGGGCTCGCGTCCACCAGCGGCATTGCCGCGACGGCGCGCAGGAACTCGGCCGAACCGGCGCAGATCGCGAGTGTGGGCTGATACACCCGTCCGAGCTCGTCAGGGTCGGGATGCACGTGCACGATTTTCTGCTGCGGGCATGGGGGGGTCACGAGCCGATAGCCGCGGGTGGTCATTTCGCCCAGCCGGGCGCCGACCACCAGCAGCAGGTCGGCGTCGCGAACCCGCTCGGCGAGCTTCGGGTCGATTCCGAGTCCGAGGTCGCCCGCGTAGCACGGATGGGTGTTGTCGAGGCGGTCCTGGCAACGAAACGATGCCGCGGTGGCGAGCGCATTCGCCGCCACGAACCGCGCAAGGTCCTCGCTCGCCTGCACCGACCATCCTCCACCACCGACCACGGCCAGCGGACGACGGGCGCCCGCGAGCAACTCGCGCAACGCTGGAATCGCATCGTTCGCCACGCCGGGCGAGACCGCGGTGTACGGGCCCGTATCCTCGACGGCGATTTCCTCGACCAGCATGTCCTCGGGCAGCGCCACGGCCACGGGTCCCGGTCGTCCCGAGCACGCGCGATGAAACGCCTGGCTCACGAGTTCCGGTATTCGCGCCGGGTCGTCGATCTGCACCACCCACTTGCACAGCGGCTCCAGGAACCGGCGGTATTCGATTTCCTGGAACGCCTCCCGATCCGAGTGGCCGCGTTCGACCTGGCCGATGAACATGATCAACGGCGTCGAGTCCTGGGCCGCGTTGTGGAGGCCGATGGTGGCGTGGCAGGCACCCGGCCCGCGCGTGACCATGACGACGCCGGGACGGCCGGTGAGCTTGCCGTAGGCCTCGGCCATGTTCGCGGCGCCGCCTTCGTGCCGGCAGGTGATCGTCGCGATGGTGTCGCGTGCATCGTGGAGGGCGTCGAGGGCGGCGAGATAGCTCTCGCCGGGCACGCAGAACACGGAGTCCACCCCGTGGACTCGCAGTGCGTCGATCAGCACCTGGCCGCCGGTGCGCCGGGTGTTCCGAGTCATGTCCGTCATCGGGGATGCCCGGCTCGAGGGGGCGCGAATTCTCGCACAGAACGGGCGGTCCAAGCGGTACGGGACAGTGCGCGTTTGCGTCGCATTCCTTGGCGGTGGCAGCATGTGGTTCGCGATTCGATGGCGTCGAGGAACGAGCGGGGGCTTCTCATGAATTCGATGATCGTCAAGGGTGGTGACGGCGGGCGAATCGAAGTCGGGCGGAATCGGACAATCGAGGTCGTCAACGTCCAGGGTGGGCAGGTTTGCGATTTCTTCGCGTTCAATGCGGACAACGTTCGTGAGCATCTGTCTCCGGGACATACGCGATCGGTGCTGCGCAAGGTGTATCTCGAAGTGGGTGACCGGCTGTGCAGCGTGCTGCGCAATCCGATGCTCGAGCTGGTCGAAGACACCACCGGGGTGAACGACTTCTGCGTGCCGCAGTGCGATCCGCAACGCTACGTGCAGGACTTCGGTGTGTCGGGCCATCGAAACTGCCGCGACAATCTCGCCGAGGCGATGGCGCCCTACGAAATACCGTACGAATACCTGCCGGAGCCGTTCAATTTCTTCCAGTCCAGCCCCATCGGATCCGACGGGCGCCTGGGGCAGAACGGCTCACCGGCGAAGCCCGGAGACAAGGTGAGGCTGCGAGCCCTCATGGACGTGATCGTCGCCGTCTCGGCGTGCCCGCAGGACCTCGCACCGACCAACAACTACGAGCTGACCGATCTCGAACTGATCGTGCGTGATTCGTAACGCCGGCAGCAGGGCGGGTGTCGCGGGGGCGGCTTCCCGCCGGTCGTGAGTCTCGAGCCGGTCGCCAGCTTGTGTGACGTCGCCCCGAGTCAGCTTCGCGAAGCTCAAGCAAGCCGCGCTCAATCTGACCAGACAGATCACGGTGATCACCGGTCCGTCCGAGATTCCGGACCGCAAGAGCCACCCCCTCGTCTACGAGTGGGTCGGCGTCAATTTCCGGAGCGAGAAATTCGTGTCGTTGACGACGTTCGACGAGGTGATCGAACGCACTGGCCTCGGTGGCGGGACCGCGATTGCCAACCGCGGATTGCCGATGGACATCGAGGCCCTGGCGCGGCTGTTGCCGGCCGCGGTCGAGGAGGCGCGGCGGCACATCGTCGAGCGCCGCAACGAATTCGAGGACGCCATCAACGCCAAGCTGGACGAAGAGCTGAAGGCCCTGGAGCAACTCCGGGCGCGGCGGTTCGCCCAGCTCGAGCTGAAGCTGGAGCAATCCACCCAGCCGACGGCCCACAAGACCCACCGAGAGGAGCGGACGCGCCGCGACATCAAGGAAGTCTTCGACGACTACCTGGAGTGGATTCAGGAAACCATGACCACGGAAAGGACGCCGTGGCTCAAGCGTGATCTGCGCGATGGTGGGCAACCCAAGGGAGGCGGCGGCGAATTCGGCGACGCCCGCGTCGAGTCGAGACGCAGGGTCGGACAGCTCCTGAGTCCGACTATTCCTTGAAGAGATCGGCGTGCGAACCGGTGCGCACCAGGCGCAATTCGTTGCCGGTGACGCGGTAGATCAGGAGCCAGTCCGGCTCGATATGTGCTTCCCGGTAACCTTTCCAGATTCCTCGGAGCGGGTGATGGAGACGGCGTGCCGTCAGCGGTTCCTGCCGGATCAGAGACGTGAGCATCGCCCGCAGCTTGCTCAGGTCCCGGCCCCATTTCTTCGCCTTCCTGACGTCACGCTTGAACTGCATGGACCGGACCGGCGTCAGCATCTCAGATGTCGAGATCCCGGAACAACTCCTCGGCGGAACCGAATCGCTTTCCGCGCCCTTCGTCCAGCTCTTTCATGGCCCTGGCGGTGGAGGCGTTCGGCGTCTGGACCGTGAAGGGAAGCCGCTTCTCGTCAGCCACTCGCAGCAGCAGCAGGCGAATCGCATCGGATACGGACAGGCCCATCGCCTGGAGTGCTTCGGTGGCGCGGGCCTTGGTGTCGCTGTCGATCCGGGCGCGTACGACGGTGTCGGTGCTCATCGGGCGACCTCCTCATGCGTAGCGCTACTGTCGCTACAGATGCAGACCCGGTCAAGGGCAAACATCTCGCCGGGAGGGCGTTCTTCGCGCTGGGCCGCGGCGACGCCGGCAAGGTGCCGAGAATACGGCAGGCGCGCCGCTGGATTGCATTGTGGACGCACGGAAATCTGGTACCACCACCGCTTGGTGTCGGCCGTGTGAGTGAAACCATGCGGGGTCCGGCGCGAGAGTTGAAGGGGAACTTGCGGTCAGAAGGCGAACCCGGCCCACCAGTCCCCGAATTCGTTCGTGTACTGGACATCTCACGTCATTGCGCCATGTATTGCTTGGCTGGAATGATGTCAAGGCACCAACAATGCACACCCGAGGAACCAACCAGCTCCGGCCCGCCCCATGATCGCGTCGGGAGTGGGGACAACGGCCGTTCTGATGCGGAGTCGTCGGTACGACTCGGAGTCTGCTCGTCCTCGTGCGGCAGATTCGGGTCACGAGGGCTGTGCGCCAAATTCGCGTGCGTTTACGCAGCCATCAACACCCCATGTGACTGACGTTCGGATACAAACGTCCGAGACTGCCTGCATGACGGGGAAGGACCTGATACGTAGCCTGCGAAGGCGGGCGAAGGCGGGCGAAGGCCGACGGCCGTACCTTCAACGTCAATCGAAAACGTGGCAAGGAGGCTCTGTACGAGAACGCTCTTCGCTACTGCGAAGCCACCCTGACTCGTCTGCAGGGACGAAGCCGTGCGGGGCACGCGAGCGAGTTGCGATTCGAAGCAGACCCCGCTTCGGCGACGCTGACCGTGGACGCCCCTGAGGACCTTCGGCACCGCTTCGGCTACTTCCCGCGCGAGACCGTCCCGGAGAACTGGCGTTTCGTGCTCACTTCGGACCGGAATCGCATGAACGAGGCCATCGCCGAGAGCCGCTGCGACGAGGCGACCTGGCCACGCCAGCATTACCTCTGGCGCCTGCACCCGGTGGTCGCCTGGCTGAACGACCGGATGCTCGCCGCCTTCGGCCGCCACGAGGCGCCGGTTCTGGCCGGAGTGTCGGGGCTCGCGCCGGAGGAGACCGTGTTCGTGGTCTCCGGCCTGGTGCCAAAACCGCAAGAGCCACTCCCTCGTCTACGAGTGGGTCCGCATCACCCTCCGGGGCGAGAATTTCGTGTCGCTGACGACGTTCGATGAGGTAATCGAACGCACCGGCCTCGGCGGCGGGGCGCATATCGCGAACCGTGGACAGCCGGTGGACGTCGAAGCCCTGGCGCGGGTGCTGCCGGTCGCGGTCGAGCAGGCGCGGCGGCACATCGTCGAACGCCGCAACCGATTCGAGGAGGTAGTCAATGCCAAGCTGGACGAAGAGTTGAAGGCCTTGGAGCAGCTCCGGGCGCGGCGGTTCGTCCAGCTCGAGCTGAAGCTGGAGCAGTCTGTCCAGCCAGCGGCCCACAAGGCCCACCGAGAGGAGCGGGCGCGCCGTGACATCAAGGAAGTCTTCGACGACTACTGGGAGTGGATCGAGGACACCATGACCACGGAGAAGACCCCGTGGCTCAAGGCAATTTGCGCGATGGTGGGGGACAACAGATAGCGATTGATCTAGTTTGTGGATATATACCCGAGCCTGTAGAGTCGGCGCTCTGTACCCAGCGCGGGAGCGAAGCGATGTCCAGCCCGGCACACAAAGTGAAGACTGACCCTCGGCCCGGACCCAAGCCCCGCAAGACCGCGCGCGTCTTCATGAACGGGCGGTCGCAGGCGGTGAGGCTGCCGAAGGAGTTCCGATTCGATACGGACCGCGTCGCCATCTGGCGCGAGGGCCGGCACGTGGTGTTGAGCCCGATGTTCAAGGACTGGGACGACTACCTCGAGAACGGCGCGCGATTCACCGATGACTTCTTCGAGGCGATGGAAGAGTTGCGCGACACCCACTTGCCGCTCGAAGACAGGGAGCCGTTCGATTGAGAGTCATGCTCGACACGGATACGTGCATATTCGCAAGGAAGCGGCCGGACGGGTTCAAGCCAAGATTGCCGATGCACGAGTGCGGTATCTCGATCATTGTGCTGGGCGAGCTGGAGTGGGGCGTCGCCCAATCGCGCCGCGTCGAGGACAACCGGGCCGCGCTGAGAGCGCTGCTCGACGCTGTCCGAGTGGTGGACGTCGACGCAGAGGTCGCGCGGGAGTACGGCCATCTCCGTGCCCACCTGCGTTCGATCGGTCGGCCGATCGGTCCCAACGACCTCTGGATTGCCGCCCACGCTCTGGCCCTCGACGTGCCGCTGGTCACGCACAACCTCTCCGAGTTCCGGCGCGTGCCGGGTCTGGCGGCGGAAACCTGGTTGACGGGGGCAGCCTGACGCCATGGCCGACACCGCGACCACGTTCGCCGGAATCCACAACGAGAACGAGTTCTACAGCCACCACTACCTTTCCGAGATCTTCACCGGGGACATCCGCGACACCGTCGCGCGCTGGCGCGACGCGGCCGAAGCGGCGGGCGGCGCGAGCGCCGGAGCCCGGACACCGTACGACGCTCTGTGAGCCCTCGCCACCGAGTACCTCAAGTTCCGCCGCCAGTTCGCGCACGCGCGCCGGCACGAGGCGCGGATCGGGCGACAGCGCGAGTGGTTCGCCCGGCTTCTCGGCGCCCTCGGCTATGCGTACGAGCCCCACAATCATCTCCTCGAGGACGGCGACGAGGTGCCGGTGCTGTTCGCCGGGCGCCAGCACGGCTCGGTTGCCCTGCTGATTCTCGGGGCCTACTACGGCGCCGCGGGCGAGGACGAAGACCCGCTGGACACCAAGCCCCACCCGGCCCAGTACCACGGCGAGGCGCCGCCGCCCGAGGCGCTGCTCCGGGAGAGCTGGAGCGACATTGTCACCCGCCGCATCTTCGGCCAGCCGCATCCGCCGCGCTGGATCATCCTGCTCTCCCCGAGACACGTGATCCTCATCGAGCGCGGAAAGTGGACCCACAACCGGCTGCTGCGCTTCGACCTCGACGACGTGCTCGGCCGGGGCAACTCCAGATATGAATTGACCCGAGCTACCGGAGCGGTTCTTGCGGAATCCGAGCTTGCCTGGCCGGAGCGGAAGGTGGCGGTTCTGCTCCCGGAGAAGCGGGAATGGAAGGCTCCCTTCGAGAGGGCTGGATGGTGCGTTTGAACCTCCGACCCCTGCCTCCCGCACACGTCGCTCTCGGCGCATTCCGTCACGGCTCCGGCGAGTCGTTCGCATTCCTTCGGGACGACGGCGGGTCCACGCGCACGAGCTTCGACAGGAACTGCCTGAGCCGCTCCGTGTGCGGATCGCGCAGGATCTGCCGGGGCGGTCCGACCTCGACAATGCGGCCGGATTCCATGAAGACGATGCGGTCGGCGACCCGGTTCGCGAACCCGAGCTCGTGGGTGACGACGATCATGGTCATGCCGTCCGTTGCAAGCTCCTGCATTACCGCCAGCACTTCGCCGACGAGTTCGGGATCGAGCGACGAGGTGGGCTCGTCGAACAGCATCAGAGTCGGCTCCATCGCGAGGGCGCGAGCGATTGCCACGCGTTGCTGCTGGCCGCCGGAGAGCTCTTCGGGGTAGGCGCCGAGCTTGTCTTCGAGCCCGACCCTGGAGAGCAACGCGGTGGCCTTGGCCCGCGCCTGCTCGGAACGTTCGCCCTTGACGACGACGGGCGCCTTGGTCACGTTCTCCAGGGTCGTGAGGTGCGGCCACACGTTGAATTGCTGGAACACCATGCCGACACGGGCCCGCAGTGCATCGAGCGCGCGTGAATCCCGCCAACGGGACAACCAGCCGCCACGGCCGAATGCGTCAATGTCCTGGCCGTCCACGCGGCAGCGGCCGCCGTCCGGCCGGTGCAGCCCGTTGACGCAGCGCAGCAGCGTGCTCTTGCCGCATCCGCTCGGTCCGATGATGCAGACCACCTCGCCGCGGCTCACCTCGAGGTCGACGCCGCGAAGGGCTTCCGTCCTGCCGAATCGCTTTTCGACGCTCTCGAGCTGAACGAGCGCGGGGAGCGTCGATTCGTTCGCACCCATTGTCAGTCCAGTCACGAACGCGACGGGGCTGCCGTGGCGACTCTGCGTCTCCCGGTCAGTCCCTGCTTTCTCGTCCCCTCCGAACGGCGTTCGAGGTAACGAATGGCGGTCGCGATCACTTCGTTGAGCAACCAGTACAGCGCCGCGATCATCAGGAAGACCTCGAACGGGCTGAACGTTTCGCCCTGGATGCGAAGCGCGGTATAGGTCATTTCGCTGACCGTGATGGTCGAGAGGATTGCCGACTCCTTGACCAGGGAGAGGGTCTGGTTCGCAGTCGGAGGGAGCACGAACCCGAGCATCTGCGGGAAGACGATGTGCCGCATCCCGCGGGCGTAGCTCATGCCGGTGGCGCGAGCGGCCTCCATCTGGCCGCGCGGGACGGACTCGATCCCGGCGCGGACGATTTCGGCGTAGTACACGCTGCTGAATATTCCGAGAGAGATGATCCCCACCAGCCACGACGGCATCCGGATTCCGTAGAACGGCAGCACGTAGAAGATCAGGAACACCTGAATCATGAACGGCGTGTTTCGAATGACTTCGATGCATGCGATTGCGGGCCAGCGCAGGACCCGCACGTCCGCGAGTCGTGCGAGCGCGAACACCAGGCCGAGAGGGAGCCCGACCAGCAGGGCACCGATGGTGATCATGATGGTGACGAGGAACCCCTGTCCGATTTCGGGCCAGTAGTTGATAAAGATGTTGATGTCGAGTGACATGGCCCGCGTCACGCCCGCTTGAGCTGATTCCTCACCTCCAGCCAGCGCGAGAGCTGACTGCCGGCGAAGCAGATGAGGAAGTAGAGAACGAATGCGCCGAGCAGCACCTCGATGGGATGGAAGTTGCTGCTGAAGATCTGCTGGGACACGCGCATGAGCTCGACGACGGTGATCACCGACACGAGCGGGGTCGATTTCACCACCAGCGTGAACTCGTTCACCAGCGGCGGCGTGGTGGAGATGAACAGTTGGGGCAGGATAATCTTGAGCCACATCACCGGCGGAGGAATTCCGAGAGAACGCGCGGTTTCAATCTGACTCCTGGGGAGCGCCGCGAGGCCGCCGCGAAATATCTCCGTCTGAAAGGCGGCGCTGTTCAACGTGAGCGCGAGAACGCCGGCCGTGAACGCGCCGATGTCGATTCCCACCACCGGCAGCACATAGAAGCAGAGGAAGATCTGGATGAGCACGGGGGTCCCGCGGATGAAGCTGATGTAGACGGCGATCACGGCGTCGATCGCACGCCATTCGAGCCGGCGCAGAAGGGTGATCGCGATGGCGAGGCCGCACGCGCCGAAGAACGCCAGGAACGACACCTGGATCGTCATCCAGGCGCCTTCCAGGAGCCGGGGCAGCGCATCCCAGGTGTACTGGAGATCGAAGTTCACTCGGTCTCCGGAGCTTGCAATGCGATCGGCGCGCCGCGGCGGTGAATCGCCGCGGCTTCGCCGAGTCGGTGGGGACCTGCCCTAGTGTGCGCCGGGCGGAAGGTAGCCGGAGTCGGGAATCTCCGTCCGGAAACCGAACCACTTGTCCTGCAGCTCGTAGAGATAACCACTGTCTCGCATTTCGAGAATCTGGGAGCTGAGGTAATCCCGCAGATCCTTGTCCTCGGGTCGGGTGACCCAGCCCATGTAATGCTGGTCCTTGACCGGTCCCACGAGCTCGAACATGCCGGGCTGATTCTTGATCAGGACCGCGAGGTTGGGAACGCTCTGAATCACGCCGTCGAGCTCGCCGTTCGCGAGCGCGATGTAGGTTTCCGGGAACGCGGTGTAGAGCTTGAGCTCCCCGTATCCCTCGCCGCGCTTCGGCTGCAGTACGTTCTCCTCGAATGCCCTGGCCGCGACCTCTCCCGCCGATGCGAGCTGGGTGCCGACGACCAGTCCCGCCGCGTCCTCGACGGAACCGATCCGATCGTCGCCGACACGCTTCATCAGCCAGGAGGTCCCCTCGGCAATCGGCACGGTATAGGCGTACTTCTTCACCCGCTCCGCGGTCACGCTCACCGAAGTCGCGACAAAGTCGAACTTCCTTGCGAGCAGGCCCGGCAGAATGCCCTGCCACGGCAGGTCGAGCTGCTCCAGCTCCACGTTCATGTCGTCGATGATGTAGGTGAGGATGTCCTTTCCGTAGCCGACGATCTTTCCGTCTTCGATGAACTCGAACGGCGGGAACGCGGCCTCGGTCCCGACCGTCACCTTTCCGGTGCGCTTGATTTTCTCGTAGGTGGTTTCGGCCCCGGCATCGAACGAGCCGGCGAGCAATGCCGACGCCGCCAGCACGCCAACCCCGAGGTGCAGCGCCTTCCGCCACGCGGCGCGCCGATTCACGAAATGCATCATTGATGGTTCCTCCGCTCTCTTGGTACCGACCCCCCGGACTGCGGGCGACCGGTCTGGTGGTTGTTGCGGCAACCACTTGTACTCCGTGGCGAGAGCGCAGACAAGTTCGTGGCGTCGCCGGGACCGTCATGCCTCGGATGCTCCGGACCCCGACCGGAGCGGATTCGCAGTGCGGCGGGAGTCGTCTCGCGAAGCGGTCTGTCGTGCAGGCCTTTCAGCATGCCGGCGAGAATCCTGCGCCGATACGGATTCGAGCCGGGGATGTCACACCGATGCGGCTTCGGAGCGCGCGAACTGCACGGCGAGCCGGCTGCCGTCGAACTCCGTGTCCGCCAGACCGGCGAGAAGATCGCTTCCCGCGTCGTCCGACAGCGCGACCATGGGGGGCCGCACCGCACGCCATGCCGGGTCGTTGCGGTGGTGGGCGAGGAGGAATTTCTGGGCCGGAATGCCCGGATGCCGATCGACGGCTTTCCGGACCGCGGTTGCCGCCGCCTGCTTCGCATCCGCGTCGCCGCGATCCTCGATCCAGGCGTCGAACACCGCCCGTGCTCCGGACGCGTTGACGTTCGACGTCGCGGTGATGCAGCCGGCCCCGCCGGCGCGAAGTCCGTCGAGCAGAAAGACTTCCGAGCCAGGGAAGATCGCGAGGTGGGGGAAGC
The DNA here is from genome assembly GCA_022826505.1 of Gammaproteobacteria bacterium. Lineage (GTDB taxonomy): Bacteria > Pseudomonadota > Gammaproteobacteria > HK1 > HK1 > HK1. The sequence goes on from JAJDUQ010000062.1 coordinate 28,490, forward strand.
GGTCGAGCATCATCCGGGTATTCGTCCAGTCGCCCGAACTGTCCTTCACGCCGGCGACGGCCTGGGGAAACTCGTCGACCAGCAGCGCGATCAACCCCTCCGTCACGGGTACGCCGGACAGCCGGGGAAAGTGGTAGAGAAACACTCTCAGATCAGGGTTCCCGACTCGCTCGATCACCTCGGCAAAGCTACGGAACAGCCCCTCGTCGCTCATTCCCTTGTAGTAGAACGGCGGAAGCATCAGTACACGGCGGCAACCGGCGTCCATCGCGTGCCGGGTGAGTTCCACACTGTCGGTGAGGGCACAGCAGCCGGTGCCGACCATCATGCGATCCGGCGGTACGCCGGCTTCGATGACGTCCTCGAGGAGAATCCGTCGCTCGGCGACCGAGAACGAGTTGGCCTCGCTGGTGGTCCCGAACAGGGCGAGCCCGTGACAGCCCTGGGCAAGCAGCCAGCGCGCATGGGCGACGAACCGTTGGGAATCGATGGTCAGGTCGGGACGCAGCGGGACGAGAACCGGCGACCAGACGCCATGAGCGGCGAGCGAGGTGATGGAGCGTGGCTTCGGTTCCGCCGGAATGGTTTCAGCGTGCATGGGTGGATGATCCTCGATGGGCTGTGAATGACTCCGGGACGAATCGATTGCGAGCGACGCCAACGCGCCGCGTTCCTGCCAGCCGAACGGCTCGCTCCATGCTCGAGCCGCGTCCGACGAGCCGGACGATCGATCGGTGCCTCGACGATCGTGCGCCTTCGCGAGTTCTGGCGCAAAGGGTGTGCATGAATCGCAACTCGAGCCGACGGCGCATGCTGCCGGGGAGGGACGTGCCGGCAGGTTCACCGCATTTGCGACGGTTCCGATTCAACCGCAGGTATCGCGCAAGGATCGGGAGGCCGGCCCCGGGCGCTGAGCCAAGTAGCGCTCGAGATACTCCGTGAACGACAGCCGATCCGAGGATTCGATATCACGCTGGGCCCGCAATGACGCAGCCGCCTCGGCTTCGAACGCCGACCTGCGACCCGCCGGAAGGTCGGCCTCGAGCAGGGTCGCGCGGTGTTCCTCCGACTTGCGCATGGCGAACTCGAAGAACGCTTCGGACCGCGCGCGCAGATCCTCCAGCACTCGGGCCGACGGAAGCAGTTGCGGGTCCTCCAGCGCCGCCCGGCAGGCGTCGACCGCGTCCGAGTAGCGACGCGACCGGCTCGATGCGTCGAGCACCTCGGCGATTTCCGCGACTGCGTCGACGATTTCGCGAGCCCAGTCGAGCGCCGAAATGCCGGTGGCGGAGCGGTGGAGTCGCAGTGCGGGATCGCGTCCACGAATTGCCACGAGGCGCTGATTCTCCTCGCTTTCCTCCCTCTCCTGCGGGGAAATCGGCGGGCTCTGGTCGAGCAGGCAGTGGATGAGAAACGCCTCCATGAACCGCAACGTGCTCTCCTCGATCCCGACCGGCGAGAACGGGTCGACGTCGAGCGCCCGAATCTCCACGTAGCGCACGCCCCGCCGCTGCAGCGCCACCGTCGGTTTCTCGCCGGAGCGGGCAATCTGCTTCGGCCGGACGAAGCTGTAGTACTCGTTTTCGATTTGGAGGAGATTCGCGTTGAGCTGGCGGTACTGTCCGTCGACGACGATTCCGATTTCCTCGTATGGCGGGTGAAGGGCTTCGGTCGCCCGGTGCAGCGTTCGGATGTAGTCGGCCGGAGAGTCGTATGAAATGCCGAGTTGTCTCTGCGACTTGTTCTTGTAGCCGATGTCGCTCATTCGCAACGAGGTCGCGAACGGCTCGTAGAGGGTGCCGCGGCCCAGCTCGGAAAACGCATGATCCGCGTTTCCAAGAAAGGAGCGGCAGATCGCCGGCGAGGAGCCGAACAGCAACGGCACGAGCCAGCCGAGGCGATGAAAGTTGCGGACCAGCGCGAAGTATCCATCGGAGCGGAACATGCCGATCCGCTCTTCTTCGCGATCCTCGACAGCGCGATAGGCGGTCCAGAACGGACGCGGCAGGGAGAAGTTGAAGTGCACACCGGAAATGGTCTGCATCACCCGTCCGTAGCGGTGACTGAGACCGCGTCGATAGACGTGCTTCATGACACCCACGTTCGAGTCGCCGTAGCGTGCGATTGGTATGGAGCGATCGCCGGTGACCATGCAGGGCATGCTTGTCGCCCACAGCACTTCATCGCCGATCAGCGGGTAGGTGAACCGGTGCAGGTCCCGGAGACTGCGGGCGGTTTCACGAACTCCGCGGTACGCGGGAGTCACGAACTCCAGGAGCGCCTCGGAGAAGTCGGTCGTGATGGTGGGGTGGGTGAGCGCGGAGCCGAGCTCGGCGGGATGCGGGCGCTGCGAGATGTAGCCGGCGCGGTCGACGCGCAGGCTCTCCTTCTCGACACCGACGCGCCGTCCCGTGAACGGAGACGGACCGAGCGCCTGGACGAGACTTCGCAGGCGCCGCTTCACGACGCTGGACAATTCGAGGATCTCCGTCGGGTGCGTGGTTACGGGAACGGCGAGCGCGGATTCTGCGCGATCTCCGTGCCGAATGCATCGACCTCGGCGAAGGTCCGAATCTCGTTCAGGTGGATTGAATGCGCGTCAACCCGCCATAACAGATCAATAGATGTCGCCCACCGTGTTGCGAATATTGAACTTTCCGGTCGGCGTCACGATCTCCGGCCCCTTGATGACCGCCTTCAGCGTTCGGGTCTTGTCGTCGACCACCACCACGGCGGAGTTCTGATCCTTGCCGTTCCACACCGAGAGCCATACTTCCGTGCCGTCGGCGTTGTACTCCGGATGTACCACGCGCTTGGGACCTTCCCCGAGGTCCGCCCACTCGGCGATGGGGAGCACCTCGTAGCCGGCGTCCAGATTCTCGATGTCGAACACCGCGATGCTCTGCGAGACCTTGTCGTCGGGGTGGAGCGGAGTATCCACCCACAGGTTGCTCGACTTCGGGTGAGTCTTCACGAACAGCGATCCGCCACCCTGCCCTTCGAGCACCCGCACCACCTTCCAGGCGTTGTCGGGATGACCCACGGGATCGGTGCCGATGAAAGTCACGCTCGCGTTGCCGAGCGCGCTGGTCACCCACACCGGACCGTTCTGCGGGTCGACGAAGTTCGCGCCGCGGCCGGGGTGGGGGATCTTCTCGACGTCGATGAGCGCCTCCAGCTTCCGCTCCTTCGAGTCGATCACCGCGATCTTGTCGGACTTGTTCGCGGCGGTGAGGAAGTAGCGCCGGGTCGAGTCCCAGCCCCCGTCGTGCAGGAACCGGGCCGCGTCGATGGTGGTGACCGACAGG
>JAJDUQ010000188.1 GCA_022826505.1 Gammaproteobacteria bacterium
GCTCCGTACGTGGGGGGCGGGCCGCGCCTCTAGGCGGGGGGGTCGCTGGTGGTTGCGGGGCCCGCGGGGGGGCGCGCCCACGACATGTTCAACGAGGCGCAGCGCCGGAGCGAAGGCAGGCCGCTCTACTGCTGGAACGAGGGGCCGCCCACCGCCAACGGGCGGCCGGGGATCCACCACGTCCTCGCCCGCACCTTCAAGGACATCTTCCCCCGCTTCAAGCACATGCAGGGCTACCACTGCCCGCGCAAGGCCGGCTGGGACACCCACGGACTACCGGTCGAGCACGAGATCGAGAAGGAGCTCGGCATATTCGACAAGGCCGAGATCGAGCGCCGGGTGGGGGTGGCGGAGTTCACCCGACGGTGCCGCGAGTCGGTGATGCGCTACATCGGCGACTGGGAGCGCATGACCGAGCGCATGGGCTTCTGGGTGAACATGGGCGACGCCTACTACACCCTCGACAACTCGTTCATCGAATCCGTGTGGTGGCTGCTCCGCCGGATCTGGGACAAGGGCCTCATCTACCAGGGCTACAAGGTCGTGCCCTACGACCCGCGCATCGGCGCCACCCTCTCGTCGCACGAGGTCGCCCTCGGGTACAAGGAGGTCGAGGACCCGTCGGTCTACGTCCGCTTCCCGGTGGAGGGCGCGCCAGGCACCTCCTTCCTCGTGTGGACCACCACGCCGTGGACCCTGCCGTCGAACCTCGCTCTCGCGGTACATCCCGAGGTGGATTACGTCTTCGTCCGCACGGGTCCCGTACCCGACCCGTGCGCGTCCGACGCCGCGCGAACCGCGAGCTCTTCCGATTCCACGCGCTCCGCGAGACCGCCCGGCGGCGAGATCCTGATCCTCGCCGAAGCCCTCGTCGCCGCAGTGCTGCGCGACGCCGAATACACCGTCGAGAAGAGGGTGAAGGGCGCCGAGCTCGAGGGGATGCGCTACACCCGCCTGTTCGACCACCTCCCCGCCGAAGGGCCGATCTGCCGGGTGTGGGCGGCCGACTTCGTCACCGTCGAGGACGGCACCGGCATCGTGCACTGCGCGCCGGCCTACGGCGAGGACGACATCCGGTTGTGCCAAGCCAAGGGTCTGCCGGTGGTGCACGGGGTCGGGCTCGACGGCTGCTTCGTGCCCGAGGTCGTGCCGGTGGCGGGGAAGTTCTTCAAGGACGCGGACCCGATCCTCGTCGCCGACCTCGAAAGCCGCGGGCTCATGTACCGCTCCGAGCGCTACCTCCACAACTATCCGCACGGGTGGCGCACCGGCGACCCCCTCATCTACTACGCGAAGCATGCCTGGTACATCGGCACGAGCCGCATCCGCGACCGCATGGTGGAGCTCAACCGCACCATCAACTGGGTCCCGGAGAACATCCGGGACGGGCGGTTCGGGAACTGGCTCGCCAACAACGTCGACTGGGCGCTCTCGCGCGAGCGCTTCTGGGGCACCCCGTTGCCGGTGTGGACGGACGGCGAGGGCGACTTCGTGTGCATCGGGTCGATCGCGGAGCTCGAAGGGCTGTGCGGGCGGAGTCTGGAGGAAATCGATCTGCACCGCCCGGCGGTCGACGAGATCACCTTCGTGCATCCGGACAACGGGCGCACCTACCGGCGCGTGCCCGAGGTCATCGACTGCTGGTTCGACTCGGGCGCCATGTCCTACGCCCAGTTCCACTACCCCTTCGAGAACCGGGAGCTGTTCGAGCGCCGCTTCCCCGCCGACTACATCTGCGAGGCCATCGACCAGACCCGCGGCTGGTTCTACTCGCTGCACGCGATCGCGGCGCTCGTGTCGGACAGCGTCGCGTACCGCAACTGCATCTGTCTCGCCCACATCGTGGACGGCGACGGCAGGAAGATGTCGAAATCGCAGGGCAACATCGTCGACCCCTACGACGTCTTCGACAACGTGGGCGCGGACCCGCTTCGCTGGTACCTCTCGTGCCGCATCGCGCCGGAGGTGCAGAAGCGCATCTCCGTCGACTTCGTGCGCGGGGTGGCCTCCGGATTCATCAACACCTGGTGGAACACCTACGCGTTCTTCGTGATGTACGCGAAGCTCGACCGCGTCGATGTCACCGAGGACGTCCCGCTCGCCGAACGTCCCGAGATCGACCGCTGGGCGCTCGCGCTGCTGCACCGCACGGTGGCCGAGGTGACGGATGCGCTGGAGGCGTATGACGTGTTCAGCGCGGGCAGGGCGATCGAGTCCTTCGTGGACCAGCTCAGCAACTGGTACGTGCGCCGCAACCGCCGCCGATTCTGGAAGGCGGCGGCGGGGCGGGACAAGCAGGCCGCCTACCTCACCCTCTACGAATGTCTGCACACCGTGAACCGCCTGATGGCCCCGATCATGCCGTTCATCACCGAGACCGTGCACCAGAACCTCGTGCGCGGGGTGGACGGGGCGGCTCCCCCGAGCGTGCACATGAGCGAATGGCCGATGCCGGCCCCGGCGGCACGCGACGACGCGCTGATCGCCGAGGTCGACGTCGTCCAGCGGGTGGTGGGTCTGGGGCGTGCGGCACGCAGCTCGAGCGGCGTGCGGGTCCGCCAGCCGCTCTCGCGGTTGCTCGTGCGCACGCCCGTTGAAGTAGCAGCCGCACACGTCGCACGCCACGAGGCCCAGATTCTCGAGGAGCTCAACGTGAAGGCGGTGGAGATGCTCGCACCCGACGCCGAGCTCGTGAGCTACCGCATCAAGCCCAACCTGCCCCGCATCGGCCGGCGCTTCGGCAAACGGGTTCCGGCCGTGCGCGAGGCGCTCTCTGCGGTGGACGGGGGTGCCGTCGCGGCCGCCGTCGCGGCCGGGCGCGCTTTCGACGTGGACGTCGCCGGCGAGATCGTCGCATTCGAGCCCGAGGACGTTCTCGTCGAGTCGACATCGGCCGAGGGATACTCGTCGGCGGAGGAGGGTGGTTACCTCGTGGGTCTGGACACGACGCTGACCGAGGCGCTGGAGCGCGAGGGGCTCGCCCGCGAGCTGGTCCGCACCGTCCAGGAGGCCCGCAAGCAGGCGGGGCTCGAGGTCTCGGACCGGATCACATTGCGCATCGAGGGGACAGCGGAGGTCGTGGCGGCGCTCGATGCGCACCGCGACTACGTGATGGAGGAGACGCTGGCGACCGGCTGGGGCGAGGCCGGCTGGTCGCCGGGGTATTCCATGGAGCACAAGCTCGGTGCCGGATACTGGACCATCGGGCTCGCACGAGTCGACGAGGCCGAGTAGCGCATTCCGTTCCCGGGTGATGTCGCCGGAACATGGTCGTCTGTTGCTCGCGGCTCCGTGGCGGCGGACAGCGGCGCCATCGCCGAGGCGATGGCGGGCCGAGTCTTCGGCGTGGAGGCGGGCGGCGAGACGGCGAGACCATCACCTTGGAATATACCTGTAAACTCACGCTTTACGCCGACCGCCATTCACTGCGCTATCGGGAGATGCCGACATGATGCTTGAAGAGCGCTCACGGAGTTTGTACGGAAGAGTGGTTGCAGGGCCCGCGTGTTTGGTAATTCTCGCGGCTGTCGCGATGCCCGTGGCGGCGCCTGCCGATACGGTTCTGACTGAACGCGACGTGTTTCGTTTTCTGAATGTCGCAGTTTCCCACTATGTGCAGAACGAAGAGCGATGGACGGTGGAAGCTGCGTGCTACTTCGATCTGCAGGTCGAGGACTCGATGTCCTGTCCGTGGCGCACGGGCGGTGGAGGAGCGGATCCTCACAGGCTTCGACAGCGGGTAAAGCAGGATGGAATCAAGTGGTGCAAGAAGAACGGAGGCAAGTCCTGCACGCTCCTGTGGCGAAACGGAAAGCTCGTTTTCGATTCACTGTCGCCCGAAGATTCGGCAAAGGTGGAATCGATTGTGCAGAACATCCCCAGCTACGAATCGGAAGCAGTTCCGTTGCCGGAGGGAGTCGAGGTAAGCGGGCGGCTGCGTGGTCGCTTTGCCAAGATTCGGGAATTCTGGAAAGACCGCAAGAAGAAGCGAAGCAGTCGCAAACCGCACTATGCGGTGTGTGCCAGCGACGCCGGACCTTGGTCGACCTCCTACCAGGAAAGTGGCCAAACCCAAACAAAAGCGGAAGGGCTGAAGTCGGTTCGGCGGATGTGCATGTTGAAGTGCAGGGCCGCCATGGAATGGTTTGGCCGCAACGGCGACTGCTATCTTGTTTTTGAAGATGGGAAGTTTGCAAGCGAAGCGGCGCGGAAGGCGGTGACGGAGTAACGCGTATCCGGTCTAAGCGGCGCACTCCCGGCAGAGACGGACGGCGCCGCCTGACAGTCGGGGGTTGGCGCGGTGCGGCACCCGTCATTCCCGGCGCCGAAATATTGCGATGGCGCCGAACGCGTTCAGCTCGTTCGCGCTCAGAAAGGGAAACCAGTCGTCGATTTCGTCCGGCAGCAAGACGGGGTCCGTGATCACGAAGTCCCGGCGCGGAAAGCCGATCTCGTCGAGGAAGTACACGAACGCCTCGAACGGGGCTTCCACGTGCTCCCAGGCGACTCGCAGGTTGAGAATGGCATCGGCGGGTGCGTTCGGCGGCGGCTGTTCGCGCAGTCGCCGGAAGAGCCACCCGCCGCGATGCGAGCAGTGGAACGCGCCGTACAGCACGATATTGCGGCGGCCGGATTGGAACCGCGCCCGGAAGTTGGCCTCGATCGAGTGCTCGCGTGAGCCCGAGTCCTGCTGGACGCGTTCGGATCGCTGTTCAGGACGCTCCTCGATTCCGTCGACGACGAGGTGGGGGTTGACACGCAGCGCGTTGCGCAACAGCCGTGCGATGTCGGCATCCAGCAGCATGACCCGCTCGTCGCCGTCTTCTACCCGGGTGCGAATTCGTGCGACTTCGCGGGGCGTGGCCTCAAGGAGAAGCGAATCCGCCTTCAACGTCGCGAACAGGCGATCGGCGAGAAAGCGACGCAGGTACGGCTCGTGGTTCTCCCCGATGCAGAGGATCGCGACCGCTCTCCGGTTCAGGTCATCCAGCCAGCTCGGCCAAGGCTGAATCGCCCGTTCGATCTCGGAGATCAGCCCCGCGCGCGCGTTCGGCGGCAGTGCCGCGAACAGGGCCAGCGCCCGCTTGGCCCACGGATGATGGTCGGGAAACTGGATCCGCTCGTTCGGCGGCGGCCAGCCGGCGATGGGCTCGGTGAAATCGTCGTAGACGATCCAGGCCTGGACCAGCACGATGGCGAGCAAGGGCACGCCGAGGACGATCAGCACGACCTGCAAAGCCGTGTTCTTGATGGCCGTGTCTCCCCGAACAGGAGAGGGCGACGCACCACCGGGTGCAGGGCCGGAGAGGTCTGCGACGGCCCAGCCTCTATCCGCGGCTCTATCCCGGGGACATCCCCCGCAGTCGCTCGGAACGGCGTCGGAGCATCTCCACGGTGGTCAGCAGCAGGATCGAGAGGATCACCAGCACCGTCGCCGCGGCGAGGATGGTCGGGCTGATCTCCTGGCGGATCCCCGCCCACATCTGCCGGGGCAACGTGAGCTGCTCGGCGCCGCCGAGGAACAGGATGATGACCACCTCGTCGAACGAGGTGATGAAGGCGAAGAGCGCTCCGGAGATGACCCCCGGTGCGATCAGCGGGAGCTGAACCTTGAAGAAGTTGTACACCGGGGTTCCGCCCAGTCCCTGGGCCGCCCGCGTCAGCGAGTGGTCGAAGCCGACCAGCGTCGCGGTGACGGTGATCACCACGAAGGGCAGTCCGAGCACGGTATGCGCGATGATGACGCCGGTGAAGCTCGCCACCAGCTTGAGCTCCGCGTAGAACAGGAACATGCCGGCCGCGGTGATGATCAGCGGTACGATCATCGGCGAGATCAGGAACGCCATGATCGCGCGGCGGCCCACCAGGTCTGCGCGGCTCAGGCCCAGCGCCGCCACGGTGCCGATGGCGGTCGCGAGCACGGTGGCGATGACCGCGATGATGAGGCTGTTCCGGGCGCCGATCACCCACTTGTCGCTGCACACCGTGGTGATGTCAGCCGCCGAGCAGTCGCCCACCATCATCTTGTACCACCGCGTCGAGAACGCCTCCGGATCGAGCCGCAGCATCTCGGGAGTGAAATCGAGAAACGGAGACGAGGTGAACGAGAGAGGAATGACCGCGATGAGGGGCATCACCAGGAAGAACAGGACGATCCCGCAGTAGACCAGGTATGTCCGGTGCCAGATGCGCTGGCCGGTGGTGTAGTAGGCGGGGAGCGCCATCGTCAGCCCATCTTCATGTTGTCGATGCCCACGATTCGGTCGTAGACCCAGTAGAGAATCAGAATCGCGGCAAGCAGGATGACGCCCATCGCGGAGGCGAGCCCCCAGTTGAGGGTCGCCCTCAAGTGACGGGCGATGTAGTTGCCGATCATCTGGCCGTCCTTCCCGCCCACCAGCTCCGGCGTGATGAAGTAGCCGATGGCGACGATGAACACGAGGATGACGCCCGCTCCCACCCCCGGAAGGGTCTGCGGCAGGTAGACGCGGATGAACGCGATGGCCGGCGGCGCGCCGAGGTTCTGGGCGGCCTTCATGTACGCCGGCGAGATTCCCTTCATCACGCTGTACACGGGCAGGATCATGAACGGCAGCAGGATCTGCACCATGACGATCACGGTTCCCGTGAAGTTGTACATCATCGGCAGCCGGTTCTCGTCATCGACCACGTTGAGCGAGACCAGGGTGTCGTTCACCACGCCCTCCTGTTGCAACATGATCATCCATGCCACGATGCGCACCAGCAGCGATGTCCAGAAGGGCATCAGCACGCAGATCAACAGCAGATTGGAGTAACGTAGCGGCAGGGTCGCGAGCAGGTGCGCGACGGGATAGCCGAGCGCCAGGCAGGCTGCGGTGACGATCACGCTGATCAGCAGCGTGCGCAGCCAGAGCGTGTTGTAGATGCGGCGATTCTCGGGTTGCTGGATCACCTCGTTGCCGAAGCCGTACTTGAGGTCGAATGAGTTCAGGTAGTACCCCGCCGTGTACGGGTCCTTCATGATGCCCAGCGAGTGCCAGAACGAGACATCCCCCCATCGCTTGTCGATCCCGAGCATGGTCTCCTTGTAGGGGCCGGCGAAGTCCGGGTTCTCGTTCAGAAGCGCCTTGACCTTGCGCTTCGTCTTCTTCATCAGGCTCTTCCACTTGGACTTCGCATAGTTCATGCGAGTGCTGCCGCGCCCGATCTGAAGACCCGTGGCGTCCGCGATGTCCTTGAACATCGCTTCGTAGTGGGGCTCGGAGGGCAACTCCTCGCCGTCCCACTGCTCGTAGACGTCGAACGTGCGGGGGAGGACCTCGTTGATGAGCTTGTCGTCGACGCTCCACGTCATCAGGTAGAGGACCGGCATGCCGAAGAGCACGAACAGGAACACGACCGCCGGAGCCACCAGGGCCAGGGCGGTCAGCTTGCGGCGGCGCAGCGAGCGTTGGAGGCTCTCCTTCAGCGGCCGGCCGTCGGCGGTGAGCAACTCGCCGGTTGCGGAGGTGGGTATTTCGACTGCGTTGGCGGCCATCGTCAGCTCGTCGGAATCACCTGGTTGCCCGCTGTCGTTTCCGAGACTTGCGATTGGGGCGCAAACCCGACCGGGCGGCCGGGGGCCGCCCGGTCAGCCTCCGGCCGGCCTCGATGATCGGCCGGAGGCGTCTTGTCAGCATGTACCGCGGTTACTGTGCCCGCCAGGCGTCGAAACGCTCCTGGATGGCGTCGCGGTTGTCGGCCCACCACTCCGGGTTGGCAACGATGCTTCGCGGCATGACCTCCGGGCGGTTCGGCATGTGCGGCAGAATGGCCGCGCCGTTGTGGAACCACGGCTCGCCGGCCTGGATGATGTCGAACGAGGAATTGCGCATCGGGCCGTAGTTGATGAACTTGGCCTGCCCCGCAAGCTGCTCCGGCGCGCTCGCGAAGCCCGCGAACTCGAAGGCCAGCTCCTTGTTGGGAGATCCCTTGATGACGACGATCCACTCCTCCTCGAGCACCTGGCCGTCCCACACCGGCACGAAGTTGGCGCCTTCGCTCAGGTTCGCCGCCCCGACCCGGCCGTTGTAGGCGAGAGCCATGGACGCCTCACCCGACTTCACGAACTCCAGAGGCTTCGATCCCGCCGACCAGAACACCGAGTGGTCCTTGATCTTGTCGAGCATCGCGAACGCGCGGTCGATCCCTTCATCGGTGTCCATCACCTCGTAGACTCCGCCGGGATCCACACCGTCGGCCACCAGCGCCATCTCGACCAAGGCCTGCGGCCACGTGTGGATGCCGCGCTTGCCGGGAAAGTCGGCCACGTTGAAGAAGTCGGCGATCGACGACGGCGCCGTCTTGCCTTCCCACGCCGGCGCGTCATAGAAC
>JAJDUQ010000215.1 GCA_022826505.1 Gammaproteobacteria bacterium
GCCTCGTGGGGGGGGGCGGGGGGGGGGGGGGGGGGGGGGGGGTTCTCGGGGGGGGGGGGGCGGGCCCCCGGCGGGGGGGGGGGGGGGGGGGGACTCCGGCGCGTCCGGCACCAGCACCTCGTAGAAGCGCCGGGCAGCCGGGGTGAGGAGGCGCCGGCGCGGGGTGAACACGCCGTAGCTTCGCCGGGGGAGGGGCGCATCGAGCTTGATGATCTCGAGCTGGTCGGTCTTTGTCACGCAGAGACTCGGGACGACGGAGATTCCGACGCCGAACTCGACGAAGCGCTTGACCTCCCCCCAACCGCCGACCTCCACCGCGGCGTCGACGACGACGCCGAGTTCGCGCGCCGTGCGCTCGCCGAACTGGCGGGAGTAGGAACCCTCGGGGGGGACGATCGCGCGGTACGAGCTCGCCTCATGCGGCGACACCCGCTCGCGCCCGGCCAGCGGGTGGCCGAGCGCGGTGATGAGCACGAAGCCGTAGGTGAAGAGCTCGTCGTAGCGCACGCTCTCCTCGCGGTAGGAGTCCTTCGCTCCGCACACGAGGTCGACACGCTCGTCGAGCAGGCGATCGAGCCCCTCGTGCGGCCCCACCGTCTCGAAGCTGACCGGGATGTCGGGGTGGTGCTCGCGGAAGCGCTTGACGTACGGGGGCAGGACGAACGAGGCGCCGGCGTTGCTGGTCGCCAGGCGCACCTGCCCCGCGTGCACGGCGCCGAGACTCCGATGCACGTCGTCGAACAGCGTGTCCACGCCTTCCACCAGAGGGGCGGCGAGGGCGTGGAGCCGCTCGCCGGCCGTCGTCGGCAAAGCGCCCCTGGAGTCGCGCTCGAACAGTATCGCCCCGACCATGTGCTCCAGCTCTCGCACCTGAATCGACACCGCGGGCTGGGTGAGAGCGAGGCGCTCGGCCGCGCCGGAGATGCTGCCCGCGCGCACCACCTCGCAGAAGATGCGGAGCTGGCGCACACGGTCGCGCTTGTCGCGGATGCGCCGTTGCCTCATCACGAGCCGCCTCCGCCGTCGGGGCCGGCCATCGCGAGGCGGACGAAGCGGCTCGCGGCGAGCCCGATGAGCCCGTTGCGCCGCGTCGCCACCCCGTAGGTGCGGGGCTGGAAGTGATGCACGAGGCGCACCTTGCACACGGGCTCGTGGTCCAGGATGCACAGCTCGGGCACGATGGCGATGCCGACACCGTGCACGACATGGTTGATCATCGTGCCCCACCCTGCGACCTCCAGCGCGATGGGCGGGCGCACGCCGTGCAGGCCCAGCACCACGTCCTGGGCCAGTCTGATGTAGCTCCCGGCGCTCGGCACGATCATGGGATGGCGCGCCAGCGCCCTGATGGGGACCCGCTCGTGCTTGCCGAGCGGATGGTCCTCGGGCGTGATGACCACGGTGTCGGCCTGCTTGATCGGGTGGAACTCCAGGTCGCTCGGCACGACGTCGAAGGCGGCGACGATGACGTCGAGCTCGAAGCTGCGCAGCCATGCAAGCCGTTCGCCACCGGTGCCGCTGCGCAACTGCACGCGCGTGCGGGGGTGGAGCGCCTGGTACCGGCGCACCAGAGCAGGCAGCACGTAGGCCGCCGAGACCTGCCCCACGCCCACGCGCAGCGGCTCGGCGGTCTCGCCGGTGTGCTGCTCGTCGAAATGCTCGGGCAGGCGCAGCAACCCCTCGACCAGCGGCTGGACCAGGCCGTAGAGGTGCTCGCCGATGCGCGTCGGCTCGATGCGCCCGCCCGTGCGGCGAAGGAGCGCCAGGCCGAGCCCCTCTTCGAGCCTGTACATGAGCGTCGACACCGCGGGCTGGCTCGACGAGAGCGCCTTCGCCGCGCGCGAGATGCTGCCCGTGCGCACCACCTCGCAGAACGCCCGCAACTGCTTGAAGCGGTCGCGCCGCGAGGCGGACGCCCCCTCCGTACGCACGCTCATGGCCCCGGCGCGGCGTGCGCGGCCTCTTCGGAGGAGAGCGCCGGCTCGGAGGAGGATGCCGGGGCATTCTCAATCAGCGTATCGAAAAAGCGCCGGGCGGAAGGGGTCAGCAGCCGGTCGTGCCGCGTGAACACGCCGTAGCTCCTCGTGGGGAACCAGGCATCGAGCGCGATGACCGAGAGCCGGTCGCTCTCGGTGACGCACAGACTCGGCACCACCGAGATGCCGATGCCGGCCTGGACGTAGCGCTTGAGCACCCCCCAGCCGCCGACCTCGACCACGGCGTTCTCGTCGATGCCGAAATCGCGCCCGGCGCCGTGGACGAACTCCCGGCTCCGAATGTACTCGCGCGCGATGATCGAGCGGAACTCGCGCACCTCGCCCGGGGTGACCGATGCGCGCCCGGCAAGCGGATGATCGAGCGCGGTGATGAGCACCAGGTTGTACGCGCACAGCTCGCGGTAGGCGAATTGCTCGGGCGAGTGCAGTTCCCTCACGCCAAGCACCAAGTCCACCTGCTCGGCGAGGAGGCGCTCCAGCCCCTGGTTGAACACTACGGTGTCGAGGCGCACCAGAGTGCCGGGGGAGTGCTCGTGGAAGCGCCTCACGTACGGGGGCAGGACGAAGGAGGCGCCGATGCTGCTGACCGCGCACCGCACGGGTCCCGCGTGTTCGCCGTCGAGCGTGTGCCGCATGTCCGCGAACAGCGCATCGACGCCGCCCACCAGAGGCGCGGCGAGTGAGTGGAGGTACTCGCCCGCCTGCGTGAGTGTACTGCCCGTGGCCTGGCGAGCGAACAGCAACGCGTCCAGCTCGTGCTCCAGCTCACGCACCTGCATCGACACCGCGGGCTGGGTGAGCCCGAGGCGCTCGGCCGCCTCCGAGAGGCTGCCCGTGTTTGCCACCTCGCAGAACAACCGGAGCTGACGCACACGGTCGCGCTTGTCGCGGAGGTGCCGTCGCCTCACGGCGTCTTCTCCGCATCGACCGCAGCCGACACCACCAGGTCGAAGAGCCGGCGCGCGGCGAGCCCCATGAGCCTGTCACGGCGTACCGCCAGCCCGTAGGCTCGAGCGCTGAACGGATGCGGCACGGGCACATGGCATATCCGTTGGTCCTCGGCGGCGCACAGATCGGGCACCAGACCGACACCGACGCCTGCGGCGACGTGGTGCACCATCGTTTCCCATCCATCGACCTCCAGCACGATGCGCGGGCGCACCGAGTGGAGCTGCAGCACCATGTCCTGGAACTGCCTCATGTAGTGCCCGCGGACCAGGGCCACCATGGGATGGGGCGCCAATACGTCGAGCCCGGCGCGCTTGCGACGCCCCAGCGGATGACCCTCGGGCGTGATGATCGCGACGTCGGCCGTCACGATTCGGTGGAACACGACGTCGTCCGGCACGACCTCGAAGGCGCCGAAGATGACGTCGATCTCGAAGCGGCGCAGCCACTCCAGCCGCTGCCCGCCGGTGCTGGCGAGCACCTCCACCCGGGTGCGTGGATAGAGCGCCACGTATCGCTTGATGATGTCGGGCAGCACGTAGGCGGCCGAGACCTGCCCGGCCCCGATGCGCAGGCGCTCGGCCTCCGCGCCGTGGTGGTACTCGTCGAACAGCGCGGGCAGGCGCAGCAACCCCTCGACAAGCGGAAGCGCGGTACGATAGAGATCGCTGCCCACACGAGTCGGCACGATGCCGCCGCCCTGGCGGCGAAAGAGCGGCGCGCCGAACTCCTCTTCGAGCGTTCGCACATGGTTCGACACCGCCGGTTGGCTCGACTCCAAGGCGCGGGCCGCGGCCGAGAGGCTCCCGAGCCTTAACGCTTCGCAGAACGCGCGCAACTGCTTCAGCCGGTCTCGGCGCGTGTCGGGCGCGGCCCGGGCGCTCATTCGGGATGGTTACGCATGGATCGACAACTCATAAATTAAATTTATAGGTATTATTTCATATGCATGAAATATTAGACCGAATATTACACGATAAGGACAGAGCGGAGAAGCTATCGCACTTGCACGAAATGCCGCATCCGGTATAGCACGATAAGGCCAACGCAGAGCGTCCATTCGGTCAAAAGGGAATCCGAAACGCTATATATTCCTGATTCTATTGTCGGTTTTCGAGCGGGTCCGTATCGTCGCACCGCACTCGAGGTAGAGCGGTCGACGGACTCATGACGCATATTCCGGAAGTTATATACAGCCCTGCGGCTGCGTACTTCCGTGCGGAGGCTCCACGTGCAGACAGCGCAGCCGGTCCCGCTGCCGCGGCGCACCGCGGACGCTGTCTTCCCCCTGTGCGGGGACGGGGGGCAGCAGGAACACGGTTCGTTCGATCCCGACAGGGACATCGCTGTCTCCCCGCGCGGGGAGACAGCGATGTCGGGTATCCGCAGCCATGGCGTAGCCGCTCCGCGGGGGGAGACCACCGTCGCGGGCCGTCCGGTTCGCTTTTTCTTCGAGCCGCCGCTTCGCCGCGCGGCCCGTACCGCGCCGTAGTCGGGCGCTTCGCCCGCAGCACCCGCGCCTCCGCCGCGCTCGGGACCGCGCTGGCGATGAGCGCGCTGATGGTCACGTTCGCGGGGCTGATGCACATCGTCACCACCGTCTACGCCGAGGATCAGATGGGACGCGCCGCGCGCGCCGTCGCCCGAGCGGTCGCGCTCAACCCCGCGGCCGACCCCTGGACCGTCCTCCGGCGCGAGATCGGACTCGACGAGAGTCACAGTTGCGATGCGCTGAGCGGCAATACCGCCGGCACCTGCGACGAGTGGACGCTCGCAGTCGCCGAGGATGTCAGCCCGGGCTCGCTCGCGTCCGCGCTCGGCGGCGCCACTCCGAACGACGGCGACGTGGTGCTCGTTCGCCTGTGGAAGGGTCAGGGCGGGACCCCCGAGCCCGACGCCGTCGGCCTCGCCCGTGGCGAGCCCGAGGCCTGAGGGTTCCGATGATGCGCCCGCTCGGCCTCCGCCTCCGCGCCTTCGCCCGCGGCACCCGCGCCGCGGCCGGCATCGAGCTTGCCAT
This sequence comes from Gammaproteobacteria bacterium, assembly GCA_022826505.1. Taxonomy (GTDB): domain Bacteria; phylum Pseudomonadota; class Gammaproteobacteria; order HK1; family HK1; genus HK1. The sequence goes on from JAJDUQ010000215.1 coordinate 4,963, forward strand.
CGGCTCGGTGGTGTTGCTCTCGGTCGCCGCCGCAAGCTTCGACCTCTACAACCGCGTCGAGGCCGACACCGTCGGTGCGCAGCTCGCCGCCACCATGGCCGACTACGTCTCGCGCGGTCCCGACGAAGGCGAGACCACGATTGACGGCGACGCGCTGAAGGCGCTCGGCACGTTCCTCCACGAACGCGTGCTCGGCGACGACAACGACCTCGTGTTCGTGGTTTCGGCACTCAGGCAGGGTGCGGGCAGCCCTCCGCCCGCGGTCGAGGTGCTCTGGTCCGAGTCCGAACGCTTGCGCTTCGGCGACGGCGCCGCGAACCTCGCCTGCACCTCTCGATTCGTCGAGAAGAACGCCAACAACCAAGACGTCGCGAAGCTGCCGCTGCCGGCGGACTTCACCATGGCGGCGGGCGAGGTGCTCGTCGTCGCCGAGGTCTGCCTGGACCTCGCGAACGAGGGCGCGCTCAGCGGCCTCGTCGTCGGCCCCGTCTACCGCCTTCACGTCCTGCCTCTGCGCAGTCCCGAGAAGAACCTGCCTGCCCCGACCTATGCACGTCTGGATGCCGGTGCATGGCACGCGAAGGCGTCCGGCGCAGGGCCCCGGAGCCGGTCGGTGGGCTCACGCCCTCGCGGGCATGACGTGCAATTCGCGAGGAATACCGATCCCGCGAGCGCCGTCGCCGTCATGCGCGCAAGGGCGGAACGCCATCACGTCGACGAGCCCCGAAGCGCGATCGGTCCGGTGGCCCGTCTCCGGCCATGGAACGTGACCGGAGCCGCGGGCGCCCTGCCCTCCGGCGCGGGCGCGCAGGCGTGACCCGCCTGCGTCCCACCAGCCGCGTCATGCCGCCTCGCCGCCTCCCCCGGCCCGCTTGCCTGCACGCGGTCGCCGCCCGGACTCCCGCAGTCCTGCGGCGCTTCCTCCGCGGCACCCGCGCCGCGGTGGGAATCGCGGCCGCACTGCTCACCGTCGGGACCGTCGCCGGGGCCGCCCTCATCGTCGACCACGTCTGGCTCTACGACCAGCGCGACGTGCTCAAGGCCGCCGGGGACGCTGCCTCCCTCGCCGCCAGCGACCACTTGATCCGGAACCCGGGCGCCAGCGATGCCGACCTCGAGGTCATCGCGGAGCGCTACGTGCTGATCAACCTCGCGCACCTCCCGAGCAAGCAACTCGACGAAGCGAAAAGGACGCTCACAATCGACCTCAAACGCGTGCACGGTACCGTCAACGTGATCGCCCAGGCCGACCTCGGCGGCACCCTCTTGTCCCGCCACCTGCTCGGCGGCTACGAAGGACCGGACTCCATCAAGGTCGAGGCCGGCGTCGTGACCGACGCGTATCCCGCCGAGGTGATCCTGGCCATCGACACCAGCAACTCGATGAGCACCAACCTCAAGGGCGTTGGTACGGATACGTCCTCCCTGCCGTCGGACCGGACATGCTCCGCGAGCAGCATCTATCAGGAGTGCAGCCGCATGGAGATTGTCAAGCGGGCAGCTCTGGAGCTCGTCGGCATCCTCGAGCCCAATGCGCCCAACCGGGTGGCGGTGGGCGTCGTCCCCTGGCACATCCAGGTCCGCCTCGATACCGAGCCGGGGGGCACCGCCGACACGTGGGCGAGCAAGGGCTGGGCGGACTACCCCACCCATCGCCGCTACGAGGTCCCCTACCTCAACTGCGAGCGGGGCAATTCGTCCACGTGCACCAACCTGCCGGCCGGGGTCGAGGAGGCGCTTCCCGCCTCCGCCCCGCAGGAGTGGAAGGGATGCCTGAACGAGGATCGTGTGGACGCGGGGGGTACCGCCGCCCTGCCCCCGCTCGACGAGCTCTTCGATCCGCCGTCGCGCAACGCCCCCTTCGCGCAGGGCTACTTCACGTCGGGATTCGGCACCGCCCATCAGTGCCACGACCCCCGCTCTGCCGACTTCCCCGCCGACCTGACGTTCCAGCTCTGCGACATGGTTCCACCCGGTCTCTCCAGTGCCCCCGGGGGGCACAGGATCAATGGACGTCTTTCTCCGCAGTACGCCTGCCGGCCCGGCACCGAGACCATCCTGCCGCTGAGCACCGCGCCGGCAAAGATAAGGGAAACCATCGAGGCCCTCGCCCCCGTGGGCGGACTCACCTACTCGGCCCTCGGGGTGCTGTGGGGCCAGCGCCTGCTCACTCCCTCGTGGAAGAACGCATGGGGAGGCAGCGGGGCCCATCCCGTGGGCCCGGGCGACCCGGACGCGGACAAGGTACGCAAGGCCATCGTGCTCCTCACCGACGGCGAGGACACCTACTGCGGACTCGGGAACCATAGCTGCGAGGACAGCCCGCTCGGCATGGCGCGCGCCGACGCCTGCGAGGCGGCGAAGAAGGCGGGCACCGAGATCTTCGTGGTCGCCGCGATGAAACCCTCGCACATCTCGACCTCATTCGAAGACGCACTCACGGCCTGCTCCAGCGAGGGCGATGCCGAGTACCCGGCCGGCACCCGCCGTGCGGGCGGCAAGTACATCTTCCCCAACAACGCCACGCCGGAGAGACTCGAGGCCGCGTTCGCGGACATCGGGCGCCAGCTCCGCACACTGCGGCGGATCCAGTGATGACGGCGCGAAGCGGTCTTGCGATTGCTGTGCCTGTGCGCGCCGGCGCCCCGCCGGCCGGCGACCCGTCCCGCCAGGGTGATCTCCCGCGGCAGAAGGCAAGGCTCCTCTCCCCTCGGGACGTGAAGCCCCTTTGCCCCCGGGAGAGGGGTTTTGGGGTGAGGGAAGCACGAGGATTCACTCGCGGATCAGCGTCTGGGCCGGCCTCGGAGACGCCCGGCGCCCGGCCCGGCTCACAAGGGCTGTTCGCCGAATATCCGCGCCTTTGCGTCGCCGCCGACATGCCGCGACCAGGCTCGCCGACCTCCTCGACCCCGAGACGCGCCGCCATCTGTTCACCGCATCCGGCCGTCCCGTCTCCATCGCAGCGCGGGACGGCCAGACCCAAACCGGCGAGCCGTCGCCGCCGGCTCACTCCGTAGCACCCCCACACACAAGGAGCAATTCCACCATGAAGAAGCACACACGCGTGCACAAATCGCGGCGGTTTCGCCGTTTCCTCCGGGCCAACAAGGCAGTGTCCGCTCTGGAGTACGCGATTCTGGTCGGGGTCATCGCGGTTGCCGTCGCGGCTGCGCTTGTCGCGTTCGGTGGCAAGATCACAAAAGCAATAGAAACCATCGGCACCGACATCAATAGCACGACTGGGGCCGGGGCACCGACACTGACTGGCCCGTAGCCGTTACTCCTGTCTCCTCACTACGAAATTTTCCGTAGTGAGGAGACTCTTTCCTCTCCCATCGATTTGGGGATTCCACGAATCCGATGTACATCCGATGAAGCCTCCAGCGCTGTTTCAAGTTGCGCTACGGCAAGGGGAGTTGCGGAGAGTGACACGCCTGGTGGCCCGACACCGTTGAATTGATGGGGCCAGGCACCTTGTCCGCATGGATACCCGGGTTCCGGTGAGATTCGTTCATCCATCAATTCCGAGTTGTCGGACCACCAGGGCAGTGGAGATTTCCGCGCACGGGACGAGAAGGCATTCTGGAGACATGCACCTCTCCGCCGCATTTCCGTTCGGCGGATCCGAGATTCGATGACGATGATGCAGAGCACGGCAGATATCGCGATGGAAACGCAATGCGTTCAACCACGTGCTCATCCCGCGTGGCTGCGCAATGCCAGGTTCGACAGTGCATTCATCCTCGGAGGGATTGCACTCGCCCTCGTCTCCGGCACTGCGATCGTGATCGAGCCGTCGCTGTTCTATCCCATCCTCCTCCTCGATCTGTGGCTGCTCGGATACCACCATGTGATCGCCACCTTCACCCGGCTGTGCTTCGACCGGGCGAGCTTCGAGGAGCGGCGGGGTCTGATCGTGCACCTCCTTCCGATGGTTGCCGCGGCCACCATCCTCGTCGCCTGGCAGGTCGGACTCTGGGTCATCGTGACCCTCTACTTCTACTGGCAGTGGTGGCACTATGCGCGCCAGAGCTGGGGCATCTCCCGAGCCTATCGACGGACCGACCCCGAAGCGCTGTACGAGCACGGATGGCTCGACCACGCGATCTTCTACTGCATTCCGGTCTACGGAATCCTGCTCCGATCGAGCCAGGGCCATACGCATTTCATCGGCATGGAGCTGTGGATGCTGCCCGTTCCGGCCTCCGTCGCGGACATCGCGGGCGTCGCCGCGGCCGTGCTGATGACGGTGTGGGCCGGGAGGCGGCTCGTGGCCCTGTTCCAGGGACGGCTCGCCACCGTCCACACCCTCTACATGCTGACCCACATCGCGATATTCAGTGTCGCCTACGTGTGGCTCGAGGACATCACATTCGGCTGGCTGATGGTCAACATCTGGCACAACTTCCAGTACATCCTCTTCGTGTGGATGCAGAACCGCCGGCGCTTCGAGAAGGGCATCGATCCGCAAGCGCGTTTCCTCTCTTACATCAGTCAGCCGGGGCGCCTCTGGCTCTACCTGCTGACCTGCATCGCGATTTCCGCGGCTGTCTACGGTGGCCTGCTCGGAACCATCGACTGGCTGTTCTTCGCCGGCGTCTCCGCCACCCTCGTGCTCTACCAGATCGTCAACTTCCACCACTACATCGTGGATGCGCTGATCTGGAAGACCCGAAAGCCTGCCGCGACCCACGTCCCGTCCCATGCGAGCTGACGGGCTGGATGCCGCAATGACCTTCCTCTGCTTCGGTGACGGCTCGAACATGCTGACGGAACGTCTGCGTGCGCGCTGTCCGAGCGCCAAGTGCATCGGCATCGCCGAAGCGACCGGCTACGGACTGGAGTTCAGCAAGCCAAGCGTGGACGAGTCGGGAAAGGCGACGCCCAGACATGAGGAAGGGACCAGCCAGACCGCCTTCGGCACGTCTGTCGACAGTAAGTATGTATGTAGCGCCGCGTCAGCGTCAGCCCGACGAGGCGCGATTCTCCGCCGCCGCCGTCTCGCACAGCCGCGTCACTTGGGCAAGCAGCTCCTCGCCGCTTTCGTATTCCAGAATCCACTCGCCGACCTCGCCCAACCGCTCCGGGTCGGGGATCTCGGCCAGCCGCTCGGCGAGCCGGTCCGCGGTCTCGGGACCGAACTTCCGCGCCGCCAGCCGGTGCATCACGGCGATCTGGCCTTCGGCTCGACCCTCTACACGGCCCTCTACACGGCCCTCTATACGGCCTTCGGTTCGGCCTTCCACTCGGCCTTCGGTTCGGCCTTCTACCCGGCCTTCCACTCGACCTTCCTCGCGCCACTTCGTCGTCCACTCGTTCACCGATTCACGCAGCATGGTTCCTGCCTCCCTCCAGTCTCTGAGTACCGGCCACTTCATCCCCCGGCGCCAAGCCGGGACGTGAGCGTATCCCATCCATGTCCAGAACGCGCGCGCCAGATTCTCGGGCGCGGCCTCCTCGTGCAACCACTCGATCAGCTCGTCGACCACGACCGCCTCCTCTTCCAGATGCCGGCTCTGCACCAGGCGCACCAGTATCGCGAAGAGATTGCGTCCCTCGGGCAGGGGAGCGGAGCAGCGACGGAGGTCGAGCAGGAGGTAACGCTGCTCGGGCTGGTAGGGGGCGAGGCTCTCGGTGGGCGGGGCGCACACTCCCGCCATGTCCTCTTTGGCCGTCCATTGCGGCTTCCCGTGGTAGAGCACGATGGGGAGCACCGGAGGGAGGGGCTCGGGCGGGTTGTCGGCCGGGACTTCGCCGTCCGAGACCTCGCCGTGCGGCGATTCCCGGCGGTCCGGCCGGTCCTGGCCGGGTGGGGCCTCCCGATTGTCCGGCAGGTCCTGTTCGCTCGATGGGTCCTCCTTGTCCGAAGTCACCTGCTTGCCCGGCAATTTGCGTCTTCGCAGCCGGCCCTGATAGTGCAACGCGGTGTAGACGAGCATGCGCACCGCCATGGTGGGGTCGACGGTGGACTGGAACTCCAGTGCCACCAGGACCGAGCCCGGGCGGCCGTCGCAGCCCACCTCCCAGACGCAGTCCTGATGGCGCTGGCTGAGCCCGTTGCTCACCTGGCTTCCCGACCGGTGCTCCAGGGCGCGGATGTCGAGCTTCTCGACCCACTCGCGGGGGATGAATCCGGCGAGCAGGTCGTGGGGCATGACCGGGAAGGAGAACAGCAGCTTCCAGGCGGCGTCGTACGGGGTGGGGGGCATGGGCGCAGGCTCCGGGCGGAGGATGCGAACGGAGCGGCAGTGGCCCGTGTCTGCCGGTTGGCGAGGCAGGGACGGGCGCTGCGGTGTCCGGTCAATGGCTCCGGCGAGGGTGCCCCGGCTGGCGCCGGGCATCCATCGACCTGGGGCCCACCGTGCGTAGGACTTCAGCCCGGCGGCGGGTGTGCTCCGGTGGGCGGCATGACTTCTTGGGGAAGGGCGCCTGCGATGTCGCCCGCACCGCAGGCGGGCGCTCGCCGGACGGCGCTGGACGTTTCGCCTTCACGCCTGCGAAGCGCGGTCCTCCGCCGCGGCCGTCTCGCACAACCGCGCCACCCGGGCGAGCAGCTCCTCGCCGCTCTCGTATTCCAGAATCCACTCGCCGACCTCGCCCAACCGCTCCGGGTCGGGGATGCCTTCCAGTTGCTCGGCGAGCCGGTCTGCGGTCTCCGGGCCGAACTTCCGCGCCGCGATACGGCGCATGACCTCGGTCTGACCTTCGGCTCGGCCTTCGGTTCGGCCTTCGATTCGACCTTCCACTCGGCCTTCGGCCCGGCCTTCTGTCCGGCTGCGCTCCATCCGCGGCGCCGCCCATTCGGCGAGCCGCTGTTCCGCCCACCGAGCGGCCTGTTCGCGCATGATTTCGTTCGCCATGGTCTTCCCCTCGTTCAAGTCGTCGAGAATCGACAAGTCCAGCTTCGGCATCTTGTGTCGCTTGCGCGCCTGTTCGTACCAGGCGAGGAAGGCGCCGAACAACCCCGGCTGCTCGGGGAACAGCTCCCCGGCCAGCGCCCTCAACTCCGAAGCCACCTCCTGCGCATCACGGTAGTGCGCGAGCCGAATCAGCGCCGCCATCAGGTTGGGCTCTTCGGGCAGGGTGCCAGTATAGGCGCTCACATCGAGCAGGAAGTAGCGCTGCGACGGCTGATAAGGGGCAAGGGCTTTGTCGCTCGGTACGCACAGTCCCGCCACGTCCTCCCTGGCCCACCACGGCACCGTCCCGTGGTAGAGCACGATGGGGAGCACCGGAGGGAGGGGCTCGGGCTCGGCGCGGCGCCGCCGGTCCGTCCGGTCCTCGTTGTCGGACTCGGCTCCGGCGGCACACCGCAGCTCCTTGCTTCGCAGCAGGTCCTGATACAGCAGCGTGGAGTAGTCGAGGACGCGCACTGCCATGGTTCGGTCCACACGGGACTGGAACTCGACCGTGACCAGGACGAAGCCCGACCGGTCGCGGCGGCGCACCCGCCACACGCGGTCCGCGTGGCGCTTGCGCAGCCGGTGACTCACGAGGTCTGCGGGCCAGGGTTGCAGAGTGGAGAGGTCGAGCATCTCGACCCATGCGCGGGGGGCGAACCCGGCGAGCAGGTCGCGCGGCATGGCGGGGAAGGAGAAGAGCAGCTTCCAGGCGGCATCGTGCGAGGCCATGGGCAGTGGCTCCGGGCGGGGGATACGACCGGAGCGGTGGTGGCCCGTGTCTGTCGGCTGGCAAGGTGGGGACAGGCACCGCAGCGTCCGGTCGATGATGCCGGCGAGGGTGCCCCGGCCAGTGCCGGGTATCCATCGGCCGAGGGCTCGACGTGCGTAGGACTTCAGCGCGGCTGGACGCATTCCCGATGCAGGCCAGAGGTTCGTGCCTCTGGTGAGGTCCATGCAGCCCACATGAATCGGACGTACACCCCTCGGCACCACGGCGGTTGCGGTGCGACCCCGGTTCAGGAACTGAATCGATGAAAGCCACACCCTTCCGCCGGCCGTCCGGGACCCGGATGATCTCCGAATCCGCTGCCGCTTCCGCCACGGCCGATACCCCGCTCGGTGCTCGCTCCGGAGCGAACGGCGGCGGGCGTGACGGTGGGGCCGCGGTCGCATCCGCACCGGCGCGGGGTGGCGTTCCGGCGCCAGCTCCGTCCGCGGCCACCCGCGCGGGGGCGCCAACCCTGCTCCGCGCGGCGCCGCCGGCGTGGCTCTATGCAGTCGTCGTCTTTGCCGCCGCGTGGCTCGTGTTCTGGGTGCAGCCGCTCAGCGTTCGCGGGGTGCTGCCGGTGCTCGGGGGCTCGCCCGCGGTATGGAACACCGCGATGGTGTTCTTCCAGGCGGCGCTGCTCGGCGGCTATGCGCTTGCCCATCTGCTCGCCCGCCGCGCGACGCCCGCCGGGCAGCTCATCGTGCTCGGGGTGCTGTGGGCCGGGGTCGCCCTCGCCGCGCCGGTCGGCGAGCTTCGGCTCTTCGGCGAGACGCCGCCGGCCGGGCTGCCGCCCGCGCTGTGGCTGCTCGGGACGCTCGCGGGCGCCCTCGGGCTCGCCTTCGTCGCCGTCTCGTCACTGACGCCACTGGTGCAGAGCTGGCTCGCGCGGGCGGGGACGGGGGCCGCGTCCGCCGACCCCTACTTCCTCTACGCGGCCTCGAACGCGGGCTCCGCCGGGGCGCTGGTGGCGTTCCCGTTCCTCCTCGAGCCCTTCCTGGGGCTGGAACGGCAGGCGTGGCTGTGGAGCGCTGCGGCGCTCGCGCTCGCACCCTTCCTCTTCGTCCTGTGGCGAGCGGCCGGGGCGGGAGATGCCGATGTGCGTGCGGCGGCAACGGGGGACGCCGCCGCTTCAGGAGCCGCCGTCGCTTCGG
>JAJDUQ010000245.1 GCA_022826505.1 Gammaproteobacteria bacterium
TCTGCGCGCGCAAGGCGTGTCGGAGATCACGAAGGAGGCCGTCGATCAGTGCCTCACCGCGGCCGTGCACGCGGGCCTGCTCGACAACGACGGCGGCGCGTGGCGCATCCCCATTCCGTCCTTCCAGGCGCACCTCTGCCATGAATCGCCGCCTGACCGCCGCGCGGAGGTGACGGCGCTGCCGAGTCCCGCCGGAAAGGAGCCGACCCCTCCCGAAGCGTGTTGACTTTCTTGCTCCTTGCCGCGAACACGGAGCCCGCGCGATGGACAATCGCGCCGGCCGGTCCCGCATTCGCTCTCAGGGCAGGATCTTCGCCGCCCGGTACTCTCCGATCAGCGCAAGCAGCCGCTCTTCGCTGTCCTCCCAGTCGTGAAAGCCGAACCTGAGCGCCTTGGTGGTGCTGAGAATCTCGTCCCAGGTCCGCTCCAGGGTGGCGTCGAGATAGCCCCAGTTCGCGACCTCCGACAGCGGCCGTGGCGCAAGCCCGAATCGCTCGCGGACACGTCCCCATACTGCCTCCTTGCCCGGCATCACCTCCGCGAGCCGTAGTGGACGGATGCTTCCGCACGGCATGTCGAACGCGTCGGCGATACGCGGCCAGATGCGGTTCCAGCGGAAGACGTCCCCGTTGGTCACGTTGAACGCCTGATTCGCGCACGTGGGCTCGGTCGCCATCCAGGCCATCGCGCGCGCCAGAAGCTCGATCGAGGTCACCTGGGTCAGACTGCGGTACGCGCCCTCCGGTCCCGGAAAGTCGAGCGCGCAGCCGAGCTCCCGACTGATCGCGGCGTACGCACCAAACGACGAGACGAGGTTGCGCGCGATGGCCGGAGAGAAGTGCAACAGCGTATTCGGCCGCGACGCCGACCAGCTCCACGATCGTTCCTCCGAGCGCCGCCGCAGCAGATCCTCCTGGTCGTAGTTGAAGTTCTCGATGACCGCGCGCGGGTCGTCCTCTCGGGCCGGGGTGGGAAACGGCCCGACATGCACGCCGTAGACCTTGCCGCCCTGCACCAGGTGCGCGTGCCGGAGCGCGCCGCGCTCCACCGTGCTCAGCACGTTGTCGAGGAGCGCGAGGTTCGTGGGCGCGTCCTCCAGCGTCTGCTCGCGGTGGGTCGCACGGCCGCAGTAGAACAGGTGGGTGGCGTCCCCGTGGCCCGCCAGCGCCTGCCGGCACCGTTCGGCGTCCGCGAGGTCCGTCGAAACATATTCGACGCCGGCGATCGGATCCGTCGGTGGATTGCGGGACAGACCGGCAATGGCCCAGTCGCCGGACGACGCAAGCTCGCGGGCGAGGGCGCTGCCGACCGCGCCGGTGACGCCGGCAATGACCGCCTTCACCGCCGCCGCCCCCCCGTGGTCGTCCAGACGGCCCAACCCTCCGAATCATTCGGCCGCGGGGCCGAACTCGATCCGGTGCAGGTCTCGTCGCTGCGTCCTGGGGTGTCGCCGGTGAGCGGCACGTCGACCTCGTGGAGTGCGGAGCGCATTGCGGATTCCTGCGACTCGGATGCCGTGCATTGTTCGATCATGGCAAGTCGGGCCGCGGACGTTCGGATCAGGACGACGATATTGCTCCGGGGACGGTGTCCGGCCGCGGTGTCGACGCATCACCCGGGACGAAGCGTCCTTCGATGCGCGACACCCTCTCGCGCAGCTCGCCGACGTCGCCGCGCAGCTCGCGTACATCCTCGCGAATTCGTGTCTCTCCGGTCCGCATGTCTTCGCGAATGCGTTTCTCCCTTCGGTTCAAATCCTCGATGAGGCGCGTCTCCATCGCTTTCATTTCCCCGCGGAGACGTGTCTCCATCGCCCCCATGTCCTCCCGAAGACGCGTCTCCATCGTGCTCATGTCCTCCCGGAGGCGGGTCTCCATCGTGCCCATATCCTCTCGGAGGCGGGTCTCCACCGTACGGATATCGTCACGGACCTGCCCCTGGAAGCTGAACATCAGGCCGGCGAGACCCACGCCGATCGCGAGCATGGCTCCCAGCAGCGTGAGCAGCTCCGGAGACCAACCGTGGCTCCGTGTCACGATTGCGCCCGTCGTGGAAGATGTCATTCGCCGCTCAAGCTCCGAATGCGTGTCGTGTACATCGAGGTCGGATCGACTATAGCAAAGTCACCGGTGGCTACGATGGCATCGGGAAACGCAAGTTGCAGGCCGCAGTCCCGACCGGTGACGGACGGCGCCCCACCGGCAGGGCTTCACCCTACCCCGCATTCGTCATCGGTCGTCGTCCGACGGCGGCAAGTGAAGAGACAGCACGGTTCCCGGGGGTGCAATCAGTGCGTCGAGGAGCTCGAACTCCGCCCGGGTGAGCGGAACCTTGTCGCCGGCGGGGCGCGGGCGGTCGTTCGGCGCAGCAGCGTCTTGACCCGACGCAAACAACTCGTAACCTGACACATGGCGCAAGCTGGTGCGCCAATCCGATTCAGGACCATCAAGCACCCACAAGCGAGGAAGCGGCATATGAACAAACTGTCGAAACGAACGGTGGCTGCCGTGCTGTTCGCCGGGCTCGGGGTATCCGGCGCGGCCGGCGCCAATTGCGGATCCGACGATCCGATCGTCATCCCGACCCACAACTGGTCGAGCCAGATCGTGATGTCCCACGTGGTCGGTCAGTTGTTCGAGAAGATTGGCTGCGACGTCGAGTACACGTCGACCGACAGCCAGGCCGTCTACGAGGCGGTGCGCATCGGCGACGCCACCATCGAGCTCGAAGTCTGGGAGGGCTCCTTCGCGACGTCGTTCAACGCGGCGCTGGACAAGGGCGGCATCCTCGATGCCGGCACCCACGACGCAGTGACCCGAGAGGAGTGGTGGTATCCGACCTACGTCGAGGAGCACTGCCCGGGCCTGCCGGATTGGGAAGCGCTGGCGGCCTGTTCCGAGATGTTCGCGCGGGCCGATTCGGGCGGCAAGGGCGTCTACGTCGACGGTCCCGTCGAGTGGCTGCACGACCCGGCGCGCATCGACGCGCTCGGCATGAACTTCATCCAGATCAACGTCGGCAGCGCCGCGGCGCTCTGGGCGGAGCTCGAGGCGGCGGCGAAGCAGAACAAGCCGATTGTCATGTTCAACTGGTCGCCCAACTTCACCGACGCGCTGTACGGCGGCTCGTTCATCGAGTTCCCGGCGTTCGACGAGAAGTGCAAGACCGACGCGAGCTGGGGCATCAACCCCGACGCCACCAACGACTGCGGCAGCCCGGCCGGCGGGTATCTCAAGAAGGCCGCGTGGTACATGATGCCCGTCAAGTGGCCCGCTGCCTACAAGGCTCTGACCCGCATCAACTTCACCACCAACCACGTGGGTACCATGGCCATGTTCGTCGACGTCGAGGAGATGGAGCACGACGAAGCCGCGGCGCGATGGATCGAGGAGAACGAGGACGTCTGGAGCCCCTGGCTGTACGCCTCGCAGTAGGCGGCGGTCAACGAACATTGCAGGCATCGCGGCAGGCGACGCCGATGCGGCGTCGTGAGCGTCGCTGCGGGCGCCGAGCATGCGAATTCGTGGGGAGTCATCGTCAGGGTCCTTCCCTGATCGTGGCTCCCCGCACTTCTTGTATCATGGCAATCCGCCGGCCGTGAGCGCAGGCAGGGAACCATGCCCGAGCCCGTCATTCGCTGTCGTATGCTGTACAAGATCTTCGGTCTGGACCCGGCGGATCTGCGCACCGACGGCGAGGGCGTGGTGGAACCCTCCATCCTCGAGCGCGACGGCGTGGTCGCCGCGGTCAACAACGTCTCCCTGGAGGTCAGCCGCGGCGAGACGCTGATCGTCATGGGTCTGTCCGGATCGGGCAAGTCGACGCTGGTGCGCTGTCTCTCGCGACTCATCGAATCCACCTCCGGCTCGGTGGAGATCGAGGGCGCGGACCTTCTTGCGATGAGCGACAGGGAGCTCATCGATCTGCGGCGCAGCAAGATGGGCATGGTGTTTCAGAACTTCGCCCTTCTGCCTCACCGCACCGCGCTCGAGAACATCGCCTTCCCGCTCCAGATGCGGGGCATGACGCGGCGCGACTACGTCGAGCGGGCGCGCAAGATGATCGCGCTGGTCGGCCTGGAAGGCCGGGAGAACAACTTCCCGCGGGAGCTGTCCGGCGGACAGCAGCAACGGGTGGGAATCGCGCGCTCGCTGGCGGTCGAACCCGACATCTGGTTTCTCGACGAGCCGTTCTCCGCACTCGACCCACTCATCCGCAAGGAGATGCAGGACGAGTTCCTGCGCCTCCAGTCCCTGCTCGGGAAGACCATCGTATTCATCACCCACGATTTCGACGAGGCGCTGAAGCTCGCCGATCGCATCGCCATCATGTTCAACGGCAGCATCGAGCAGATCGGCAAGCCCGAGGACATCGTTCTCAACCCGGCCACGGAGTACGTGTCCAGGTTCACCGGCGACGTGCCGCGCGAGAAGGTGCTGCGGGTCGGTTCGGTCATGGAGTCCGCGCGCGACGACGAACGGGTGGCGGATCGCGCGGTCAACGTGGCCGACCGCATCGAGAACGTGGTGGAGTACGTGCTCGGCCAGCGCCTGCCGGTTCCGGTGGTCGACGACTCCGACACGGTGGTCGGCGTCCTGCACCAGGCGCATGTCCTGAAAATAGTCTTCCCCGCCAGGACCGAGCAGCCCACCTGATACCTCGGGCTCGAGCCGATGAAGCAAGCCCTCATCCACGGTCTGCCCCCGGAGCGCCGACTGAAGGCGTATGCGTGGCTGGCCGCGATCGTGCTCGCGCTGATTCTGGTCAAGTCGTTGGGGGTGTTGCCCGAATCTCTCGACGAACTCCCGCTTCACCTGGAGAAGAGCAGCATCGACACCCTGGGCGACGCCGGCAAGGAGAAGTACACGGAGCTGGTGCCGTTCGACCTGATTCTGGACGACACGTTCGAGTTCATGCGCGAAGACCTCGGCTTCTCCGTGGTCACCCGGTTCCTCTCCAAGCGCCTGAAGGATCTCATCGACATCTTCGACAACATCCTGCGCGGGGGGTCCAAGGGCTTCGGCCTGAGCGCGCCGCCCTGGACCGCGTTGATGGTGATCGCCTTCATCCTCGGGTATTCGCTCAAGGGCTGGAAGCTGGCCATCCTTTCGGGCGGCACCGTCATGTACTTCGCGATCTTCGGATTGTGGAAGTTCGCGATGGAAACCCTCGCGCTGCTCGCGGCGGCGGTGCCCATTTCCATCGTCATCGGCCTGTTCATCGGCATCCTCGCCTACCGGAGCAAGTGGGTCGAACTCGCGATGCTGCCGATACTGAGCGTGGCCCAGACCCTGCCGCACTTCGCCTACCTGATCCCGGTGGTGGTGTTCTTCGGCATCGGCCACCAGACCGGGGTCATCGCCACCATCATCTTCGCGGTGCCTCCGATGGTGCGCCTG
>JAJDUQ010000033.1 GCA_022826505.1 Gammaproteobacteria bacterium
GCGGTGTGCCTCCAGCTCCGAAATCGACGCAGACATGGCGGGCCTCCCAACCTGTCAAAACTCTATCTTGACAGAAAACCCGCCATTCCACACCGCATCCCATGCCCTTTCTCAATTCACCACAAATCTGACGTGCACCCCTCGCCCGCCGCGAGTTTGACCGTGACGGCCACACCGGAGATAGTTGGGCAGTCGGCCCAAGATGAAGAAAATTCAGCATTCGCGAGACTGGCTCCACTCCCGCGGCGCAGCGGCGCACGCGTCCGACGGGCTTACGGATTTACAGGAGATCACGCACATGAAGGATGGACTGCGATTCGTCGACTGTGACATGCACGTGATGGAACCTCCCGATCTGTTCGCTCGTTACCTCGACCCCACCTTTCGCGACCGAGTCGTATGTCCCGTGGGGGCCGATGGCAGATTTGTGCGGGGCATGATCGTGGTCGACGACCAGCCGACCTCGATCGATCACGAGCTCCAGCAGCACCGCAAGCGGACCCTCCCTCCGGCCGCCATCGAGACGAACCAGCCATTGTCCGGTTCGCGCATGGCGGACAGCGGCCGGCTGGATTTCGCCATCGAGCGCGACTACGACCCGGAAGCTCAATTGATGGGCATGGAGCTCGAGGGGATCGACATCGCAGTCCTGTTCCCGACCATGGGCCTGAGTCTCATCGCCCGGGACGGAATGGATCCTCGCATGTCGCTGGCGCTGTGCCAGGCGTACAACAACTGGATTCACGAATTCACCCGGCACAGCCCCGACAGGATGAAGTGGGCGGCCATGCTGCCGCTCCACGACGTCAATCTGGCATGCGCGGAACTCGTGCGCTGCGTGACCGAGTTGGGTGCGGTGGGCTCCATGGTGCGGCCGAATCGCATCAACGGCCATTTCTGGCACTCGAACTACTGGAACCGGCTCTTCGCCTTGCACGAGGAGCTCGACGTGACCATGGGCTTTCACGAGGGAACCGGAGCGCCCTACTCGCACATGAACGTCCTGTACGGCGAGAACCGGTTCTATCGGCATGTCGCGAGCCACTGGATCGAGATGCAGCAGGCACTGATCGCGATGCTGATCGCGGGCGTCTTCGAGTTCTATCCGAAGCTGCGCGTGGGGTATCTGGAAGCGCAGAATTCCTGGGTACCCGGAATTCTCACCCGAATCGAGTGGGACTACCCTCAGTACCGCGACTCGCATGCGCCGTATCTGTCGCTGACGCCGAAAGAGTACTTTCAGCGCAACTGCTGGGCGGCGGTCGAAGGTAGCGAGCCGGAGATCGAAGCCACTGCCAGTCTGATCGGCGCTGACCGGATGTGCATCTCCACGGACTATCCACACTTCGATTCGAATTTTCCGAACGTGTCGAACAATCTGCTCGCGAATGTCTCGCGCGACACCGCGGCTCAAGTCCTGATGGGCGGTGCGCACCTGTATGGCTTCACCGAGGAGCATTTCGCCAAGGCGGCACTCGCGGCCGATAGGCGCCAGCCGGCAGCCGCGGACTGAGCGGCGCGGTCCGTCTCGCCCGACCCGGAAAGGGCGGCGACGCGGCTCTGACGGTATCGATTGCGTTCGGGTGCGCCATTCATGGCACACCCTCCCCGCTCGTTTCGCGCGCGGGCGATTCCTCTCCTGGTGAAATTGCGGATCCGGCCGGGGTGCCCGGCCGATGCCGGATGTCCGCGAGACCTGTCGCGGGCCGATCCGAGCTGGACCCTCTCAGTCGTCGCTCTTCGAATTCGCCGGCAGCATCGACGAAAGCGCCTTGTACACCCCGGCGCCAATGATGGCACCGGCGATCGGTGCGAGGATGTACACCGTGAAGAATCCGCCACGCGGACCCGGAATGGCGATGTCGCCCCAGCCGAGGAACCAGGACACCGCGCGCGGACCGAAATCGCGAGCGGGATTGAGCGCGGCCTGCGTCAAGGGAGCGACAACGGAAATGATCGCCGCGACGCCGACTCCGATGACGACCGCGGCCGCGGCCGAGGGCGGGCGTCCGGGGTTTCTGGGGCTGGTCACCGCAAACACCAGGAACGCGAGCATCGCGGTTCCGATCAGCTCCGCCATGAACGCGGAAACGGGTCCCACGACCCGCCATGCCTGCTCGTCGGTGCCGAATACGGCGGGATTGGGGAAGTACTCTCCAAACACCATCGCGCTGAGCTCGCTCCCCGGCCCGCCGCGCAGCAGACCGTGCTGGCGTTCAAACTCGATGATCGCCTCGAAGAACATACCGTACAGCACGATGGAAGCCGCCGCGGCGCCCAGTGTCTGGGCGACCCAGTAGGGAACGACCCGACGCCACGGAAATCCGTCCCAGACCGCGGCGGCGGCAGTGATGGCAGGATTGATGTGCGCACCGGACATCGCCGCGGCGGTATAGATGCCGAGGCTCACTCCGACTGCCCACACGACCGCAACCTGCCACAGTCCGGCCTGCGCGCCGGTCACTACGGCAGCATTGACGGCTCCGACGCCGAAGAAGACGAGAATGAACGTTCCGAAGAATTCACCCGCCAGCGCGCCCGGCAGTGGCAGGGAGCCTGGGCCCGAAGTGGCCTTGGCTTCTTCAGTGGTGCGTTCGGTCAATGTCGTCTCCTTGGTGATTGCAGTCTTCCCGCGCCATTCGAATTGCCTCGGCAGATCCCACCAGCGAGTACTCGAATGCGACTTCGCCGGAGCCGTACCAAGGCAAGCCAATCTTGAACGTCGAACACTCCTGCATCCTGCGACGGAAAATCCCTGACGAATTCCATCGAGTTGCCGCCGAATGACCTTTCGTCCCTATTTCCGGAGCGCGTTCGGTACACCCCCGGCGGCACCGAGCCGAACGCCGCCTGCGTGTGCGCCCTCCACCCGGAGCCCCTGCAGGTTCGCCTGCTCCAGGTTCGCGTCCTCCAGATTCGCTCCGCGTGCGATCGCACCGCTCAGATTGACGCCCACGAACTGAGCGAACGCGAGGTTCGCGTCGCTGAAGTCGGCGGATCTGAAGTCGGCGCCGTAGGCGCGCGCCCACGACAACGTGGCGCTGGTGAACCGAGCACCGGAAGCGCGTGTCCAGGTGAGATTGGCGTGCTGGAGTCGGGCGTGACTGAAATTTGCGCCTTCGAGCACCGCCTCGCTCATGTCGACGCTGACAAGGTGGGCCGCCTCGAAGGTCGCCTGGGTCAGGTCCGCTCCCCGCATTCGTGCCCCATGCGGACCCGGGTGTCCCGGTCCCGGCGCGCCAAGGTCCGCCTCCTTCAGTGTCGCCGCCCGCAGCACCGCCTGCGACAGGTCGGCGTCGGCCAGCAACGCCCCGGTCAGATCCGAAGCTTCCAGGTTGGCACGCACCAGCGATGCGCCCGCGAGCAGCGCACCACGCATATCGGCATTTGCGACAGACGCCGAATCGAGGATTGCGCGGAGGATCTTCGCATTCGCGAAGACCGCGCCGTCGAGCCGAGCCCGGGTCAGGTCGGCGCCGCCGAGGTCGGCCCCGGTGAAGTCGGCGTCACGGCCGTCCGCTTCGCGCAGATAGGCTTCGCGAAGATCCGCCCCCTTCAATGATGTGCCTCTGAGATCGGCGCCGGTCAGATTGGCGCCGGTCAGCACCACGCCGTCGAGTACTTGCCCGGAGAAGTCGTGTCCGCGCAGGTCGGCGCCTCTGTAGTCCGGATTGTCGGCCAGCGCTTGCGTGCCGGCCACGGCCGAGGCAATCGCGAGCAGGACGGCAAGGAACCAACGCGCCCCGACCGGAAAGGGTGGCAGCGCGCAAGCCTGGGAGGACACGCTGTCGGTACGCTGTATCGGACGACGGATTCCGGAGGCCCCCCTCCCCTGCTTTCGAACCATCGGAATCGTCTCATTCACGTCATGTCGCAACATTCTGCGGCCGGAAGGAAACCCGGTGCGTGTCCGGTTGAGGGCCGATCCGCCGGATGTCCGCCCAGGCACCCTTGTAGTAGGGGATGGTGGTGGTCGGATCGACATGGTCCGACACGAGATCTCCCACCGCACCGCGCGGTTGTCCGAATACCATGAACGTATGACCTCGCTTCACCGCGGTGGTCGGATAGGCCGTTGCCCGGACCGTGCCCATGTCGTTGAACAGTTCGACGAGATCGCCCGGCTCGACACCGAGGGATCGTGCGTCCTCGGGGTGCATTTCGATGTACGGGAGAGGGACCCGATCGCGGTAGAACGGGACGTGGCGGTGGTGGTAGAGCGTCTGCCAGACGTGATTGGTGCGCCCGTTGTTCACCCAGAACCTGTACCGCCGACGCTGCGATTCGAACGCCGCACCGTATCCGGGCCAGGGAAGCGGGGCGGGGATGAACCGGGCTTTGCCCGAAGGTGTGAAGAATCGGCCGTCTTCGTGCAACCGGACCGTGCCGGACGGGATCTTGTTCACCAGTCGAACCGGGGTCTGGATGCCTTCGTTGCCGAGTTGACGCAGCAGGTCGTACGTCACGCCGGCGTAGCCCTCCATGGGGTCACCGGCACCGCCGTCGAACTGGTATCGGGCGTGGATGAAGACATCCTCGTCGTTTCGCCACCCGTAGTCGAGAAACCGGCTGGCCATCAACGGGTTGCGATCCTCGAGATACAGACTGTGGAGGCGTCGCGCGAACTTCGCGGCGATGGCCCAGTCCGGAATCGCTTCCCCCGGTGGGTCCATGAAGCGTTCATAGAGACGAAGCCGACGCTCGCCGTTGATCGACGTGAGATTCATCTCGCCCCACTGGGCCGCGGGCAGCACAAGGTGCGCATGGCGGGCGGTGGCTGTGAGGTAGATGTCCTGGGCCAGTATGAACATTCCCCCGCGTTTCATCGCCTCGACGACAGCAGTCACCCGTTTGCCGATTGCGGCGTCGCGGGTGGCATGGAGCGCCCCGGTGACGAGAAGGCCGCGCCGCTTCAGCGCTCGTTCCATCGCTTCAGCCCGCAGAGTGGTCAATACCGGATTGCAGCCACCGACCCAGAAGACCTTCGTCTCGCCTCGTCGTACCTTTTCGTCGACATTGAGCGCCGGTCGGCCGCCCGGGTAGGGTGGCCTGACGTAGGCTTCCTGGTGGCCGCCCAACCGGCTGATACCGGTTCCGGGTTTGCCGACGTTGCCGGAAATAAGCCCGAGTCCGACGATGGCGGCGATGTTTTCGTAGTTCTTCAGCCCCCAGATCAACCCCTTCTCGTAGTGCAGCAGCGTGCGACGTCGATAGCCGCCCTCCTTCGGGGCCGCAATCCACCGCGCCGCCTCGTGGATGCGTTCGGGGGAGACCCCGCACAGCCGCGCGGCACGCGCCACGAACTCGTCCGCGGGACGGCCGACCTGGAGGGTGGAGCGCTGCCAGGACTCGAACGTCTGCCACTCGCAGTGTCGGCGCAGGAACGCGACGTCGTGCCAGCGTCGGTCGAGGATCACGCGCGAAATCGCGTTGAGCAGAGCGATGTCGGTCCCGGGCTCGAGATCGAGATGCATCACTCGGTCCGCCCCGCCCGCCGCCTCTGCCGTCGCCACCGTCATGGTCCGCCGCGGGTCGATGACGATCATGCGTGCGCGGTCTGCCGGTTCCGAGCCGAAGGCGGCCCGCTTTCCCGGCAGCGTCGCGCCCTGGAGGTTCGGAGCCATGTGATCGAGAAAGTAGTTCGTCTGCGTCTCGTACGGGTTCGCGCCGGCGATGACGATGGTGTCCGCGAGGCGGGCATCCAGATACGCGTTGGTCAATGGCGCGAGCCCGGCGTCGGCTGCCGCGTGCACCTCGCTGTTGTAGGCGGGCCGATTGTGGATGGATGCAGTGCGGGTGCCGATCCCGGAGAAGAACAGCCGTCCGACGGCCCAGTTGTTCTCGAACCCCCCTCCTCCTCCGCCGTGGTCGAAAAATTTCATCCCGACCGCATCCGGTCCCCAGCGATCGATCACCGCCTTGACGAGCCGGGCACCCAGATCGACCGCATTGTCCCAACTCGTGCGTTCGTGCCCTTGCGGTCCGAGCACCATCGGAACATGAAGCCGCGCCTTCGTCTCCTGGTCCGGCGCATACAGGGTCTGGGCCAAGCCTGCGCCGCGGACCGATGCAAGTCCATGATTAACAGAGCATTCTTCATCGGGCACGATCGCCACGTGATAGCGGCGGCCATCTCCCTCGGTAATGATCCGATGCATTGACGGCGCAATCCACTGGGAATTCGGAGGCAGGGGCTCGCGCAGATCGAGCCCGAGCGCGTTGTCGCGCGGTGCGGCGCCTCCCTCACGGCCCTCCGGCCATTTGTACACACGGTAGCCGCATCCGACGATGCAGAACTGACATACGGTGTTGCGGCGTTCGGCGTCGGCTGGTGGGATGGGTACGCGACTCATCGGTCGAGCGGTCCTCAGACGAGATTCGTGTGCCGGCCGTAGATCAGTCCTGCCACACCGGTCGCGACCACCTGGTTGGATTCGATGCGGAGCTCGATCCGAGGCAGCGGCTGACTGGCCTGACCGATGACCAAGCTGCCGGCCTTCTCGGGGTCGAAGGTACTCCAGTGGCATGGACACACCAGCAGGCGATGTTCGGGCTTGTAGCTCACGGGGCACCCCTTGTGGGTGCACAGGGATGAGAATGCAACGATGCTCGCGTCCGGTCCCACGCCCCCGACGACCCCGGCGGTCATTCGCAGGAGAAGCGCGGGTGATCGATCGTCCGGATAGGTGAACGGGACGGTCGTTCCCGGCGAGAGTTCGTCGAGCGCGACGATCGGCTTCACCGGGTAGTCCACTGTCTCCGCGGCCGCGGTTCCGGGCCGGAGCACGCCGGATGTCGCTGCGCCGACCCCCGCCGCTCCTGTGGTCTGGATGAACCGCCGTCTCGTCAGCCGGGGCCGACTCCGGTTCTTTCCTTCACGCTGAGCCTTCTCTTGCTTCCTCACATCAAGACGTCCCTTGTGCGGACCAGGAATCCGTTCGGAATCGGCCAGTCGCCGCCGGTGCCGGCAATGGCGACGCGCCCCGGCGGGAACGATCCTGCGCCCTCATGATTCCGCCATGAATCGAACTGACGACTCGCCAACATCGCCCATTACTGACTAATTCACCTTAAATTGATTCTGCATCAGTTTGAAATAATGCAATTATCTGTATGCCCCGAATCGCTGTCATCGGTCTCGCCCTTCATCTCGAATCCGTGCTTGCCCTATCCGCCGATATACGACATCTCGATGCGTGACTGCGGCGGCGTATGGCTGCTGCGCAGCTCGGAATAGCGGTCGTCGCGCCGGCTCCACAGGGAGCCGATGGTCGCGGACAGAGCCTCATCCGAAGCGCCGCTGCGCATGAGGTCCCGGAGGTCGAACCCGGTGTTCGCGAAGAGGCAGGTATACAACTTGCCCTCCGCGGAAAGACGTGCGCGGGTACATGCTCCGCAGAACGGCTGGGTGACGGACGCGATGACCCCGATTTCTCCCGCGCCATCGACATAGCGCCAGCGTCGCGCGACTTCGCCGGGGTAGTTCGGCTCCAACGCCCGCAAGGGATGCACCCGTCCGATGGTGTCCACGATTTCGCGCGCCGACACGACGTCGTCCATGCGCCACCCGTTGGTATTGCCGACGTCCATGTATTCGATGAAGCGCACGATGTGGCCGGAATTCCGGAAGCGTTCCGCCATGGGGACGATTTCGTGATCGTTCACCCCGCGCTTGACGACCATGTTGATCTTGATTGGAGCCAGGCCGGCCCGATCCGCGTCCTCGATGGACCTCAGGACCGGCTCGACGGAGAATCCCACGTCGTTCATCGACGAGAACACGGTGTCGTCGACGGCGTCCAGACTCACCGTCAGCCGCTCGAGTCCGGCCGCGCGCAGGCGACGGGCACGGTCCAGGCTCAGGAGCGATCCGTTGGTGGTGAGAGTCAGATCGTCGAGCCCGGCGACCGCGGACAGCATCCGCACGAGGTCCTCCAGTCCCTGGCGCAGAAGCGGCTCTCCGCCTGTCAGGCGAATCTTTCCGACGCCGTGCGCGACGAATATCTCCGCCAGTCGGACAATCTCCTCGAAGGAAAGCAGCTCGCTGCGCGGCATGAACCGGTAATTCGCGCCGAACAGTTCCTTCGGCATGCAGTAGGTGCACCGGAAGTTGCACCGGTCCGTCACCGAGATCCTGAGGTCGTGCAGCGGACGACCGAGCCGATCGCGGCTCCCCTCCTCCACGTCGCGCACCTGAAGCGGGATCATCGGGCGCCTCCAATGCTCGCGAGCAGGTCGAGAGCGCTCACAGTTGCTCCGCCGGGACGTGGAGAACAAGCCCGTCGAGCTCGTCGGTGACCCGGATCTGGCACGTCAGCCGACTCGATTCGCGGGGTTCCCAAGCAAACTCGATCAATCCCGACTCGTCGTCCTCCGGGGGAGGCAGTGCACGCATCCAGTCGTCCGCGACGTAGCAGTGACAGGTCGAGCAGGAGCAGCTTCCTCCGCACTCCGCGATCACTCCGGTGATGTCGTTCTCGAGCGCCCCCTCCATCACCGTAAGACCGTTCGGGATCTCCACCGTCGACGCCGACCCGTCGGGTTGAACGAAAGTGATTCTCGGCATTCGTCAGACCATCTCCTGCATCGGTATCGACTCGTCGGCCAACCTGGCCGGGGCGATACTGGGGCGTTGCGGCACGAGCTTGCGGCACGCCATGAACTCCCGCGGACGATTGACCGCGTCCACCGCAATCAGTACGCCCTCTCTCAAGTAGAACATCGCGAAGTCGTCCGCGTCCATCGAGCCGCGCTGGACGATGGTGTCGTAGCCCTGCGACATCCCGACCATCTGGAGCTTGAGATCGAACTGGTCGCTCCAGAACCACGGGACCTGCTCGTACGTCGATGGCGTTCCCGCGATGTTCGATGCGGCCGTCCGTGCCTGCTCCAGCGCATTCTGCACCGACTCGAGCCGCAGGGTACGACCGAGAATCGGATTTGGATGGCGGGTGCAGTCTCCGACTGCGTAGACGTGGTCGGCCGATGTCGCGCATCGTTCGTCCACCACGATCCCGTCGTCGCATCGGATGCCCGCCGCGGCGGCGAGATCCGCTTCGGGCACGATGCCGATACCCACCACGACGACGTCGGCAGGGATGGTTTCGCCTGCGCAGACGACAGCCTGGACGGTTCCGTTGCCCTCGAACGAGGTGATCGCGGTCGACAGCCTGACATCGACACCTCGGGATCGGTGCGCACGTGTGTAGTACGCGGACATCTCCGGGGCGGTTACCCGTCCGAGAATCCGGTCTGCCGCTTCAATGACGCAAACCTCCAGTCCGAGCCCCTTCGCCGTCGCGGCGATTTCCAGGCCGATGTACCCGCCGCCGACGACGACCAGCTTTCGCCCCGCCACGAGCGCGTTCCGAATGGCGTCTGCGTCTTCCAGCGATCTCAGATACAAGATGTTGCCGAGAGTCGCGCCCGGAGACTCGAGTCGGCGCGGGCGGCTTCCGGTCGCGATGACCAGCTCGGTGTATGCGAGCGACTCGCCGCCTTCGAGCACTATCGTGCGCCGTGCCGGATCGATTTCCCGCACCGCCTTTCCCAACCGGAGTTCGATGTCGTTGGCCGAATAGAAACTCTCCGGTCGCAGGAACACGCGCGCCAACTCGAGATCCCCTGACAGATACTTCTTGGAGAGCGGCGGACGTTGATACGGCGGCACCGGTTCGGCACCGCATACGACGATCCGGCCCTCGTATCCGGCCTGACGCAGGCTGATTGCGGTCTGTCCGCCGGCATGGCCGGCGCCGACGATGATGGTGGTGGGCATCGTTCTGGGTCGCGGATTCCGAATGCGGACGAGGCCGCGATTCTACCCGAATCCCTCGCGCCTCCAACGCCGTGCGACGCGAAGGGTTGCAGTTGCTGCCGGCGGGGACCTGCGAGATCGTGAACAATTTCCGAGCCGATGAGTCGGACGATGGGACATCCCTCCTCCGTGAGGCGAGTGGACATGTGCTGGAAGCGGCGGAGCATCGGCACGCGAGGAGGTGCCCTGAAGGATCATCGGTGTCCGCCCGGGGTGCTCGCCGCTTCGCACTGTGCGACGATCCGCGGGAGGAGTCGGATACCTTCCCTGAGCTCGACTCGGCTCGTTCCGGAGCACGAAATTCCGGTCTGGACCCGTGGCAGCGGAATCGCGTGCCGGGCTGCCGAGCCGGAACGGTCCGGTGCGCCGGCACACCGGCGCTGCCGCCGCGCGATGACTCGGTTCCACCTTTGGCGACAACGCCGATGCATCCACTGACAGCGCTGCTGAACGAACGCGACTGGCTACTCGCGGACGGCGCCATGGGCACGAACCTGTTCGCCCTCGGGCTGGCCGGTGGCGCATCGGGTGAGCGATGGAACCTCAGCGAACCGGCCAGAGTCGCGTCCGTGCACCAGGACATGGTGGAGGCGGGTGCCGACATCATCCTCACCAACACATTCGGCGCGAATCGGTTCCGACTCGCCTTGCACGGCCTCGCAGACCGTGCCGTCGAGGTCAACGAATCGGGGGCGGTCATCGCGGGCCGTGTGGCGGCGGCGACGAATCGTTCCGTCGTGATCGCCGGTTCCATCGGGCCGACCGGCGATATCCTGGAGCCGATCGGCGATCGGAGCCGGGCGGAAGCGGTCGACGCCTTCGCAGAGCAGGCCGAGGGATTGCGGCGCGGCGGGGTGGACGTGGCGTGGATCGAGACGATGTACGCGCAGAATGAGCTCGATGCGGCGGTGGAAGCGGTCAGGGAGGTCGGCTTGCCGTTCCTCGCCACGATGACGTTCGACACCGGCGGTCGCACGATGATGGGTATTCGCCCTCAGGAGATGCCGAGCTTTTCATCCTGCGCGGTCCATGGAGTCCTCGGCATAGGAGCGAACTGCGGAGTGGGGCCGGCTCAGCTCCTCGATTCGATTCTCGGATTGCGGTCCACCGCCGATCCGGAGATGGTCATCGTCGCGAAGAGCAACTGCGGACTTCCTGCAATGGGTGACGACCTGCAGGTCCGCTATGACGGCACCACGCAGATCATGGCCGAGTACGCGTGCATGGCGCGCGATGCCGGGGCGCGGATCATCGGTGGCTGCTGTGGAACGACGGCCTCGCACATCGCCGCGATGCGCGAGGCGCTGGAGCGTCGGCCGCCGGCCGCCGTACCCGACCACGCCGCCATCGAAGCGCGGCTCGGTCCCTTGAAAATCACGCTCGCGACCGAGGAGGCCATCGCTCGCGTGAAGGAAGGCGGAGCCTCGAGAACACACCGTCGGCGTCGCCGCCGCACCTGACCCCCTCCCACCTTCCCTGCCGGGCGGAGGACCGACGACATCATGCGAATCGGTCTCACGAAACACACCCCGCCCTTCAGGCCCGATCCGGGAAGGCACTCCGATTGCTCTGATCGTCTGTTAAATTAAATAAATATTGATTCTCAAGCAATTGAAAATATGGAGTTTCATGACGAGTCTCGGAGTCGTTGCAATACCGAACGAAGCTCGGGGTCCTTGAGTCCGAGGGCGACATTCGCGGCAAGCAATCCTTCCCTCGAGCCGCAGTCATATCGGGTTCCCTCGAACGCAAACGCGCCGATCGTTTCCTCGCCGAGAAACGCCGCGATTGCGTCCGTGAGCTGAATCTCGCCACCCGAACCGGGAGCGGTGTTCTCGAGCGCCTCGAAAATCCCCGGAGACATCACGTAGCGCCCCACAACGCCCAGCGTCGATGGCGCCCGATCCGGCGACGGCTTCTCCACGATCTCCCCGATCGGGCCACCACGCCCATCGGGAGACTTCAGACGCACGATTCCGTATCTTCCGGTTTCCGCTCGCGCGACGGATTGCACCGCCACCAGACTGTGGCCGCTGTCTTCGAAGCATCGCACCATCTGCTCGGTGCATCCGGGGCCATCGCAGTCGATGAGGTCGTCGGGGAGCAGGATCGCGAACGGTTCGTCGCCGATCGCCGGTTTCGCGCACAGCACCGCGTGACCGAGCCCGAGCGGTGCCGGCTGGCGGATGTACATGCAGGTCACGCGCGGCGGAAGAACCGCCCGTATCCGCGCCAGCAAATCGGTCTTGCCCTGTGCTTCGAGCATCGCTTCGAGTTCTGCCGATCGATCGAAGTGATCCTCGATTGCCTTCTTGGTCTGTCCGGTGACGAAGACGAGATGGTCGATTCCTGCCGCCACCGCTTCGTCGACCGCGTACTGGATGAGCGGCTTGTCGATGACCGGGAGCATCTCCTTGGCCAGCGCCTTCGTCGCCGGCAGCAGTCGTGTGCCCAGTCCGGCCACGGGGAAGACCGCCTTCCGGACCCGATTCGTCACAGTCGCACCTCCTCAATCGGAATCACGTTCTCCGCACCCGGGCATTGGGGAGGCTCGGATGCCTCTCGCGTCGAGCTTGCCGAAAGAGGCGCACTCGGCATGCAGACGCCGCCCATGGGACGACACGATCCGGAACTGCGTCACCCGCGCCCCACGCAGGTGTACTCGAATCCCAGCGATGCCATCGGCGCCGGCTCGTAGACGTTGCGCAGGTCGATGAAGACGTTCCCGCGCATCCGTCCCTTCACCTCCTCCAGATCGAGCCCCCGGTACACGTTCCATTCCGTGAGCAGCACCACCGCGTCCGCGCCGTCGAGCGTCTCGTAGACGTCTTCGACATACTCGATCGAATCGGGAAGATGGCCGCGTGCCTCCTCGATGCCATGCGGATCCGTCGCCCGAATCCGCGCACCCTTCTCCACGAGGGGCGGCAGAATTGCGAGCGAAGGAGATTCGCGCATGTCGTCGGTTTCCGGCTTGTAGGTGAGGCCCAGCACCGCGATCACCTTTCCCGCCTCGCTGCCGCCGAGTGCGTTGCGGATCTTGGCGATCATCCGGCGGCGCTGTGCCGCGTTGACTTCGACCACGGATTGGACGATGCGGCTCGGCGTGCCGAATTCCTGTGCGGTGCGAACGAGCGCCAGAGTGTCCTTGGGAAAGCATGATCCCCCGAAACCGGGCCCAGGGTGCAGAAACTTGCGGCCGATTCGTCCGTCGAGTCCGATGCCGCGGGCGACGTCGTGCACGTCGGCCCCCACCGCTTCGCACAGCGCAGCCATTTCGTTGATGAAGCTGATCTTCGTGGCGAGGAAGGCGTTGGCGGCGTACTTGATGAGTTCCGCGGTCTCCAGACGCGTGACCAGGATCGGCACCTCGACGAGGTTCAGCGGCCGATACAGCGCCCGCAGCTTCTCCTCCGCACGCTGGCTCTCGACACCGATGACGATGCGGTCGGGTCGCATGAAATCGCTGATCGCCGCGCCTTCGCGGAGAAACTCCGGATTCGACGCGACATCGAAGTCCGCTTCCGGATTCACCTCCGTGATGATTCGCGCGACCTGTCGCGCGGTGCCGATCGGGACCGTCGACTTGTCCACGACGACGCTGTAGTTGCGCAGCAACGGGGCGATCTGTCGCACTGCGTCGTACACGAAGGACACATCGGCATGCCCGTCACCGCGGCGCGAGGGTGTGCCCACCGCGACGAAAACAAGCTCCGCGTCGCCCACGCACCCGTCGAATTCGCTGGTAAAGCGCAATCGCCCCTGCTCGACGTTTCGTTGGACGATCTCGTCGAGGCCGGGTTCGTAGATGGGCATTCGGCCATCATTGAGTCGGGCGACCTTCGAAGCATCGACATCGACGCAGGTGACCGATGCCCCGAACTCGGCGAAGCACGCGCCGGACACCAGTCCGACGTACCCGGCGCCAATCATTGCAATGTTCATCGAATGGATGCTCCAGGCGCACCTGCGCAGGAGTACGCCGATGGCCGTCGGCCTTGTCCGAATCGTTTCGTCGCGGGGAGACGCAGCCGGTCAGGCACCGTATGCAAGCGGCGCATGATTCCAGACTTCGTTCAAAGCCGCAGCAGTTCGATGTCCGCGGGGCGTGACGCGCGGTCGAGCACACCCTTCACGTCGATGACGATCCCGCGTTCATCACGCAGCAAGGCAGCGACAGCCGGCCAGGCCCCCTCCACGAACGCGGCATGCGGCACGGCCAGTATCACTGCGTCGGCCGGGCGCAGGGCGTCGCCGGCGACGACCCCCACTCCATATTCCCGCAACGCCTCCTGCGGGTCGACGCAAGGGTCGTGAACCTGGACGCTGAGGCGATAGTCTTCGAGCTCGCGGACGACGTCGATGACACGCGTGTTGCGCAAGTCGGTCACGTTCTCCTTGAACGTGAACCCCAGAATCGTCACCAGCGCCCCGTCGGCGTCGATGCCGCGCCGCATCATGGCCTTGACCACTTTCCCCGCAAGGTAGACGCCCATGCCGTCGTTGACCCTCCGACCCGCCAGGATGATCTCCGGCTGGTAGCTCAGCGTCGCCGCCTTGTACGCCAGGTAGTACGGATCGACGCCGATGCAGTGTCCTCCGACGAGGCCGGGTGTGAAAGGGATGAAGTTCCACTTGGTGCCGGCCGCGGCCAGCACGTCGCGCGTATCGATGTCCATGCGCGCGAAGATGAGCGCCAGTTCGTTCATCAGCGCGATGTTGAGATCTCGCTGGGTGTTCTCGATGACCTTCGCGGCTTCCGCTACCCGAATGGTCGGGGCTCGGTGGATGCCCGCGGTGACCACGGACTCGTAGACGCGCGCGACGGTGTCGAGCGTCGCCTCGTCCTGCGCGGACACGACCTTCGTGATTCGAGCCAGCGTGTGATCGCGGTCTCCCGGATTGATGCGCTCCGGAGAGTAGCCGACCGCGAAGTCCTTTCCGCACTCGAGTCCCGACGCATCTTCGAGCACCGGAACGCACTCCTCCTCGGTCACGCCCGGATAGACCGTTGACTCGAACACCACGATGTCGCCGGGTTCGAGCTGCATCCCGACGGTACGCGAAGCCCCGAGGAGCGAGCGCAGGTCCGGCTTCCTGGTGTCGTCGATGGGCGTCGGTGCGGCAACGATGTGAAAGTCTGCTTCGCGAAGGTCCGCGGGGTCGCAGGTGAAGTGCACGTCGGTGTGCGCGATGTCGGCCGGTGCGACCTCGCCCGTTCGGTCCACGCACCGGCGGAGCTCCTCGATGCGACCCGCATCGACATCGAGACCGATGACGCGCGATTGACGGCCGAAAGCGACAGCCACCGGTAGTCCCACGTACCCCAGTCCGACCACCGAGACGCGACGACCGTGAGTCACCGGGAATTCCCGTAAAACGTCTCGTACCAGTCGACGAACCGTCGGATCCCGACCTCGATCGGGGTTCCCGGCCGGTAGCCGATTTCCCGTTCCAGGTCATCGACGTCCGCAAAGGTGTCGGGCACGTCGCCGGGCTGAAGCGGGAGGAAGTTCCGCTCCGCCTTGCGGCCCAGGCACGTCTCGAGCACCTCGATGTAGCGCTCCAGCCTTACCCACCGGCTGTTGCCGACGTTGTAGAGCCGATGCGGTGCGGCACTGGTGGCCGGATCCGGCGACTCCGCGCTCCAGTTCCGGTCTGCGGTGGCGGGCCGATCGAGAACTCGAACGATCCCTTCGACGACGTCGTCGATGTACGTGAAGTCCCGGCGATGGCGGCCGCGATTGAACACGTCGATCGGCCGGCCCTCGAGAATGTTGCGGGTGAATTGGAACAACGCCATGTCGGGCCGACCCCAGGGCCCGTAGACCGTGAAGAACCGCAGCCCGGTAGCCGGCAGCCCGTAGAGGTGGCTGTAGCTGTGCGCCATCAGCTCGTTCGCCTTCTTGGTGGCGGCGTAGAGCGACAGCGGATGCTCGACGTGGTGCCGTACGGAGAACGGCAACCTCCGATTGCCGCCGTAGACGGAGCTCGACGAAGCGTAGACCAGATGGCCCACTGCGTGGCGGCGGCATCCCTCCAGGACATTGAGGAAGCCCACCAGGTTCGAATCGACGTAGGCATGGGGGTTCTCCATCGAGTACCGGACCCCGGCCTGTGCAGCGAGATTGACGACTTTGAGGGGGCGTTCGCGCTCGAAGATGTCGGCCATCTCGGTGCGGTCCGAAATGTCGGCGCGTACATCTCGAAAGCCGAAACGTCCGCTGAAGCGGTCAAGCCGTGCCTGCTTGAGAGACACGTCGTAGTACGGATCGAGATTGTCGACTCCGATGACTTCGTCGCCCCGTTCGAGGAGCCGAAGCACGAGTGCGGCGCCGATGAATCCCGCCGAGCCGGTGACGAGAATTTTCATGAATTCGGTGGCGTCTCGACACCGCGGCGGCAGGCGGTTTCGCCGGTCTCGGTCCGCGTTCGCCATCCAGCATCCGGGACATGCCTCGCCGCAGTCCTGTGCGGCGGGGGGAGGTCTGCACGGCCTTCGTTTTTCGCCGGAACCGCGGGTCGAGCGTGCGACAGCCGTGCTCGATGAATCACGCGATCAGCGGCGATGCGATGGCCGATTGCCCGAATGATGCGCGTCGATGCACTCAAGATGGCCTTCCCGCGTCCTCGCCACAGCGAAACAACCTGCGTTCGGTCCTGGTAAGTCGCTCCGGGCCGCGGTCGGTCACCAGTACCGTTTCGCTGAACGCGACGCCGGCCTCGGCCGAGGCGTACATGTGAAACGTCATGCCCGCTTCGAGCCGCCAGTCTGCGTCGGCAGTGAACAGTCGGGTGAAGTCGCTGGTTCGCGGTGCCTGCTCGAAGTAGTAGCCGAGGGTGTAGCCGGTGTTGTTGACGTAGTCCCGGCGAAGGCCGGCCCTGACTGCGCCCTCGCGCATGATGGCGTCGACCACACACGCTTCGGCTCCCGGCACCATGGCCGCAATCTGGCGGTCCTGCAGCTCGACCAGTGCAGCCGCGGCGTCGGCCAGTTCGGGTGACGGTTCGCCCATCACCGCCGGACGCATCAGCCGCGCGCAATATCCGCGCACCTTGGGCACGAGTTCCATGTGCAGCACGTCCCCCTCGACGAGCGGTTCGCCGGAGAGCTTGCCGTGCATGAAGTTCCATCCGCGACCGACCGTGATCGGCCCGGTACGTCCGAAGTCCGCTCCCAGCTCGACGAATGCGCCCGATGCCACCGAGGCGGCCCGGCGGGACGACGCCCCGGGCACCGCCGCGGCGATGGCCCGACGCATGGCCTCGTCGGCGATGGCCGCGGCGGCGCGCATGACCTCGAGCTCCGCGTCCGACTTTCTCAGCCGCATCGGCATCAGAAGGTCCGACAGATCGACGAGCTCGGTACCGGGCAACAATGCCCGCAGGTGCCCGAACCGCTTGACCGTCATGCAGTAGGAATGCATGTCGAGGCCGACGCGGCCTGCGTCGCCCACCACCGCGGCGACCACCGCGACCGGATCCTCGACGTCCGCGAAAGCGCGACGGTCCTCGAACCAGGCAGCGTTCAGAAACGGCTGCTCGTCGAGCCTGCGCACCACCATCACCGGATTGCCCTCGGGGCGGATGACCGCTGCACGGTAGCGGTTCTCGGAGATCGCGAACCCGGTGAAGTAGTCGAGCATCTCGCAGGTGTCGACGATCACGGCGTCGAGCCGGTGCCCGGCCATCACCGCGCGCAGGCGGCCGAGCCGCTCCTCGTACTCTTCGCGCGGGAAGGGACTGGTCAAGCCGCGACCCCGCAGGTATCGAGGATCGTGAGCAGGTAGATGCGAATCGCATCCAGGTAGTCGGGGATGTCGACCCGCTCGTCGGGCATGGTGTTGTAGCGCCCGCCGGGGCCGCAGACGATGCCCGGCATGCCGGTCCGGTGCAGCAGGTGCGCGGCATCGGTGCCGTAGAAGCAGCAGGGCTTCACCGGACCGAGTCGCTGCGGCTCGTCTCGCACCTGCGCGTAGGCGCCGCTCACCGACTTGACGATCGCCGCCTCCCGGTCCACCTCGAACGGCAGCATGGAAGGCCGTTGGCCGGCGAACTGTTTCGCCACGCTCGCCTCGAGACCCGGGAATTCCGTTTCGAGATGCGTCAGCAGCCTCCCGATGTCGGCGAGGACGCCCTCCTCCGACTGGCTCGGCCCGTAGCGCACGGTGCCGGCCATGCGCACGAAGTCCGCCACCTGCGGCGGCCGCCAGTCGTGGAACTCCGGCGACAGCGAGCCGCGCACCACGCCGATGTTGGCGCGGTTGACGGCGGCGTGCTCGGCGTTGGCGGCGCCCGAGAACGACAGCGCGTTGAATCGGGGAATGAGCCGCGCCGCGGCGGCGATGGCATCCACCGCTTCCTCGCGCTTGGAGACGTGGCGGGTGATGCCGGTGAGCTCGATCTCCACGTTGAAGCTGCCGGCGTGCAGGGTCATGCCGTTCAGGTCGGTGGGCTCC
>JAJDUQ010000306.1 GCA_022826505.1 Gammaproteobacteria bacterium
AGGCTGACGATGGTCGCGTCGTCGTCCTCGACCGTCACCGAGGCCGAGGGCGTGCCGGCGTAGGCATTGTCCGTACGCACCGTCAGCGTCACCGTGCCGGTCGGTTCGTCCGTGCCGTCCGCCACCGTGGCGACGGTAACGATCGTCGAACCCGTACCGCCTCCGGGGATGGTGACCTGCCTGTCGCCCTCGTCGCCCGAGGCGACGAAGTCGCCGTCGGCATCGTCGTCCACATGCAGCAGCACCGTCAGGTCGAAGGTCGGCGCCGGCGCGGCCGTCACCGTAAAGCTCGCTGCTTCGCCCTCGGTGACCGCCGGGCCGCTCGAGATGGTGACGATGGGTGTAGCCGCGGCCTCTGGAGCGAAACACGCAAGCAGCGGCGCGCAGAGCAGCACGGCGGCGAGACCGCGGCCCC
Source organism: Gammaproteobacteria bacterium (assembly GCA_022826505.1). Lineage (GTDB taxonomy): Bacteria > Pseudomonadota > Gammaproteobacteria > HK1 > HK1 > HK1. The sequence goes on from JAJDUQ010000306.1 coordinate 416, forward strand.
CGCCGCCGCCGAAGGCACGAACAGGACCGGTGCCGCTGCGCCGCACTGTGCCGCCGCTCCGTCCGAACGCCGGCACGACCCCGCCGGCCACCGCTCCGCTTCCGTTCGGTCTGCGCATCAGGCATTCCCTCCGGACTCTCCGCCAGGCGATTCTCCGGGAACCAGTCCCCCGGAAGCCGTCGCTCACCCCACTCTCGGAGAGGGTAAGCGTGTCGCCAATAATGCAGACGCCCCGGCAGACCACGCAAGGGGCGGCTCATTCACCCAGCACCTCGTGCAGCCGCGCCGCGACCTCGTCGAGGGCCTCGTCCTCGATGACCAGCGGTGGCAGGAGCCGGATCACGGTGGGGCCGGCCGGGAGCGCCAGCACGCCGCGCGCCATGAGCGCCTCGATGTGCGGCCGGGCGCGCTCCTTCAGTTCGATGCCGATCATCAGCCCGACTTGACGGACGTCGCGGACCCCGGCGCACGGGCGACGCCCGAACGCATCCGCAAACCGCGCCCCCTTCGCCCGCGCCCGCTCGGCGAGCCCTTCGCGCTCCATCACCTCGATGGTCGCGAGCGAGGCGGCGCACGCGAGCGGGTTGCCGCCGAAGGTGGAGCCGTGCATGCCCACTTCGGCCTTGACCCCGTCGCCCACCAGTACCGCACCCATCGGCACGCCACCCGCCATCGCCTTGGCCAGGCACAGGATGTCGGGCTGTACGCCGTGGTGCTCGCAGGCGAAGAACCGTCCGGTGCGACAGAAGCCGGTCTGCACCTCGTCGACGACGAGCAGCGCCTCGTGCGCGTCGCAAATCTCGCGCGCGGCGGCGAAATACGCGGCGTCCCCGAGCCGCACCCCGCCCTCCCCTTGCACGACCTCGACGATCACCGCCGCGGTCTCGTCGCTCACCGCGGCGCGCAGCTTGTCCACGTTGTTGAACGGCACGAAATCGAACCCGCCGAGCAGCGGCTCGAAGGCATTGCGATGCTTGTGGGTGGCGGAGAGCGCACCCATGGTCCGGCCGTGGAATCCTCTCATTGCGCAGACGAACCTGCGTCGGCCGGTCGCGTGCATGGCGAGCTTGATCGCCGCCTCGTTCGCCTCGGTGCCGGAGTTGCAAAGGAATGCCCGGGAGACGCTCGGCGGGGTGATGGACGCCAGCTTCTCGAGAAGCCGAGCCCGCACGTCGTTGTAGAAGATGCCGGGACAGGTGATCAGGGTTCGAGCCTGCTCGCCGACGGCGCTGACGACATCGGGATTCGCGTGCCCCACGCTCGCGACCCCAACCCCGGCGACACAGTCGATGTAGGCCCGTCCCGACTCGTCGTAGAGCGTCGCACCCTCTCCACGCACGATGGCGAGGTCGCGTTTCGGGAAGACCTCGAAGGCATGGCGCTGTTCGGTGGACACGATGCTCATCGGCTCGTCCTCGAATCGCGGCACGTTCCGCCCCGCGCGGCCCGCGACGTCGACCCGCATCCGGGCTCCTCCATCGCGGTGACTGCGAGAGGCTCGCCGGCGCACCCACGGCTCATCGGATGATCGTCCCGGCGCCGTCGAGCGCGGCCCGGATCGGGTGTTCCACCCGGCCGTCGCCGATGACCACCTCGGCGGCTCCCGCCTCGAACAGGCGGCGAAGCGCCAGCATCTTGCGCTTCATCCGGCCCTCGACCTGCGCCTCGCGCCGCTCCAGCTCCGCACGCGACATGGCGGGAACGACGCTCTTCGGCTCGCCGGGATCGTCCAGGAACCCCGGCGCCTCGATGAGTTGAACGATGCGTTCGGCTCCCAGCGTGCCCTGGAGGACGTTCACGATGTCGTCGTTCTCCGAGTTGATGGCGAATCCCTTCTCGTCGGCGATGGGGATGGTGAGCACCGGTGTGTACCCGCCTTCGAGAAGGATGCGAAGCAGCTCGGCGTTCACCGACCGGGGCTTGCCCGAGAAGTCACGCTTGATCAGCGTCTTCCCCCCTTCGCGGACGCGGATCCCGCGATTCCTCTCCCCGGTCACCACACGCGCGTCGATGCCGGACAGGCCGACGGCGTTGACGCCGCGGCGCTGGCACAGCTCGACGAATCGCTTCGAGCGCAACCCCGAGTAGGCCATCATGATGACGTCGAGCGCAGTCTCGTCGGAGAACACGCTCGTGTAGCCCGAAATCGATGTCAGGGTCCGGGTGGACGAACCGAGGCGCGCGGCGAGTTCGTTGCGCACCGCGTTCGCGCCGAGCACCACGATGCACGCGGTGTCGATGGATGCGAGATCGTCGGCGACCCCGGCGAGGTTCACCGCCTCGCCGCCGCCGACCTTCACGATCAACATTGGGCAGGGATTCCGGGGCCGTCGGGAAGCGGTCGGGACTATACACGCGCAACCTCGCGCGCGAGAACGGATCAGGAGGCGAGGTCCCGACGCATCACCCGGTTCCACAGACGGTCGACGCTGTTCGCGACACCCGGCATTCGCGCCGCCGCTCCCGCAATCCACTTGCGCCGCGCAAGCCGGTCGGGGCCGTCGTCGCGCACATCGCAGGTCAGGCATACACCCGACTTCTCTCCCGGGCTGAGCAGCGCCCGGCGGGTGGCGCCGAGATCGCGGTACAGATGAAACACGCCGTAGCCCGATTCCGAGAGGTCGCCGACGATGGCCTCGCGATGTTCCGGGGCGTCCGAGCGAGTCTGGCAGCAAATCATTCCCTTGCCGTTGTAGTCGATCACGACGTGTCGGACCGGGGCCATGCACACCGCTCGTCTCCGGTACGACGAAAGCTTTTCCACCTCCACCAGTCCACCTCGAGTGGAGATGCCGGACTCGGTGTAGAAGGGAATGTCCACGGTGGCTTTCATCCTGAGCCCGGTGACCCGGTAGCTGAAATCACCGGTCTGCTCCAGGGTCATGCCGGTGCGCCGGGAGAACTTGCGCAGCCCTGATTCGATTTCCTTCGGATCGCGCTCCCTTCCGTCCGGCATGTACAGATCGACGATCAACCGGTCCAGGCCCAGCTCCTCGAGGCGCGGCAGCGTCTTCCGATTCAGATAGTCGCCGTTGCTGATCATCACCAGGCCGGCTCTCGGCAGTGCCGCTCGCGCCGATCGCAGCCGATCGAATATTCGAGGGCTGGCCATGGCCTCGTGGAATCGGGACCACGTCAGTGCACCCGCGTAGTCGATTTCGCTCAGCCCGCCGATGATCGTCTCGAACACGCGCTCCGGCATTTCGTGCGAGACCGAACGCCGGTCGATGAAGGCATTGGGACAGAACCAGCAGATTCGATTGCAGAAGCTGTGGTTCTCGATCTCGACCTGATCGACATATTTCGAGAAGAGTTGCTTCGCTCTGTCGAGCGAGATCGAGTCCGTCAGGAGATCGTCCGGCAACGCATTGGCGAAGGCCGCCTTGACGAGAACGTTCAGGGTCCTTCCGGGGGCGGTCGATGATGCACGCATGACGACAGGATTCTCCTCGCCGGCGCAGGCTCGATCCAGCCACGATACTTCATCGATTCACGGACGCCGCCCACGGTTGGACAACCACCCGCGGGATTGGTGCGGCCCGGCTTCGTGCCGGCGGGCGATCGCGACGACATCGGGCGGCCTCCGCCACCATTCCATCGGCAGGGGTCGCGGCACCGGGCAGGGCACTCACCACGCGGGGTCCGCAACGAAGCGCCGGTAGTCGGCGGCGAGCTCGCGCGCGGCGGTGCAGAGCAGCGCCTCGCCATGCTCGGCGCTGGACAGCGCGGAGTTCGAGCCCACTCGGCCGTCTGGAAACGACGCGCGGTGCAGGCGAGCGTCTTCGTGCGCGTCCCCGGCCAGATCGCGAAGTCGTTCGACAGGTAACGGCGTCCACGATTTCGCCGTGTGGTCCGACCGCACCGCGGTCGAGATCGCCTGCGTGACGGATATTTCGCTCGGGGTGGCGTGCATGCCTTCACCGGCGCCGTAGAGTTCACGTCGGAGTGCATCGGTCTCGGGGAACTCCCACCAGCTCTTCAGTCGGAACTTCAGCGGCGCCATCGCCGGTCTCGCCAGCACCCTGCGCTGGTGAAGGTCGTGGCAGGCGCAGCGTACGGGAGCGATGTTGGCCCCATGACCGTTCAGGAAGTAGAACGCGTCGAAACCGCCCGCCGCCAGGGAATCGACGACGTCCACGACGACCTGCGAGAACGTTGCGGCACGCAACGAAACGGTCCCCGGAAACGACAGGTTGAACTGTGCGGGCGCATACGCGAGCACCGGGGCCACCAGGATGCGGTCGTGCTCGGAGGCGGCACGGGCCGCGATCGCCTCGGCCACCAGCGCATCGGTGCCAATCAGACCACCGGGTCCGTGCTGCTCGGTCGAACCGACAGGAATCAGGATTCCGGTCGAGCGTTCGAGGTGGGTCTCCACCTCGGGCCAGGTCGCGAATTGAAGCCGCATCTCGACGTTGGACAGGGATCGGGGCGTTGCGAATTCCGACCTCGGTACGATTCAGCGAACGTCTCGCGCCGCCGCCGCAATTCGAATCGACGAACGAGCGCAGAGACCGTGACGGTCCGAAATCATGTGCCGGCGGTCGGGTCTCTGTTCAAGGGTGACGGTCGACCCGCCGGACACCGCACGACTCCCGCGCCGCCCGGGCGCGGCGTCGGACGAGGCGGGGAGCCGCGTTTCCGTCACCGGCGGACGAACGGGGACGCCGAACACTTCCGCCGCCGCATACCGATCCGGCGGCGGAAGTCAGGCCGGCGGGTCAATCCTGCCCCTGGATGCCCCATTTCTCGTTGAGGGACTTGAAATACCCGATCTCGTGCTGGATGCGCATCCAGTTGTTGAGGAAGCCGAGCCACACGTGGTCGTCCTGGGGGACGATGAACGACAGCGGCAGGCTGTTGGCCACCTTCTGGAACGGAATCACCAGCGTCTCGTGGGTGCTGGACAGCTTGCCCGCCTCCAGGATGCTGGAGATGGTCACGTCCACCCGACCCGCGAGCAGGTCCTGCCAGTCCCGTGCCGGCGACTCCACCTCCCTCTTGGTGGCTTTCGGCAGGCGCAGCTTCACGAAGTCGGCGAACGACGTGCCGAGGTTGTAGCCGACGGTCACGTCCGGGCTGTTCAGGTCCTCCCAGGTCTTGAACCGGTCCGCAATCTCCTTCCGGGTCAGGGGCAGGTAGCCGGTGCGTCCCCAGGGAAGGGTGTATCCCGCCGCCTTGGCCCGGGTCACGGTCATGGAGGTGCCGGTCATCGCGATGTCGTACTTGCCGGCGACCACCCCGTTGATCAGGGTCTTCCAGTCGGTGGCCACGAACTCCACCTCGACCCCCATGTCGGTGGCGAGCTGTTTCGCCGCATCGATCTGATGGCCGCGGTACTCCTTGGTCGCCGGATCCTTGAACGACATGGGATTGAAGTCGCCGGTGGTGCCGACCTTCAGCGTCCCGCTGTCGAGGACCTTGTGGAGGATGGACCGGTCGGCGGCAGCGGCACCTCCACATGCCATCGATGCCACGACCGCGAGCGTGCTCAGCCACTTCTTCATCGTTCCTTCTCCTTGGTCTCGAGGGAATGTCCGGGATCGTTCCGGTGGCGTGCATGCTACCGGGATGCGAGCCGGCGGACACCCGATGCCAACACCGATGTGCCAACACCAATGCCGGCACCGACGCGCGCCGGTGCCGAGCGCACATGGACGACAGGACGCCCGTCACGCGGCGAACCGCTCCGCCGCCTCGCGAACATGGGCCTCGCGCCGTTGCGGGTGCAGCCGATCCGAGCCGAGCACCGCGCCCGCGACGCACCGGCCCGCGGCGCGGAGATCCTCCGCGGTGGGCCGGTCCGCTCCCCGCCACCGGAAGACCGTGTCCTGGCAGTAGGTCGGCACCGCATCGAGACCGCAGGCGTCGGGCTGCCGTATCCGCTCTCCGGCTGCGAGCTCGCGGATTCGGCGGCGCAGGAGCCTGCGCAACCTCGCCACTCCCGCGTCGGACGAAGCCCGGTGCTCCAGGGCATGGATGGCGATGGGCCGCTGCGAGACCTGCGCCTCGTAATCGCCCGGCTGGCGCTGGCGCTCCTCGTAGGGCCTCTCGTCTTCGGTCTGGCCGACGAAGTCGATCGACTCCCGGCCGACCAGCGTCGGATCGTCCTGGCCCCTCGGGTCGAGCCGGGGGCTGAAGAACCGCCATCCGATGGTGCGGGTGGCGGTGTCGTCCACCGGTACCATCCAGCGCAGGATGGCGCAACGCCGGAACGCCTTCGGCGCCTCCGCCTCCTCCCAGATGGCTCCGGTCTGGTTCGCGTTGGGCAGGATGGAGTCCACGGTGCGGACCCAGACGTGCTCGCCCACCTGCCGGGTCTGGACGTTCATCATGCCGAGCGGGGTGTCCTGATACTCGATCACCTGGTCGATGCCGGATGCGGCGCCGAACTGGACTCCGCTCGACCGGGCGTGCAGGTGCAGCACGTGGATCGGGTCCTGGGTGTTCTCGTAGACCTGGAGCCAGTTGCAGGGCGTGGTGATGGCGAACGGCTTGCGGGCGGTGTCCGGCATCCGCTCGCTGTCGAACACGGGAAACGGCGGGCGATCCTCGGGCGGCCCGAGATAGGCGAACAGCAGGTCGTCGTGCTCGTGCACGGGATAGGCCCCCTGCACCACGTTGCGGCAGATGGGGCTGTCGGCGGGCTCGGAGCCGGCCCGCAGGATGGTCCCGTCGATGTCGTAGTGCCAGCCGTGGTAGCAGCAGATGATGCCCCGCTCGGCGACGATCCCGTACTCCAGCGACGCGCCCCGGTGCGCGCAGTGGCGGTGGAGGAGACCCGGCCGTCCGGATCGGTCGCGGAACAGCACCAGGTCTTCGCCGAGGACCCGCACCACCACGGGGAGGTCCGCGAGCTCTTCCGACATCGCGACCGGTTGCCAGTAGCGGCGGAGATACTCGCCGCAGGGGGTGCCGGGTCCGACGTGGGTGAGCTCGGCATCCTCCCGGGCGTTCCCGACCCGGTGATAGCCCTGGAAGCCTTCGGGGCGCAGTGGTTCGTTCATGACTTCTTCCCCTGGAATCGAGCGTTGATGGCCGGGACGGCCGGCATCCGGCCGGCGTCTCCGTGCGAATCCTTCGACATCGTGCATATCGAGACCCGCCGGGCGGATATCCGCCCGACACGACGGACGGCCCGGCGTTCCGAGTCGACCACGGCGGACGGAGCTCGAGCCGTGAAGACCGTCCGCCGGCGCACCCCCCATCGGCACACCCTGCTGATCTCCCGGCGTCAGGAAGGCTACCATGACCCACGGTGCCGGCCCGACCGGGTCCCTGCCGCCACCGCGGCGGACCCGCTCGGACCGGACCCGATCGAATCGCGGAGGACTCCGGGCACGCGTGCCGCGGGGGATCTTCCCCGGAGACCGCCGCGAAACGAGTTCGTCCGGCTCCTTCGACGTCGAGCCGAAACCTGTCGCCACCCACCGAGGACGCCCCGATGAACGCATTGCGTCTTGGCTCGATCGCCTGTCTCGTCCTGCTGTCCACCGGATGTTCCAGCTCGCAGACCTGGGGTTGGTACGTCATCAACCCAATGACCAAGCAGGGGCGAATCAACGCGGAATTCCTGCTCTCCGGCGTCCAGTGGACGGTGGCGCTGACGCTGGCCTGCATCGCCCTTTCGGTCGTCCTCGGATTCCTGATCTACCTGCCCCGGGTCGCGGGCAATCCCTACCTCGATGCCCTGAACCGGGGCACCGTGGAGCTGTTCCGATCCATTCCGCCACTCGTCTCCATCCTGTGGGTCTACTACGGGCTGCCGGTGCTCACCGGCGTCGACCTCAATCCGTTCGTCTCGGGGTTGGTGGCGCTGTCGCTGTACGGCGCGGCGTTCATGGCGGAGATCTTCCGGGGCGGCGTCCAGTCCATCGGGCGCGGCCAGTTCGAGGCGGCCGACGGCATCGGCCTGACCACCTTCGACAAGCTGGTATACGTGATCTTCCCCCAGGCGCTGCGCCGATGCCTTCCGGCCATGGGCAACCAGTTCGTGATCCTGCTCAAGATGTCCTCGCTGGTCTCGGTGATCGGTCTCGCGGAGGTGGTGCGCCGGGCCAACGAGCTTGCGGTGACCGAGTACCGGCCGCTGGAAATCTATACCTTTCTGGTCCTCGAATACCTGGTGCTGGTGCTGCTGGTCTCGGCCGGCGTGCGCTGGATGGAACGACGTCTGGGCGCCGACGAACGGCAACGCGTCGGGGAGGGATAGAACATTTCAGTGCGCCGTGAAGGGCCGTTCTTCCGGCGGGTGAGATTCCCACCCGGCAACCCTCGTTCCAGCCGGTAGCAATTGGAACAGTCGTGGAGACAACGAAGCGGCTGAAGCCTCCGGTGCAGAGGGTCCCTCGACGGTCGCGCTCGACTTCGCCGCGGGCGTGTCCGATGATTGAGCTTCGCCGCCACCGCCACCCCTCGCCGCACTCGGCGCGCCGGTGTCCCGCGCTCGCGACCACTTCCCGGGACCGCCCATGGAACAGTCATCGAACGGCTCGACCTGGCAGGCGACCTACGACATCTGGATCGCGGCCCTCGACAACACCTATCGGGAACTGGTGGAAGGCGCCGCGGCGTTCGTCCCCGATCTGGTAGGCGCCGCGCTGCTCTTCCTCCTCGGCTGGCTGCTCGCGATCGGGCTGCGGGCGTTCATCCTCCGGCTGGGCAGCGGAATCGACCGCATGTTCTACGCGGTGCGCGACCGGTTCGGCCTGACGCAGATCGAGCTCCGCTGGCCCATCTCGCGGATCCTCGCCCACACCGTCTTCTGGCTCGTGATCGTGTTCTTCCTCGCTGCGGTGTCCAAGGTGCTCGCCCTGCCGGGGCTCGCCGACATCTTCGACCGGATCCTGCTCTACCTGCCCCTGCTGGTGGTGTGGGCCGTGGTCCTTCTCGCGGTGTACATGGCGAGCGGCCTCGCCGCCGGCGCGGTGACCCGGGCGGCGCGCTCGTCGGGACTCGCCAGTGCCGGCCTGCTCGGGCGCGTGACCCGGGTGTTCATCCTCACCTTCACGGTCATCATCGTGGCCGGTCAGCTCGGCATCGACGTCACCCTGCTGGTCAACGTGGTCACCATCGCGACCGCGGTGCTGCTCGGCGGCGGGGCAGTGGCGTTCGGCATCGGGGCGGGAGGCATCGCCGGCAACGTCATCGCCGCCCACTACGTGCGCCGAAGCTACCACGTGGGGCAGCGGGTGGCGGTGGGATCGTTCGAGGGCGAGATCCTCGAGATCACCCGCACCGCGGTCGTCCTCGATGCCGAGGAGGGCCGGACCATGGTCCCGGCGCGCCTGTTCAACGAGAACGTGTCGGTG
>JAJDUQ010000041.1 GCA_022826505.1 Gammaproteobacteria bacterium
TAGTCCTTCACGTTTCTCGTGACGATGTGTCGAGCGCCGCAAGCCCGCGCCGCCGCGACCTGCATCGCGTCCTCGAAGTCCGCCATCGGCAGTGCGGCGGCGTAGTGAAGTGCCTCCGTACCGGTGGGGACCACCGCCGCAAACCGGGTCAACTCGACGATGAAGTCGCGGGTATCCGTTCTTCCTCGCGATGGCGAGACCAGATAGTAGAAGTTCGACACGGTATGCCAGGCGATGAATGCGGTCAGCGTGCCGTGCTCGATGCGGTCGAGAAGCTCCGCGGCCGACTCCGCATGGGGATGCCGGTCGAGAGCCAGATCGATGAGGATGTCGGTGTCGAGAAGCATCAGAGAAACTTCCGGGCCAGCGCGTCGTAACGCGGATCGCGACGGTCGGCCGGCTCGAACCGTCCGCGCCATCGGGTCGCGAAGGTGGGCGAGTCGTCTCCCGCCACTTCTTTCAGGGACTGCTCGATGAACGACGAGAGCGAGACACCACGCGAGCGAGCGTATCGCTTGGCCTTTGGGAGCAGTTCTGCGTCGATCGTGATCGTGAGCTTCTTCTTCATCGGAGATCCCGAGTCCTCTGTATACGTATACGGCATTGAAGAAGCAGTATACGTATGAACCGACACGAATGTCCGTGCCTGTTCGGACGCTCGTCCGTCCGTCCGGCATGACGCTCGGTGGGCGGGACGGGGTTGCGCAGACCAGGCACCGAGCGGCGGTGCGTGGGGAGCGTTGATGCCGCCGCCACCGGCATCCCGCTCGCGGGGCGCGGGCGGCGCAGCCCGCAAATTGCGCCGTCTCGCGGCTCCGGGCGACCCGACTGTCCTGAATCCGCTCTCGCGGATTTCCGCCGCGGCTCCGCCGAGGGGATCTCTCAACCTTTCGCGTGCCTGGTCAGCATCCTGTCCAGATGGTTGGCGAACGACTGCCGGTCACGCTTGCTCAACGCCGACGGTCCTCCCGTGTGTATCCCGCTGGCACGCAACGTATCCATGAAGTCGCGCATGTTGAGCCGCTGGCGGATGGTGTCCGTGGAATGGAGCTCGCCGCGCGGGCTGAGCACATGGACGCCGTTCGCCATCACCTCGGCAGCCAGCGGTATGTCGGCGGTGACGACGAGGTCGCCACTTCCGGCCCTCTTCAGGATTTCGTTGTCCGCGACGTCGAATCCCGAAGCGACCTGCACGAACTCGACGAGCGCGGATGCGGAAACACGAACCGGCTGATTGGCGACCAGGGTCACCTTCACCCCGGTCCGTTCGGCCGCCCTGAACAGTATTTCTCTGATCGCCACGGGGCACGCATCGGCGTCCACCCAGATTTTCATGTCGCGGTCGGATCATCCACGGGACCGCGGGCGTCTCAAGCGACGATGGCGCGCAACCCCTTCGGATTCAGGATCTCCACCCAGTAGCCGTCAGGGTCCTTGATGAACGCCAGGCCCTTCATCTTGCCGTCGTCGGGGCGCTTCACGAACTCGATCCCGAGACGCTCGAACCGCTCGCAGGCGGCATGGACGTCGGGCACCGAGATACCGATGTGTCCGAATCCCTGCGGCGGGGCATTGCCGTCGTGGTACCCGTCGAACTCCGCATCCGACTCCGTGCCCCAGTTGTGGGTCAGCTCCACCAGTGCGGGTCTGGCGAAGAGCCATTCGGCCCGCTCGCCAACCTCCTCGGGGACCTGCTCACCGTCGGCCAGGTAGCCCATGAAGTAGAGGGAGAACTGCATCTCCTCGAAGTCGTAGCGGGCCAGCTCCGTCATGCCGAGCACATCTCGATAAAAGGCGACGGACTTGTCGGGGTCGCGCACCCGCAACATCGTCTGGTTCATCACGAATCCGGTCGTGGCTGAATCATCGGCCATGTGGTCTCCTCCCAGGACAGGTTCAAGGTTGGGCGCCGCGCGTGGCCGCGAACGCCCCTCGGTTCTCGTAGTTCGTACACAATACACCACCAGCCGCCACGACCTCGGCAATGGAAATGGCAAGGCGATCCGCCGCAGCGTGGTGCGCCCTCCCAGTCGACAGAACGGTTAGACTCGCAGTGTCGGGCCCGCTGCAATGACCACGGCGTCGCGACGCGCCCCGACCCGAATTCGCTGACAACCGAACAACGTATCCGACAGGACCTGACGGACAAGGGAGGAGAAGACCGATGGCCGGCAAGCTCGATGCATTCGCCAGGAAGCATGGCGTGAAGTACTTCCTGTTCAACTTCACCGATTTCCGGGGTACGCAGCGCTCGAAGCTGGTTCCGGCCTCGGCGGCGGGGGCGATGGAGGAGGATGGCGCGGGCTTCGCGGGCTTCGCGACCTGGCTGGACATGACGCCGGCCCATCCCGACATGTTCTCGGTGCCCGATACCTCGAGCCTCATCCAGCTCCCCTGGAAGCCGGAGGTGGCGTGGGTCGCGGGCGACCTCGTGATGGACAGCGCGCCGGTCGACCAGGCGCCACGCCGGGTGCTGGCGCGGATGATCGATGCGGCGGCCGAGAAGGGTTTCGTGGTTCGGGCCGGGGTGGAGGCCGAGTACCACCTCATCGACCCCTCGGGAACCGCGATCTCGGACCCCCGCGACATCGACGCCAAGCCCTGCTACGACCAGTCGGCGCTGATGCGCCGCTACGACGTCATCTCCGAGATCTGCGATGCGATGCTCGCGCTCGGGTGGGGCCCCTACCAGAACGACCACGAGGACGCCAACGGCCAGTTCGAGATGAACTGGGAGTACGACGACTGCATGGTCACCGCGGATCGCCATGCGTTCTTCAAGTTCATGGTGAAATCGATTGCGGAGAAGCACGGGCTGCGCGCGACGTTCATGCCGAAGCCCTTCGTGCACCTCACCGGCAACGGTTGCCACGCCCATGTCTCGGCATGGGACGCGGAAACGAACACGAACCTGTTCCTCGACGAGAGCGACGAGATGGGGCTCTCGAAGCTCGCGCGCCAGTTCCTCGGCGGGGTCCTGCATCACGCGGAGGCGCTCTGCGCGCTGACCAATCCGTGCGTGAACAGCTACAAGCGCATCAATGCTCCGGTCACCTCGTCGGGTGCGACGTGGTCGCCGAACGCGGTCACGTGGTCGGGCAACAACCGCACCCACATGGTCCGGATTCCGGATCCGGGACGGTTCGAGTTCCGGCTCGCCGACGGTGCGGCGAACCCCTACCTGCTGCACGCGGGCATCATCGCGGCCGGGCTCGACGGTATCGACAACGACCGCAGTCCTGGCAAGCCGAGCCACGTCGACATGTACGCTGAAGGCCACAAGGTGCGCGCCCGCCGGCTGCCGCTCTACCTGCTGGACGCGATCCGCGCGTTCGACAAGAACAGGGCGCTCAAGGCCGCGCTCGGCAGTTCGTTCTCGGCTTCCTACGTCAAGCTCAAGATGCAGGAGTGGAACGAGTACTCCAAGCACTTGACGGAGTGGGAGCGCACGACGACGCTTGATTGCTGAGAGTTAGTATGGAAAGAGTTTAATGGCGATTAGGAATACAGGGACTGTTGTAGCTTGCAGCCAAGACATTCCAATGGAAAAAAGTTATCTGATTACCACTCAAGCCAAGCGTAACTTGAGCAGCCGCTCCGGCATCGGCGGCGTCCTCAGCGCGACGTAGACGAGTCGCGGGATGATGTCGGGCAGGTTGAAACGACGATTGAACCGGTACTCGAACTCCGCGAGATAGCGCTGGGCATACTTGGGACGAACCGCATGGTAGGTGCCGCACAAGGCGTTCTTGACGTTGCCGAGGATCGTGTTGACCCATCGAAACTCGGGACGCTCAAC
>JAJDUQ010000222.1 GCA_022826505.1 Gammaproteobacteria bacterium
TCGGACGGCGCGGTTCATTCCGCCGTCTGACAGTATGCTCTGACCGTTGATGTACCGAGCGGCATCCGATGCGAGGAACACGCACAATTGTCCAATCTCCCGAAATGTCGCGGTTCGTTGAGCAGGGATAGACCTGCGCGCAGACTCCGACAGATTGACGTTTTCACAAAAGCCAGGCAAGAGATTGTTCATGCGGATGTTGTGCCTCGCATAGCGGTCGCCATAGAGCTTGGAGAAGCCATGCAGAGCGGCGCGCAGCATGCTCATGGGATAGGGCGCTCGCGGCTCAATGGTATTCATGGATGAAATGTTCACGTATGCCCCACCCCCCTGCTCAATCATGATGGGTGTGACAATGCGCGCGAGCCTGACAACATTGAGGACATACATATCCAGGCTTTCGTGCCAGAGCTCATCCGAGAGTTCCAATAGTGGTCCCTCGAAATCCGGATCAAATCCGACAGTCTTGATGGCCTCGGGGACCGTCCCCCCATGCCCCATGTTGCTGACCACAGCGTCAATGCGCCCATACTCCATCATGGTGGCGTCTACGAACGCCTGCAAGTCGCCGACTTCGAGAACGGTACCACGTCGACCAATACCCCCAAGCTCTGCAGCGAGATTGACGCTGCGTTCGGATGGCGACATCAACGAAACTTTGTAGCCGGCTTTCGCCATCTCCCGCGCGCAACCCGCACCAATACCTTGTCCGGTGCCTGTCATGAGCGCCACTCGAATGTCCGACATGGTTCCCTCCAAATCCAAAGTGCGTTCTCGCTTGCGGAGCCTACGGTGAATTACCTGCGACCCAATGGGTGGCGCCTGCTATTACAGTGTTCCAATCACCGAAGATGACCGCAACTGAAACTCATTGTTGCCACATAACGACCAAGCTCAGCCGCGCCGCGTCAGTGGCGTCGGCTGGAGCGCCGGGTTAGCCGCGTTCACCCACTTTGGGCGATACCTCGTTTGACGACGCAGCACGCGCTTTGACCAAGCGTTGTTGGAGATTAGCTGGAATTTCCGCGTGAGCAAACTCGATTTCCTGTGGTACGCGACCACCCTCTCGTTCCCTGAGGCAGCGAGCGTACATATCGCTCTCGGTTAGAATAACCAATCGTCGTTCAACTTTCGCCAAGAGTAGGAAGAGCATGTCGGAACGGATCTTGAGCAATTTGCCGACAGCACTCTTGCCACTGGCGGTCTTGGCGCCACTGGTGGAAATAGTCGCCGCAATAGCTCGATCTGAACTCACGGCGTCGAAGTCAAACACGCCACCAGATGTGAGGGAAATGCGCTCGCGATGAAATTGGATGCCGAATTCCTCCGGCATCCAGTGTTGGCGAACCCAGTCCTCTACTTCGAGTTGTACACGGGTGTCTGCCACAGTTGCACCTCCTGGCGGCTAACCACTGATTAGCAGGCAAATCTGCCTGATAATGCGATATTGGAGGCGATTCCAGGCAAGTCCGCCATGTGCAATATCACCGTCCATAGACGCTCAGTGCTTGGAATCTCCAATCTCCACTCATGAACCGCCTCCCGGGAACACGGAATAGGGGACTGGTCATCCTGTTTTACAGTCGGTTGTAGGATCAGCCGAAGGCGTAATCCGACTTCGAGCGGCGCTTCGGCAATGCCTGATGTCGGATTACGCCTTCGGCTGATCCGACCTACGCCGCCGCGCCGCTCGTGAGCGTAAAGATAAACCACCGGATATTGGTCGGTGCCCGGAATAGCCAGCACAAACCTTCGCTCTCTCTTTACCAATGGTAACCCCATTCTCTCCTTCCTTTCCGCCCGATATCCCTTTCCTTTGTGACTCCCTCCTTCTCTCCGGTCTCCATGATCAGTCGCCTCTCTCTTTCCGCTTTTCTCATTCTTGTCGGCAAGTTCTTCCTCACGTCCTGTACAAGCTCCACTACCACATCCGTCTTTTGCAGATGTGCTTCCAGTATCGGTCCGAACCTTTTGAAGTGGCCCCGGCTCATTGCCGCCGCCCCTCCCCTTGCGCGTGCCATGACCTCGTCTGTTTCCGCGTTCTCGTCCTCCGGCCAATGCGCTCCGATCACGCTCTTCGTCAGCTCGGTGGGTCCCTGCGGATGGCTCCACCATTCTCGATACAGCTTGTCCACCCGTTGTACCAGCCCCTGGCTGTGCCTCACCGGCCATTGATTCTGCGTTCTGCGCATCCAATCATGAAGCTGGTCGTCCTGGACCATGATCATGTTGCCGGTGATGATGAGCGTTCCCCCGACCGCGATTGTCTGGGCCACGATGTTCGCGTCGTTGTCCATGCCGAGTGGCCCGTCCTCCGCTCTGGGGAAGCAGTCCTTCGGCATCCCTCCCGGTCCGACAAGTGCTTCGGCAATTGCCTGCTCTTCCTGATTCAACTCGTGTACCCAGTACAGCCCGTTGTTCTTCTTCCACTCCCCGCACCACCATCGTTGCTGCCGCAGGTTCCTGATCCGGTAGTGCTGGTTTCTGTTCCCTGCTGTCGCTTCCAGGATCAGTTCGGTCTGCTTCAATTGCGTCTCGCTCCACCCCCACGCTCCGACATGAACCGCGGGCGCCAAGCGCTCGATGATCGCCGGGACTACCTGGATACGACCCCCGGCCAACTCCATATCGGCCGCGTGCAGCCTTCGGTCGACTTCTTCCTGAAGGCAGTTCTGGTCGAAGTAGGTCCGAATCGCCACTGCGTCATCTCGATCGGAGATCCTCTTGCGCGAAGAATCTCTCTTCGCGTTCCCTGATGCGCTCCCTTGCTTCGCGTATGTTCTCCAAGTTCGGCGTACACCACACGACCTCGCCTCCGGCCTCTCTCTCCTTCATCTCTTCCAGACACTGCTCGGGAGTCCGCTGGCGTTCTTCCTGACGGTCCTTCGCATACTCCGCGATTCGGGAGAGACGCTCCCATCTCTGCGAGAAATCCCAGGTCTCCGTCTGTGCTCGTGTCTCCGTCTTTTCTCTCATCGGTCTGCCCTCCGCCCGCATAGCGTTGGCCGTTTCAGATCCGCTTTCTCGACAACTTCTTCAACGAAGGGGATACCCCGTCAGGTCACCCGCTCCAGCACCACCCACGACGGCAGCATCTCCATCAGCGTCAATCCACCATGACGATACACCGAGCGGGACGCCGAGGGCCCCTTCGGCCGGTTGTGGCAGCGGCCGGCGAGTATGGCAAGCCCACGTCGCTGATCCACCCACAACCCCGGGCCCGGGCGCTGGAGGTGTCTCGTCAGGGCCGAAGAATCTGAATCGCTTGCCTTCCAGCGGGCGATCCACGTCCTTCAAGGAAGGATCGCTGAGCCCCTCGCCGAGAAGGACATAGCCGTGGTCGCTGGTCACCAGCACCGGACGATCAGGCGGCACCGCCTGCACCGTGCGCTGCCACACGAGCTCCAGGCCGTCCTACAGGGCATCGTACAAGGTCTCGTCGACCGCGGCTGTCGGTGTAACGCTGGTCCGGAAACCGGCTCCACAGCAGCAATGCGCTCTCGTCGATGGTGTGATAATCGCCCGGACGGAGGTACGCGAATGGGGAATCATCCAGAAGTCCAAACTGGCCTTGCAAGGGGACGCTGGAGTTCGGCGTCGTGCGGACATTCGTGGGGGGACGAGAGACGTTCGGCCCCGACATGGAAGACATCGGTCCGGTGGACGGGATGCCGCTCGGCTGAGCCGGACGGACATCGGTTCCGGCTGGATGCGAAGCGGAACAGCGGTCGAGTCCGCATCCGCAGCAAAGCGAGGGGTCGCGGAACTTCTGTCGACGGATTGCTTCGGCTGTCCTTCCAGGATCTTTGTCCCGGACGTTCGTTCACACCGGACGGGCTACGGGAGTTTGGAGCGCTTTGCGGACGCTCGCCAAGGGCAGCATCAGAACCAGGGGATCGACCGGCGAGTCCACGAATCCCAGGTGTCGATAGAACGCCGCGGCGGTGCCATCGAGAGCATGCACCAGCAGCGCTCTTGCAGCACCACCACCCGCCGTCCCGCCCCGTCACTTGGCGCGAAAGTCGTCGTTCAGTCGCATTCCCGTCACCGCCTGCGCGACCACCGCCGAGAGCACGACGGCGCCGCCCACCAAGGTGAGCACGGCGGGAACCTCGCCGACGCCGATCCACACCCAGATGGGCGCCAGCACGGTTTCCGCCAGCGAAAGGAGTGCAACCTCCGCGGCAGGCAGGTAGCGCGCCCCCAGAGTGATGAGCACGAAGCCCCCCGTGTACTGGGCGACACCGAGAAACAGGCAAAGCGCGAGATCGTGGCGCGAAAGGACGAGGGTGTCCGACATCATGAATCCGAGCGACGCCCCGACGAGACCGGCGAGACAGATGGCGGGAATCATGTCGCGGTCGCCGGCGAAGCGCAGCGTCACCAGCATGATCGCGAAGCTCACCGGGGGGCCGAGCGCGACGATGTTGCCGAGCAGTCGCCCGCTCTGAATCCCGTTGACGAACATGAGCGTGATTCCGGCAAGCGCGATCGTCATCGCGATCCAGGTGATCGGACGCACGCGCTCGCGCAGCACGATCCATCCAAGAACCGCGGTGATGAACGGGGCGGCGCTGATGATGAAGAGCGCGTTCGCGACCGTGGTCAGCAGCAAGGAGAACACGTAGCACGCCGACCCGAGACCGAGACTGAAGGCCACTACGAGTCCGGGCCTCCCCGTGGTGACAAACGCGCGGATGACTCGAGCCCGGTAGCGAACCACGAGATACAGGGTCACGACCACGAAGAACGTCAGCGAGCGGTAGAAGAGAATTTGCCAGCCGCTCGCCGACTCGATGTGACGCAGGGTGATTCCGGCAACGCTGAGGAGCACGCCGGCGGTCAGCACCAGCGAGATGCCGGTCAAATGCCGTCGATGATCGCTCCCCGCCGCCGCTCCGCGTGTGTCGCTCGATGGGGTCACCCGGAAAGGCTCGGTGGGGAGGGGAATTCGCGGTCGAGTCGCGCCGCGTCGTCCGCCGCGCCATCGTATCACTGCTTTGGGCCGAATCCCGACGACCGTTCGGCAGGCAGCCGGGAAGCGACGACGTGCCGTTCGGACAAGCCGTCGGGCCTGATGCGACGCGCTTCGTTTCCGACGACGTACAGAGCGAGTGGCGCGCGGGACGACCGTCCCGCTCAGGCGTCGATGTTCATGACCGCATCGTAGCGTTCACCTGCGAGGGCGATGCAGAGCTCGACATCGCCGGCGAGCAGGTATCGCGCCTCGACGAGCCGCTGTGCCGCGGCTCGCACCTCTGCGAGATACGCCTCGCGGCTCGGGTATCGCTCGGCGATGGAGGGGCGGGGATCCGACGTGGCTTCCCGTTCGGCTGCGGTGCGGGGAAGCGGAACCGTCGAGCCGAGGTATTCGAGGATCTGACCATCCCCGCCGGTATCGGCGTGGCGCGGATTGAATCCGGTATGGGTCGCGACCGGAACCTCCACGTCCGGCATGCGGAGCCCGCCCAACTCGTTGCCGAACCCATCCACGGCCGAGACGCACGTGGGGTAGGGCTCGCCGGTGAACCTGGCCGGAAGGTCGGGAATGCCCTCGTCGGCGTGCTCGCCGAGATCCATCGGCGCAATTGACGGGAGCCGATCCGCACGCGGCAGTGCGGCACCCGGAATCCGCGCAAGGGCGCCCAGCACCTCGTTGCGCGTTGCCGCGGTCGTGTCCGCAACGCGCGGAAACACGCTCTCGGGAGGCGTAATGCCGTCTGCCACCCAGGCGCGCAGGTTCTCGAGCGCGGCACGGAAGAGGGGGCGGTAGTCGACGACATTCAGCCGGTTCGCTCCGTGGCTCCCGAACATGCTCTGCGAGGTGAACGGGAGGGCGCCGGGACCATGCTGGGTGCTCGAGAACAGATACCGACGCACCTCGGCCGGCGGCTCCACGTCGGAACCGGACTCCGCGTCGCGGTGGGCGAGCCCCGCGTCGCCTCGCCAATACTCCGACGAGGTATCGGTGTAGAAGATTTTCGGCACGCAACCCGCGGCGCGCTGGTGATCGAGCAACCCGGCCCGATGGCCTGATCGAGGATCGGTCTGGGGTTCGTCGGCGAACGGGAAGCGGTGGCCGAGGCTCGGGGTCGGCTGCACCGAGGGCTGGCCGTAGCGGTGATTGAACTCGCCGCGCCGTCCTCCCGCGACGTGGACGAGCACGCCGTCGAACACCTGATTGCCGTCTTCGTCGCAGTTGAGCCCGGCGTGGAAAAACGTCCGCAGAAAACGTCCGCACTGGGAGACGCCCTCTGCAATCACGTGATCGACGCAGCCCGCGGCCGGCGAATCCGCACTTCTGTGGGCCCAGGATGCGAGGTCGCGCACCGCCAGCAGCCCTGCCCCGACCACCGGACATTCCGCCGGCGTGTAGACAAGGTCGTAGATACGGCCGGGCTCGAACCCGCCGGCCAGCCAGACACTTCCCGAATCGGGAATCGTCGAGCCTCCACCAGCATCGTCCTGGCGCGAGAACGCCCACTCGTTGCGCGGAACTCGCACCGGGGTGTCGAACAGGTGCTCGCGCACCCAGAGTGCCGCGCCGGGATCGTCGGGATCGATCGTCGCGATCGGTGCATGGTTGCCGACCGAGCCGACGTGGTGATCGGTCAGCGCAAAGGTGTGTGTCGCCCGATCGGGCTGGATGCGTAGCTGCATTCGACCATCGGGATTGCGGTTCGCGTTCGGGACGGCTGGTGCGCGCAGCCCCATGCGCACCGACGGGTGCGGGACGTCCCACTGCCATCCGCACCACGCGATGCACCACCCGCGTTCGAGCAGGAAGCCATCTCCGGGCGTGATTTCGTCGGTCGGCATCAGGTCGAACGGCGCCATGCTGAACGAGCGCATCGCGATCCGGTTTCCACGGTTCGGCACCTCGAAGAGCAGCGCGCGGTTGGCGCGCGCCGGATCGACAGGGACGAGAAAGGTCGCATCGCCGCTGAAGCGGACCGTCCCTTCGGCATGCCGTTCGGCACGATCGAGATCGACGATTCCCACGTTTGCATGATGCGAGGGGTGCACCGCGTAGTGTGCAACGGCGTCGATTCGCTCGTACGGTCCGGTATCTCCGAACGCCCTGCCATCCTCGAACGGCTCGCGCCCCACAATTTCCAGTCGTGTCAGCCCCACGTCGTACCCCCGTCTTTCATCCGCATCCGTTCGTCATCGACAGACTGCACGAGATACACGCACCGTGCACGGCGGTGTCGAATCCATCCGGGATCCTCGTCGCCCGAAACCGGTCAACCTGGCTCGAACCTTTCGTGCCACCCCAGCTCCAATGGTGCCAGTCCGTGGCCGGCCTCGAGTCCGGCGTCGTCGGACCCGAAGCAAATGGTGCGACGGCACCGGCAGGTGCGGCGCAGTCCAGGGCATCCGGCTCCGCCGGCGCGGTCGCCACACAATGAATTCGAGACTTCCGGGTGCGAATTCGCAGCAATTCCCGCCAAGCGCGCAATTGTTCCCCAAACGACTCGTTTCAGACACTCGGATGGCCGGGATCTGGTTGAAATCGCGCCGTGGAGCGGCATCTCGGGGCGCCAGCGGGAATTGCTGGCGAATTCGATTGACGATTTTCACCGCGGAGGCATACCTTTGTGCTGCCGAAGGCCAACTCGGGAGAGGCGCGATGACAATGGAAGCCGTGCAGTTGACCCTGTACCGCTGGGCAGGTCAGTGGGGGCCCTTCAAGGTCAACATTCCGTGTGGTGAGTGTTCACTCACAGTCGATGTCATCAACGACACCCTTGCCAACGAGCTCGATGGAATCCCGGTCCAGGTGGACAACCGGGAATGGCTGACCGAGTGGTGGAAGCCGCTCCCGAAGGGCGGTTGGCACGCCCCCATCGTGATGGTCGAGGGCAAGGTGGTGAGCCAGGGCCACGCATTGAACCGCGGTGTTCTGACCGAGGCGATCATCGCGTCCCACGTCGAACGCACCGGCGTGTCCGGCAACCATCTGTATGGCAAGGCGGCCTGCCCGCATTGCACGCGCGCGAAAGGATATTTCGCAGATGCGGGAATCGACTACGTGTATCACGACGTGGTCAGGGATCCGCGCGCACTCTACGAGATGATCGGCCGGGTCAAGCCCATCGTCGGACCGAAGACCCCGATCACCGTTCCCCAGATCTGGCTCGACGGAACGTACATGGGGGGCGCCGACCAGCTCGGGAAATTCCTCGGCCTCGATGTGGAACCGAATCGCGATCGGGGCCAGAACTCCATGACCGACAAGCCGCACCTGGTGGGCTCCTGAACTTCCGGGCCACGCGATGGGACGTTCGCGCAAGCTTCGGGAATCACCCGACGCTGACACGCCGGCTCGGGACACGTTGATTCCCGGCGGAACGAGTCTTTCGCGTTTCAACGCCGGCTCGATGCCGTCTCCGTCCACCGGAGAAGACGGATGAATCGCTGCGCACCGGGTCGTCTCCATTGCAACGGCGAAGCGGTCCCGGCCAGGTTGAAGCGGTGCAGCGCCGTCGGCCGCCGAACGGGGAACCGCTCATGGCGATGACGATGCCGCAGGGGCTCCGGCTGGAGCCGATGGTCGCGGACATCCAGCGACTCCTGAAGGTCGGGGCGCGCATGTACATGTGCATGACTCGCGCCACGCTCGACCGGCACGGCCGCGACGGCGAGATGCCGGTGCGGCAGGGGCTTCGCGCCTACGGCCACTGGCGGGGCACCGAGATGCGCGAGGCCCACCACGCGCTCGGGCTCGACATCAACATGCGCAACCTCATCCTGTGCTGGGACAGTGCGAGCGTGTTCATCGTCAAGGATCGCGAGGACACCACGCCTGACTACAAGCCGTACGACACCCGCTTCGATGTCCACCTGTGTCCGGCGTCCCTGGCGTGGAAGGAGGACGACTTCCACCGATGGGGCCACGTCTACTGCGACGAATTCCACCAAGCCTGCGCCTCCACCTATCACCCCGATGGAAACGTGGTCATTCCACAGAACCTGATGAAGGGTGACGACCACTGTCACTTCCAGTGGGTGATGCCGCCGGGCGCGCAGAAGCTCGACCTCGGCGAGCCGACCGAGCTCGGCAAACGGCTCGCGCGCGACTACCGGGCGGAGAGTGATATCGAGGGTGCGTGGCAGGCGCTGAAACGGACGAACCGACTGGTGGGCGGACGATTCATCACCGCCGCGCGGGTGCTGATCGACAAATTCGGCGACGATGCAGAGGAGACGATCCGGGACGCGATGCGCCGCTGGGGCCGGATGCGGGGAGAGCACCTGCGCGCCGAGCACGAGAAGGCCGGCATCTCCGTCTCACCGGCGAGCTTCATGCGCGACCACGATCTGCCGTTCTCGACGGTGTGGGACATCGAAGAACTCGAGGCGAACGACGACTGCTTCCACGCCCTGGTGCACGACACGCCGCACGACGAAGCCTGGCGCGACATGAGCGCCGAGCCCGTCCTCGGCCCCATCTGGTACGAGTCCTCCTACGCAGCGATGTGCGAGGCGTACCTTCCGAACGCCAGGCTCGAATGGAAACGGCTCATCTGCCGGGGCGACGACGCCAACGAAATCCGCATCGAGCGCGGGTAGCTGGCTGCGACGCAGCGGCGCCGGCCGATGCCGCAACGGATCGCTGTCGGGCCGTGAGTCGAGCCGAGAGCGGATGCAGCCGGCGGCAGCGCTCCAGCGCGGTGCCCCGCTACTCGTCGACGACGGCGGTCGCTGCGATCTCCACCAGGAACTCCGGCTTGACCAGGCCGGCCTGCACGCACGCTCGCGCCGGCGGGTTCTCCGGGAAGTACGACCCGTAGACCTCGTTCATCGCCTGGTAGTCGTCAAGGTCGGCGAGGAAGATCATGTTGTAGACGACGTCTTCCAGCGAGCCCCCGGCCGCTTCCAGAATCGCCTTGATGTTCTCCATGACCTGCCGCGTCTGGGCGCCGGCATCCCCTTCGCCGACCAGGTTCCCCGACGCGTCCATCGCCAGCATTCCCGCCGTGCATACGAACTGACCGGACCGGAATCCGGGCGAATAGGGCGCCAGGGGTGGCGGCGAGCCCTTGGGCAGTACGGGTTGACCAGGCATCTTGCGGTTCCTCCCTCCGGTTGCGAACTGCGTTCACCCCGGCGTCGTCGCGTCGCTGCGCGACCTGACGCCGTGTGCCGAACCGCGCCGAGTGCAATCGAGTACGGACGACCGTCACCGGCTCGTATCGCGGCCTGGGAAACGGCGCACTCGGAGCGGCGCGGGCGAAGCCCCGAGTGTTCGATGCGGACTCGGCTCAACCGCTCTCCGCTGGAGCGCCGCCCATTCCGGAAGGCGCGACCTCCTGGATCCAGCCGAACGGGTCCGGGCGCGTCCCGTACTGGATGCCCATCAGCTCGTCGAAGAGTCGCTCCGCGAACGGCCCGGTGCCGCCGTTCGCGACATGCAGCGTCCGACCCTTGTAATCGAGCGAGCCGACCGGTGAGATGACCGCGGCGGTTCCCGCCCCGAACACCTCTTCGAGACTTCCGTCGGCGTGCGCGTCCAGCACCTCCTCGATGGTGATGGGCCGCTGCTCCACCGGCACGTCCCACTGGCCGAGCAACTTCAGCACCGAATCCTTGGTGATTCCGGCGAGGATGGTCTCGCCCACCGGCGGGGTGACGACGGTGCCGGCGATCTTGAACAGGATGTTCATCGAACCGACTTCCTCGATGAACCGGCGCTCGCCCGCATCGAGCCACAGGACCTGCGTGAAACCGCGGGCGAGGGCCTCCTTCTCCGCCTTGAGGCTCGCCGCATAGTTCGCGGCGGTCTTGGCCGACCCGAGCCCTCCCGGTCCGGCCCGGGAATACTCTTCGGACACGGTGATCTTCACGGGGTTGAAACCCTCGGGGTAATACGCGCCGACCGGTCCGGTGATGATGAAGAAGAGCGCCTCGTGGGTGGACTTGAGCCCGATGTAGGGTTCGGTCGCAACCATCGTGGGTCGGATGTACAGCGATGTCCCGTGCGAGCGGGGAATCCAGTCGTGGTCGAGCTCGAGCAATTGCTCGATCGCTTCGGAAAAGACGGCGGGGTCGACTTCCGGAAGATCGAGCCGCACCGCGGAGCGGTTGAAACGTGCGCAGTTGTCCGCCGCACGGAACAGGTTCACCGTCCCCTTCCGGTTACGGTACGCCTTCAGTCCTTCGAAAATCGTCTGTCCGTAGTGGAGCACCAGGGCGGCTGGCGACAACTCCAGGTTCGCGAACGGCCCGACCGTCGGCTCGCCCCAGCCGCCGTGCGAGGTCCAGCGCATGGTGAACATGTGGTCGCTGTAGATCTTTCCGAAGCCGAGCGAACTCTCGTCCGTCGGCTTCGGTCGCCGCTGCTCCGGCGGCACCGTTTCGATGCGGAAATTCATCGTGTCTCGAAGCCCCCTGGCTCGACCCGTTGCGGCAATTCGACGCTGGTCACGGCCAGCGCGCCGAGGGGCGCAATCTAGCCCGCATTTCTCACCAAGTCACGGCCATGGAGGCGAATCCGACTGCATTCGCAGCCACCTCGCTTCGCGACTTCGTGAGAATTCCGGGCTCGGGGACCGGCCGCGGCGAGACGAGCGCAAGTCAGGGCGCGGTGAGCCCGAGCTTGTCGTCGAAGCCGATCGGAGCGGGCTCGGACAGCACGTCGATGTTGGGGTCGGCACGCGATTCGTCGAGCAGCGCTTCCGACGCCCACATCTCGTCGAGCAGGGAGGTGTTGCGGATCCAGGCAAGGCGCAACGACGCCGGATTCTCCTCGGCGCGGAAGTTGAGCAACACCTGCAACGCCTGCAGCTCGTTTTCCACGAGCATCGGGACCTTGCAGATGGACAGGCGCTTGGCAGTGAACGCGTTCATGTACGTGGAGTTGAGATCGACATGCGGGAGCAGTGAACGCGGCATGATGTCGGCGTTGCCGAGGCCGACCGCGTTGCCGTGCGTCCCTTCGGTCAGCCCGCGCACGTAAATGGCGCCGATCCGCGGCCGGGTCATACCCGCCTTCTTCCCGATGACGTTCGTGTCCATGCCCGAACCGCTCACGTTCTTGCCGATTTCGTCCACGATGAGTCCGTCGAGCTCCTCGAAGGGAAGCCGGGGCAGAAGCGAGTAGGCACGTTCGAGCAACGCGCTCTCCGCCTCGATGAGCGCGTCGAAGCTCCCGACCGGCACCCCCTGGACGACGGCCGTCTCCTTGAACGCGTTCTCCACGAGCGCGATGGCGCCGACCAGCCGCGGGCGAGGGGAGTCCACGATGATGCGGGTCCCTTCGAGCACGAGCCGACCCAGTCCTGCGCGCCGGCCCTGGTGGTGGATCTTCGATGCGCCGGCCTGCTTTCCCATGCCGATCACCAGCATCTTGCAGATGCCGCTCTCCACCCGTTCGGTAAATCCGGTGTGGGGCTTGACCCGGTTGACCGCAAGCACGCCGTCCGCGTCATGGCAGAGCCTGTCCTGGTACACCGGGAAGCCGGAGCTGGTGGTCCCGATCTGCACCACCTCCATGCTCGACTCGATGCGGCATCCGACACTTGCCTCGGTGATGCCGTTGGTGTCGTCCAGCACACGGGCCTGGCCGTCGGGCGTCGCGCCCCCGTGGCTGCCCATGGCGGGCACCACGAAGGGGTCGGCACCCGCCTCTCGCAACGCGCTCACGCACTCTCGCACCACGAGCGCGAGATTGGCGATGCCCCGACTCGAACCAGTCACCGCGATGCGCTGGCTGGCCTCGACGCTGGCGAGAATCGGCGCCATCTCCCGCCGCACCGCAGCGACGAGATCCGGCTCCACCGGGCGGGGAAATTGTTGGCGGAGCTTGAAAATTGCAGGGACGTCGTCCTGCCCGACCCCCGCGTGGGAGTCGTCGAGAAGGAATCGGGTAGCGTTTTGCATGGCGTGGCGAGGCCGGCTGTGAAAGTTGCGCGGACTATTGTTCGCCACCGCGCACCCACGTTTCAATGAGGACTGCACAGCGTTCAGTTTGCAGATGATAACAATCCACATTATGGTGTTATCATGATTCGCACTCAGATAAGCCTCTCGGAGCAGGAGTACGAAGCGGCCAAGCGCGAAGCGGAGGCGCTCGGTATCTCCCTTGCCGAACTGCTTCGCCGTTCGCTGCGTTCAATGCTCCCCGCCGACGCGTCGAAACCGTGGATGCGCTACGCCGGGATGGTCGAGACGGGCGATCCGCGTTCGAGCGAACGCATCGACGAGGTCGTCTATGGCGACAAGCGCTGAGGCCTACGTAGACACCACGGCACTCATCGCGTTCGCGGATCGGTCCGATACCTGGCATCCGTTGTTTCGGCGGCTGTTTTCCGACCCTCCGCTCCTGGTCACGACAGCCCTCGTCGTCGCCGAGGGTCACGGCTGGTTTCTGAAGCGCTACGACCGGATCAAGGCCCTGCAATTTCTCGCCATGGTCGAAACGATGCGGCCGCTCACCGTGCTCCCCGCAGGGCCTCGAGAGATTGAAGCCGCATCCGGGTTGCTGCGTCGTTTCCGTGATCAGGATCTGACGCTCGTCGATGCTTCCGGCCTGCACTCGATGGATGCCGAAAGTGTGCGCTGTTGCTGGTCGACCGACTTTCATCTTGGATTGACTGGAGTTCCGCTCGTCATCCACGAGCGATAATGGCTCGTTGCCCGTCGCCGGCCCATGTCCAGCCCATTGAAGATCAAGCGCAGACTCCCCCTGCTCGACGACTGGTCGGGAGTGCTGAAGGACGGCTGGCGCAGCCCGCAGATCCTGCTGCTCCTGTTCGCCGCCTCCATTCCCGTCGCGTTCGAGACCTGGTCGGTGCTGATCAACAACTTCGTGGTCGAGAAGGCGCAGTTCACGGGCCGGGAGATCGGGATGCTCCAGGGCCTGCGCGAGGTACCGGGCTTCCTCGCGTTTACCGTCATCTTCATGCTGCTGGTGTGGCGCCAGCAGACCTTCGCGATCCTGTCCCTCGCCGTCATGGGCGTCGGGGTCGCGTTGGCCGGCTTCCTGCCGTCGGTGTGGGGGCTCTACTTCACCACCGTGCTGATGTCCACGGGCTTCCACTATTTCGCGGTCATGCAGCAGTCGCTGGCCATGCAGTGGACCAGCGAGCGCGAGCTGCCGGTGGTGCTCGGGCGCATGACCGCGGTCGCCTCCCTCGCCTCGCTGGCAACCTACGGCGTGGTGTTCGGCGCGCTGACGCTGCTGGAACTCTCGTATCTCCAGGTTTTTCTGGTCGGAGGCGGTCTCACCCTCGGAATCGCGGCGCTCGCCCGGTTCGGGTTCCCCCAGTTCCCGACCGGGATCCGTCAGACCACCGCCATCGTGCTGTGCCGGCGCTACTGGCTCTACTACGCGCTGGAGTTCATGTCCGGTGCACGGCGGCAGATATTCATCGTCTTCGCCGCGTTCATGATGGTGGAAACCTTCGGCTACGCGGCCAAGGACATCACCCTGCTGTTCCTGGTCAACTGCCTCATCTCCATCTGGGTCGCGCCTCGGGTGGGCAGGCTCATCGTGCGCTGGGGCGAGCGTCCGGCGCTCATCTTCGAATACGTGGGCCTCATCGGCGTGTTCACCGCCTATGCCTTCGTGCAGACGGGATGGCTCGCCGCGGGCCTCTACATCGTCGACCACCTGTTCTTCGCGCTCGCCATCGCCATCAAGAGCTACTTCCGCAAGATTGCCGATCCTTCGGACATCGCCTCGACGGCGGGAGTTTCGCTGACGATCAGCCACATTGCGGCGGTGGGGCTGCCACCGATTCTCGGACTGGTGTGGGTACTGGGTGAACAAGGCCGCGCCGCCGTGTTCCTGCTCGGCGCCGGCATCGCGGCCGGCTCGTTGGTGCTGGCCCTGTTCGTGCCGAGCGCTCCGGCGCCGGGCAACGAGACGGTGCGATGGATGCGGTGGAGGAGCCGCGCCGCGGCGTGACGCATCCTCGCCGGCCCTGCCTGGTTTCCTTCCGGGCAATGTGCATATAGCATCGACTGCATACACATTCGACGGAGAATGTTCCGTTGCGTACGAACATCGTCATCGACGACGAGCTTCTGGAGCGTGCCATGCGCGCGACGGGGGCCAGGACCAAGCGTGAGGCCGTCGAGCTGGGACTGGCGTCGCTGATCCGGTTGAAGGAGCAGGAAGACATCCGCGGCCTGCGTGGCAAGCTGCGGTGGACGGGCGATCTGGAGAAGATGAGACGGGACGGATGATCCTCGTCGACTCCAGCGTCTGGATCGACTACTTCAACGGGACGCGCACTCCGGAGACGGATCGTCTGGACACCTTGCTCGGCAACGAAGTCACCGCAACCGGCGACCTGATCCTGTTGGAAGTTCTTCAGGGATTTCGTGCCGACGCGGATCTCGCGGCGGCACGGCGCGCCATGTCGAAATTGCCGTATTTCGATCTTCTGGGGCGCGAGCGGGCGCACCGAGCCGCTGGTCGGTATCGGGAGCTGCGCAAGGCCGGCGTCACGGTACGCAAGACCACCGACGTCATCATCGGCTCCTTTTGCATCGATGAAGGGCTCCCGTTGCTGTTCTCCGATCGGGACTTCCTGCCGATGGTCGAGCACCTGGGGCTGGTGTCGGTTGTCCGCTCACCCTGAGCGATGCGTGTCGCCGTCTCGCCGGTACGGGACTTGGCCGGGCGGGACGGACCCGCTGTCGGCTCCCGCACCGTTCGCATCACCGAGCACATTCGAGGAATGTCGTCATGTCGAATTCGTTCCCCCACCTCTTCAGCCCCATCGCAATCGGGCGGTACACGCTGAAGAACCGCATCATGAACACCGGCCATGCCGCGCATTTCCAGACCGGCGACGGGCTCCCGACCGAGCGCTACGTGGACTACGTCGGGGAACGCGCGAAGGGCGGCGTCGGCATCGTGGTCACCAGCCACACCGTGCCGTACTACGACGGTGATGTGGCGCTCTCGCTCGCAAGCTTCGACGAGCGCATCGTGCCGATGTACCAGCGCATGGCGGCCGCCACCCACGCACACGACGTGCCGCTTCTCGCCCAGCTCGGGCATCGCGGGCGACAGACGGCGGATGGAGCCGCGTTTCTCGCGCGCCCGTCGAAGGCGCCGTCGGCGGTGCCGCCGCCCGACTTCTCCATTCCCCAGCTCGTTCCCCACGCGATGACGATTGCGGAAATCGAGGAGACGCTCGAGCAGTTCGGTGCCGCTTCGCGCCGGGCGATGTCCGGCGACCTCGACGGCATCGAGCTCTCCATCGGCATGGACTACCTCTTCCCCAACTTCCTGAGCGCGCAGGCGAACCGCCGGGACGACCGCTACGGCGGCGCGACCCTCGAAGAGCGCATGACCTTCATGTACGAGACGGTGGACGTGGTGCGCGACACCATCGGGCGCGAGCGCATCCTCGGGATCCGCATGTACGACGACCTCGAGGACTGGGGCATGCGGCTCGACGACTACAAGCAGGTCGCCCGCCTGCTCGAAGAGCACGGCAAGGTCGACTACTTCAACATGTGGCAGGGCATCGTGCCGAGCCCCCGCAGCGGCCGTACCCACTGGCCCGCGCACTACTATCCCCCCGGCGCGTTCGCGCATCTGCCGCGGGGCATCAAGGAGTACGTGTCGCTCCCGGTCGTCGGGGCCGGACGCCTCGATTCTCCCGCCGTCGCAGAGCGGTTCATCGCCGAAGGCACCGCGGATCTCGTCGGGATGGCGCGCGCTCTCATTGCCGATCCTCACCTCCCGAACAAGGCCCGCGAGGGCCGCACCGCCGACATCCGCACCTGCATCGCCTGTACGCAGAGCTGCGTCGGGCACATCTACGTCGGGATGGGGGTCGGGTGCATCTACAACCCGGTGACGGGCCGCGAGGGGGAGTGGGCGGTGCTTCCCCCGGCCGCCGAGCGGCGCAGGGTCGTGGTGGTCGGCGGCGGACCGGCCGGCATGGAGTCGGCACGCATCGCGGCGGAGCGCGGACACGACGTCGTCCTGTTCGAGCGTGGAGCGCGGCTCGGCGGCCAGGTAAACCTGGTGATGCGAACCCCGGCCCGGGACAACTTCGAGGAGATCATCCTGTTCTTCGAGCGCCAGCTCGCGAAGCTCGGCGTGGACGTGCGGCTGCGCACGGATGCGGGGGTCGACGACATCCTGGCCGAACGGCCCGACGCGGCGATCCTCGCGACCGGATCCAGCGCCTTTCGCCCCGAGGTCATCGGCAACGACAAGCGTCACGTGCTGACTGCGCGCGAGGTGATTCAGGGAAATGCCGCAATCGGTGAAAACGTGCTCGTGGTCGACACCCTGGGCCGGGCGGAAGCCCCCACCGTCGCCGAGCTCATCGCGGACATGGGCCGCAAGGTCGAAGTCGTGACCGGTCTCGCCTACGTGGGCTGCGAGATGCCGATACCGGCGTGGCACAACCTGATGGAGCGACTGCTCCAGAAAAACGTCACCCTCACGCCGTTCACCGGCGTATGGGAAATCGAGGACGACTCCGTCGATGTGTACAACGTCATCTCCTGGCAGCCGCGGACCATGGACGGAATCGACACCGTGGTGTTCGCATCCGGCGGCGTGCCCGAGGACGGTCTCGCGGCCGCGCTCGAAGGCCGGGTGGCGGAGCTGCACGTCATCGGCGACTGCTACCAGCCCCGGGACATCGAGATGGCGGTGGTGGACGGACACCGGGCGGGCCGGGCAATCGGGGGCGGGGAGGTGTGATGGAACGCTGACCCGCGGGCGGTATCCGGCGCGCGCCTCGGGTGAAGGATGATCACCGCGAGGGACGCTTCTCCCGGCGGATGAGCTGTTCGAGCCGAGGAATCAGATCGCTCTGCGAGGGAATCGAAGCAGGTACCGAGCGCGGCGAGTACCTCACCGATGTGCGAAGACATGCGCGGCACGGTCGAGGAGCCGTTTCAGTCGAAGGTGCTCGGCGAAGTCCCGAGCCGAGTCGTCGGCCACTCCGGTCTGATTCGGCGAGCATGCTCCCACAAGGCTCGCGATGCCTCGACGGTGGCCACCGAGCCCCGTTCCCTGAACTCCGCCGCCCAATGAAGCGCGTCGGCATCGCTCACCACCGTCCAGTCACGCGTAGCGAGCGCTTTCACGTCATCGTGCGTCATTGCATGGCACCCGCACGGCCAGGACGCTTCTGCTCCAGAGCAGCAGATCCCGAAAATATTCGGCTTCCGCCGGAAATCGACAGCGTTTCGGCATCATGGCGATCAGTCACACCGCATCGGATCGAGCGTACGCACGGCGTAAGTGGCCACTATGGGCCGTGGTTGCGGGACCGCGCTCAGTGTAGTGGCGGATCGTGATTGTGCGAACCGAGGTCTGAGCGCATGGGGGGTATCGGCGAACAGAGACTTCCACATCCGCGGGGGTGAGTTCGACGGCGCGGTTGGCCGGATGAACGCTGATTTGCTGGAGCACATCAATCAGGTAGGTGTAGGCATCGACTTCGTGCAGTCGGCACGTCACCAGCAGACTCTGGATGAGGTACCGCGCTGGAGCCGTCCCTGGATTCCCGGACGTTGCGTCGGTGTCCCCCTCGTCAATCGTTCGGGCGGACGCGCTCTTGCAGCGATCGTGCAAGCTCCAGTGTTCGATCAAGCGGCGTAGTTCGCAGGTCGATCTCTGCGAGTCCCTTCAGAACGACCGGGCAGCCGGCGCCGGCGAGGCGGTTTGCGAGATCGATAATCCGTCTGGGCTCGTCCACCTCCGGATCGTTGTGACCGAGCTTGGCGACCGCGATGACGGCGAGCAGCGAACAGAGGTCGTTGTCCAGAATCCCCTGGTATGTGTAGATGAAATTCTTTCCCCAGCGCCCGACGGTGCCCCCTCGGGGCTCGAGCTGCAGCGCCAGTGCAGTGGCGATGCTGAACGCCCAGAAATCGACCTGCCTGCGAAAAGGCCGGCGCTCGACGCTTTCCCGCTCTCCCGAATGCATCGCGACGTAGCGGTTGATTGCGTCGTCGTCATCCTGAGGCAGCACCAAGCCGTGGCTTCTGGACTTGAAGATGTCTGCGAAATCACTCACTGCCAGCTCTCTCCATGTACCTGTCGGGTCCATCCGGCGTTCTCGGCTTGCCCCAGGCGTTCACAGACGTTGCAGAATTCGCGTGGTCCACACGGACAAATCAGCGATACCTGCCGCGCGTCCGTCTGATTCACGACATCGCCGCCATGCCCGGTGTGCTGCCACTGCCCTGTCAGCGTATAGGTCGCGCCCGCGTGGCGCGCCACCAAGTCCACCTCGTTTTGCGACTCGAGATCCGATCCTGTGAGCAGGAGGATCGGCTGGCTCGCAGTCTCGGCGGTGATGCGCAGCGTATTCGTTCGCACCGAGCCCGACATGAAGTTCAGCAATGAATCCGCGACCAGCGGTGCCAAGGTTCGGCTCACTTTGCACAGCCCCAGCACGAACGACAGGGCCAGGATCCTCCTGGACGCCCCATTGATTTCCGTCGGCGGCATCGATCTGCCCCGGCTGTTGAGCGCGAAGATCTCGTATTCCCCCGGGGTTCCTTCCAGTGGCCGCAGCCCGACTTTCGCGATCATCCGGAGCGTCGCCTTGTGGCGATCGTCTTCCAACGCCTCGTCGTCTGCGACGTTCGCCGCCATCCTGGTGAACAGATCGTTCATCTCGCTGCCGAGTTCTCGCACCTGATCATCACGGATACGGGCGTACGCCTGTTCGAGGATGTGGACCAGGGCGCTTGCCGTCTCCTGGTACATCTCCAGGTCTCGCGCCTCTCGCTGGCGCCTTTGCTCGGAGCGAATGATCCCCTGAAGCTCGTGCATGCTCTTGCGGTCTTCCTCGAGGGTTCGCTGATCGCTCACAAGCTCGCGCTCGATTCGTGCTGACCCCTTCTCCAGCATGTCAATCTCGCCTCGGGTGCGCTCCACGTTCTCGTCGTCGATCGCATCGAGTTTGTCGTCGATGTCGCGCCGCACCTGCGTCAATTTGTCGATTTCGTTATCGAGGTCCGCGAGGGAGGCCCCACGCTCCAAGCGTCGGAGCTCCCATTCTTCACCTTCCTTGTGCCGATGCAGCATGTTCGCAGCATGCAGCACCTGGGCCAGGTAGTTGGCCTTTTCCTCCTTTCCGCTCGACTGCTCGACCATGTGCCGGACGTGTTCCCTGTATTCGCTGTGCGAGGCCAGGTCCTGCCCACAGACACACGTGCCCTTCTCGAGCAGACTCTGCACGAACACCAAGTGACGGATCGGGATCGATCCGTCGTCGTACAGCGGTTGCAGCAGCCCGCGGACGGCTGCGACCTCTCGTGCGGCCAACGACGCCAGCAGATCAATCGCTGCGAGTTCGCCGGAGAGTTCCCCGACTGCCTTGCGCCGCCGGTTGTCGGCCCGCTTGCGTTGCGTCTCGTTGTCCTTCAGCCGCTCCTTGAGCTGGTCATGGGCACCAAGATTTCCGACGAGGGTTTCGAGTCGCGCCCGTGCGCGAGTCAGTCGATCATTGATGTCGGCTTTGTCATGGCGATTCTTGTCCAGCTTCTCTTCGAGCTTCTCCACCTTCGAGCGCAGCCGGTCGAGCTCGGCCTGCTTCTCGCTGAGCTCTCTGCTGCCGGCCGCCTTCGTCGCATCCCGTCCGAACTTCACGGAGATCTTTCGCACGCGACCAGTCGCACGTTCGAAAACATCGAGCCCCAGCAGCGCGCCTACGGCGAAGGAGGTCTTGGCGATGACGGCTCGGCGTTCGATGATCTTGTTCTCGCTTCCCCCGACGAAGTCGGCTGCCTCGTCGGCATCCATGACGAAGAAATCCTGCAGCTTCAAAGGCAGCAGCTCTTCGATCACTCTGTCCACGCCTGCCTCGTATGGCTCCCATGATCCGTCCGGCTCTTCGATCAGCAACCGTCCCTCTTCGTTGATGCGCCGAAAATCCGGCTCTCCCCGCTTGCTCGACTCCTTCGCAACCGTCGTCACCGATCGACGAAGCTCGTAGACGGTGTTGGTCGGCTTACCCTGCGGATGGTTCCGGCTGGATCCGTCGGTCTCGAAGAGGATCGCGACGCTCGTCTCGATGCCGTCCACATCAGGCTGCCACGCAGCCGGATGCAGGGAGAAGTGGCTCGCATTGCCGGGGAGTCCCTTCTCGCCGTACATCCCCCAGCGGATCGCCCGCAGGAGCGTCGTCTTGCCCGATCCATTCTCCGCTCTGATCACCGTGAGTGGCTTCTCGCCGCTTGTCGACGGCTCGATCTCGATGTGGTCGAAACACACGAAGTTGGTGATCTCGATTCGACGGATCAGCAACATCTACGCATCCTCCGTTGCGGCGTCAGCACGAGCGGCATCCTCGATCATTGCTCTGACCCGTTGATCGATGCGGGACTCCGCCTTCACACGGTTCCTGTCCTCCAGATCGACGATGTCCATGATCAGCTTCACCACGGCTTCGGGCTCCAGTCCGTAGGTGCGCGCGATCTGGAGGGCCTCCTTCCTGATCTCGTCGAGGATTCGCTGGAAGTTGCTTACCATGGCTTTCCTCTCGGCGTCGCACTGGCAACGAGGTATTCGTTTGCGTTGTTCAGGATACCGGTTTCGACGCCTGCCTCCGGCCAGCAGGCATTGGTGAGCCGCTCCAGATCGTCGTGCACGCCGTCAGCGCCGGCAACGTTCCGTGCGTACCTCCCGAACGCATAGGCGCGATTCAGCTCGGTCGCGATGATCCTCTTCAACCCCTTTGTGTCGTCTCCACGCACAAGCCGGACGGGAGGCAAAGCGAGAAAGTCGTGCACGATTGCCCACGGTTTCCCGGGGTGGGTGCGCAGAACGCGTCCCCGGCGCTGTACCCATTCACGCTCCACCGTCGACGAGGCGACGATGAATGCCTCCCGGATGCTCGGAATGTCAACCCCCTCGTCGAGCACCTTCTTCGCAAGGAGCAACTGATTGTCGCCCTTTGCGAATGAACCGAGGATGCGCTTCAACTTCCCTGGATCCCTTGTCGTCTCCTGGGTGACCGGGGCCCATTTCACCTTGAGTGTCTTCAAGAGCTTGCCGATTTCGTCGAACTGCTCCGGGTTCTTCGCCGATGCGTAGATGAGGGCGTGTTCGAGGTCCCGTGGGCCCCGACGGGTGAGTACCTCTCGGAGAAGATCGATTTTGCTCTGTCCGGTCTCGATGATTCGCCGGCGCGCAATCAGCAGACCCTGCAGGCCGGTGTCCTCTTCGCTCGCACCCGCGCCCATCGCCGCACCGATCCGTCTCGTGAGTCGTTCGAACTCGTCGAGTTCGTCCCCGCTCAGCGTGCACGCATGAACATAGTAGCTGTACGGGACCAGACAGAACCCGATGGCGCGGTCCAGGCCGAATTCGTACACGGTCGGGCCGAAGAACTCGAAGATCTCCTCGGTACCGTCCGGATCGTACTGGCGCTCTGGGGTTGCCGAGAGCGCGAGGCGCTTCTCGAAGAACTCCGGCTTGTTTCTGATGAAGGATTCAGCCCCCAGTGTATGGGCTTCGTCTGCGATCAACATCGTCGGGACCGGACCGTCCCGGGTGTGGAGCTTCTCTGCGGCCGTTGCCTGAAAGCTACGTGTGCACAGGAGGTTGTTGGTGACGATGGCGACGTGTGTACCGCCGCCTCCAAGGCCCCGGAAGAGACGGGTGAGCGCCCTGTCGGTGTTCGTCTCCAGACTCGGGACCACGGGGGTAACTCCGAATCTCTTCACCTCCTCGCCCCATTGCATGATGAGCGGGACGGAGGGTGCGGAGACGACAACAAGGAAGGGCCGGCCGTCAAGGCGATTCTGGCTCCGGGTCGCGCAGACGAGTGCGGTGAGAGTCTTTCCCGCCCCAGTCGCCATCGCGATCACGCCGGTCTCGGGAGCTTGCCCTCCCTCCCAGTTCTTCACGGCGTCGCCCTGATGCGCATAGGTCCCCGTCGTCCACTCCAGGTCGGCGGGGATGCGCAACCGGCGCTCGAAACGCCGTACCACGTATCTTCCGGTGGGTTCTCGCAACGTTTCGTTTCCGTGGGCCACCATGTCGTAGTCGCCCGGTTGCGGCGGTTGCGCGGGTGCTGTCCGGATAATGTCTCGCGCCAAGGCCGTGGGCAATTCGACGACCTCCTCGATCCCGAGACTCTTGCCCTGCGACCAGTCGTCGAGCATGGCGATGCCGCTGGTCACTCTGGCCCGGCTCTCGGGAACCCAGGACACGTCGACATCGAGGTGCTCGACGCCGGCGGCCACGCCCCGATCGGTCGCGTTGCCGGACCCTCGGGCGAGCACCTGGTTCTCACCGTCGTCGAAGAGCCAGATCTTCGGGTGGTAGTTCGACTCGGGGGTGGGGACGGCAATCCGGAGCCGAAGCGTCCCCGTAGCGATCATCCATGCGAGACAGTCGAGTGCATGCCGGGCGAGCGTCGATGCATCGGCGCGTCCCTTGACGAACACGTCGGCGACCCGCTCGGCCGCCTCTTGCGGCGTCATCCGGACGCCCCGTTCCACGGCGGCCCGTTCGTCGGGGAACAGCGCCGGGGCGACGGTGAAGTCGATGGGCTCCGTTCCATTCCGATTGAGGTACACGGCGAGCCCTGGAGCGAGCCGCCCTATCCACCCTGCCGTGAACCAGCCGAAGGCCCCACGGACCCTCGTCGCTGCGCGGAATCCCGGTATGAGGACCTTCCCCGCCACCGGCTCGTCCGGCAGTTTGAACATCTTCGGCTGAAGGGTGCGTTCGTTCCGGAGCACGTCTACAACACCCTCCGGCGCTGCATCATGCGCTCCAGAATCGCGTCCGCCTCACTCGTCCGAGACTCCTCGGGATTCCCGTCGTCTGCGCTCAGCTCGACGAGGCAAGGTCCCTTGATGGTAACCCGTACGCGCTGGCCGGGCTCCAGGCCCAGGTGCTCGAGCGGCTCGGCGAGATACCCGAGTGATGCGCCTGTCGTCGAGGCGAGGGGCCATCTGATCGACAGCTCGGCGCAGTCGGGCAGGTTGTCGATTCGGACGCGCTCTCCGGCGTCCGGTGCGCACCCGAGTGCCTTCGCGAACTCGGGCGGGACGCCTGTGGCGCTGTATCCGTCGAAGAATCGGTCCTCCACGGCGAACGTCCAGTAGGGGGCGCCGCCATGGTCTCGTCCGTCGATAACGTCGTCCAGATCTCTGAGCTGAATCGATGACGTGTTCGCCAGACTGATCCATCCGTCCCGGATCACAAACTTCGGTGTCTGCATGTAGGCCCGCACACTCATCGGATTCACACCGAACTTGCCGGGCAGCTCCGTCAGCAACCTCTCGGTCGTCGTAGCGCCGCCGTCTTCTTCGATGCGCTGGATGATTTCACCCACGATTCCCTCGTACTCGTCGTCGACCCAGTCCTTGAGTCCCCATCGGTCCTTGTCTGCCTTGACGACACTTGGAATGACCGACAGGTGCGAACCCGCCTTGTTCTCTCCGAATCCGCACATTTGCGCGATCTCCTCGCGCGTTGCAGGACGCCCGATCGATATGAGGGCGGCCTTCACCCGTGCCTTTCCGCTATCCCGAAGACTGAGGGATCCAAACAGGTCGTGGAGTCCGCAGCGCTCGCGCACCCACGGCCAGAAACGCCGCCAGCCCTCGTTCGGAAGGCTTGCGATGAGCCGTT
Source organism: Gammaproteobacteria bacterium (assembly GCA_022826505.1). GTDB lineage: Bacteria > Pseudomonadota > Gammaproteobacteria > HK1 > HK1 > HK1. The sequence continues at coordinate 24,593 of JAJDUQ010000222.1, forward strand.
GCTCGTCCACGAGGCCGACGTCATCGGCGAGTCTGCGCGCCTCGGCACGAATGTTCCTCAGTTCTTGTGTTGCCTGCTTGTCGAGAAATACACCGTTGTCCAATGTGAAGCCCATCTCGTCGAGTAACGCTTTTCGAAGGAGCCTCGTTGCGAGCCCCTGGCCGGCCGGCAGGAGCTCCGCGATTCGGCCCTCAAGTTCGCTCTGCGAGACCACGTGGCCGAGCGGCTCTTTCAGCGTCGCTGCGATAATGCGCAGTCCCCGGCCCAGCGCGGCATGGATGTTCCTCTCGATTCTGGCTTGAATCTGCCGGATGCGTTCACGCGTCACACCCACCTGCGATCCGACCTCTTCGAGTGTCGTCGGCGGTGTGCGCAGCAGCCGGTGCTCGATGATCATGCACTCGTTTTCCGACGCAGCGTCGAGGGTCAGTGCGAGGCGGGCCAAGGTGACGGAGGCGAGGCCTGGAGTGCCCTTCGCCAACCGATCGATCCTGATCGCGCCAATCGCTCCCGCGATCCCCATCCTCCCTGCCAAGCGCGTGAGTCCCGGGTTCAACGCATCGGCGAGCGTCTTGGCGCCGTGCAGTTCGGTCGCGGTGGCAAGTAGTGGACTCAGAAGCTGTCCGGCGCTCTCCCACGGTGTTCGTGGCGCCTGCGCCGTCGTCGCAGAAAAGGCGGACTCCTTCGGAGCAGCCGGCGTTCGTTTATTCGGCTCGCCTGCCTCTTGCGGGTCGGTGCTTCCGATACGGACGCACTCGTTGAGGAAGCTTTCGACGGTGTAGAGCAGATCTCTGAGGGACTTCCGGCCGAAGCTCTGTAGCCGAAGGAGTTGCCAAACGGTCAGAGGACTGTCGCCCTCCATAAGTTCCGCCTGCAGCAGGCAGTTCCGTGTTCGTACTTCGAGAGGTAGCCCATCGAGGATGCTGCGGTCGAGTCCGGCTGGCCATGCCACGGAATCCAGATGTGGCCGACCGTTGTTGCGGATGGCATCCAGAGCGTCCCGAAGGTCGAGCAGGTGACGTTGCGCCACTTCGCGGGATGGCTGTCCGGCTCGGGTCATGTCCCTATGCGACCGTGTCTCCTTCGGAGCAACAGTTGTCGGTCCAGTGTGAAGTCCTTGGGTGAACGAGTGTGGTGGAGATTGGACGAATGACAGCAATTCCCGCTGGCTGGAGGATAGTAGAGGAATCAGGGGGTTGGGAGGCTGAGAAAAAAATGTTCTCGTAAACTTTCGTGGGAGGATTCAGCATAATGGCCATGTTCTCTCCAGCGATGGGTGAGGTGTCATGGCCAA
>JAJDUQ010000303.1 GCA_022826505.1 Gammaproteobacteria bacterium
TCCAGTGGCCATCCCAAAAGTGATCGGCATGGAACTGGAATCAGTGACCGGCATCGACTGGAATGGGTGATCGGCTTGGAATGGAATCAGTGATCGGTTTGGGCTGGAATGGGTGATCGGTTTCGACCGGAATACGCAATCGGACACACGATCCTATCCACACACGAAATTCGTTCCTGTTCCTGACACTCCTGACAGGTTCTGATCAACGGTCCTGACACGGTCCTTGACCGAACCGTCTCCGCTCCATAGCATTGAAGGTCCCGCCATAGTTGCCTGACGCGCTTATGACGCCCGGTTCCGGCACGCCCGATTGCGCGGCGTCCACCATTCGAACCATCTCGACATGCCGGCAACGGTCCCGGATGGGCGCTTGGCTGCCAGGTGCACTCCTCTCGGTTTCTGCCGTACTGGCTGGGTGCACGACGCAGCCGCACGTGTCGGACTCGCGTTCCGGCCCGCATTCCGAGGTTGGCGTACGCGGTTCGTCGTGGAACGAGTCGGGTCATTCCCCCGTCCACGAGACTGTCGGGCGCGCACGCGGCGACCTCCAAGTGAGCAAGACCCGACCGCCGGTATCGATCGATTCGACCGTCATCGGCATGCCCGAAGGTGATGCGGCAAGGACATCGGTGGAAGTGCAATCGGACGAAGCCGCGGCGGGCGAGAGCGATGCGTGGGCACGTATTCGCAGCGGGCTCAGCTGGCCACGTCCGAAGAACACTCGGGTGACGCGTGCGATCGACTGGTACCGCAAGCACCCGGCATATCTCCTTCGAATGACCCGACGGGCTCGCCCGTACCTGGCATTCATCGTCAAGGAGGTGGAGCAGCGGGGCATGTCCCTGGAGTTCGCGTTGCTGCCGGTCGTCGAAAGTGCATTCCGGGAACTCGCGTATTCGCCGGCAGGCGCATCGGGCCTGTGGCAATTCATGCCGTCGACCGGAAAACGTTACGGACTGAAGCAGGACTGGTGGTACGACGGGCGCCGCGACGTCGTCGAATCGACGCGTGCCGCACTGGACTACCTCACCAAGCTCCTCGAGGAGTTCGACGATCCGTTGCTCGCAGTCGCTGCCTACAACTGGGGCGAAGGCAATGTCAGACGGGCTGCAGCCAGAAACCGGGCACGAGGCAAGCCCACGGATGTCTGGTCGCTGAGACTTCCGAGGGAAACACGATCTCACGTTGCCCGCCTGCTCGCCATCGCCGCTATCGTCGACGAGCCCGACCGGTACGGTGTGGTCCTTCAATCGATACCGAACCGCGTGCACTTTGCGCAGGTGCCGCTGGACCGGCAGATCGACCTCGGCATGGCGGCGGATCTTGCCGGCATCACTCTTCGCGAGTTGCGCCGTCTCAATCCGGGGTTCAAGCGCTCCGCTACCGGCCCCGGCGGCCCCCACAGACTGCAGATTCCGACCGATGCGGTCGAGAGATTCACCGCAAGCCTCTCCGATGTCCCGCCCGAAAGGCATACGCGCTGGGCACGCCACAGGATTGTGAGCGGAGACACGCTCGGCGCAATCGCCTTACGATACCGGGTCAGCGTCGTGGCACTGATGCAAGCCAACGGCCTCGTGTCGGATCGGATCCTTGCCGGGCGTCACTTGATGGTGCCCGCGAGCGTGACACCCGATGCGTCGCGAACGGGCGGCGCGATGCAGTTCGGACTCGACCGCACCGCGCCGCAGAGCCTGACAAAGGCGATTCACCGGGTAAACGATGGAGAGTCACTGTGGCGAATCGCGCGCAGGCACAATGTGGACCTGCGGCAGCTTGCCGCGTGGAACGGTCTGTCCATGGAATCGGTACTCCAGCCGGGCCAGCGCCTGACGGTGTATCGAGGGCAGGAAGCCAGGTCTCGATACCCCGTCGCGACACGTTCGTCGGAATTGGCGGAATCCGGCTCATCCGACACGATCCACGTGGTCGAGTACGGAGATACGCTCTCGGAAATCGCGAAACGTCACGGAACAACGGTACTCGAACTCACGAAATTCAATCGAATTGAAGAAACTACCGTACTGCGGCCCGGCCAGAGGTTGCGATTGCTGCCAGCTTCGTATTCGGGCAGTTCCAACGGCCGCGCGCGAATTCGATATCGGGTCAAGCGCGGCGATTCGCTTTGGGAGATTTCGCGGCAATTCGGAGTCTCCGTCGCAAGCCTGCGCAAATGGAATCGACTTCCAGCGGATGAACCGCTGATGCCAGGTCGGGAACTCGACGTGCACCTGACACGCGCACCCACAATCTGAACCCGGATCAGCAGTTCCTTTCTCAAGTGTCGACACCGTACCGGTCGACCTGCCGGGCATCCGGTGCCGGCACGAGATTCTCCGCCTCATCGTCGACTGGGCTCTCTCGAGAGGCCTGTGCAATCAGATTTCCGATCCCAGCTTCGAACCAGTTGGCGGAGGAATCCCCCGAATGCCGTTCCGAGCGGGCACGCCGGATCCCCGGGGGGTGACAGCACAATCCAAACCATCAGTCATCGCTGTAAACGAGCCGTCCACCGCACACTTGCGCCTGCGCCAGCCATTCGCGTTCGGCGAGTTCCTCGCCAACGAGTGAACACCTGACGATCGCCGAGTCCGCAGAGCGAGTCGGTGTCCATCGCAGCAACCCCCGTGAGCATCGCTCCCGAATCGTGGAAGCGCCTGTGAGGCGATACAATCCAGTTCCGGACCGTCTTCCAGGATCGATCGACGATGGCTCTTCTCAAAGGTAAGCGGGCTCTCATCCTGGGCGTGGCGAGCAATCGCTCGATCGCTTGGGGTGTCGCACGCGCGATGCGACGCGAGGGTGCCGAGCTCGCCTTCACCTGCCAGAACGAGAGGTTCGGCGACCGCGTCACCAAGTTGGCGGCAGAGGCAGGGTCGAACATCGTCATCGAGTGTGACGTGGCGAAAGATTCCGACATCGACGGCGTATTCGATACGCTCGGCGAGCGCTGGGACGGACTCGATATCGTCGTGCACGCAATCGCGTTCGCGCCCCGAGAGGCGTTGAAGGGTGATTATCTCGATGCCCTCACCCGAGACGCGCACGCAATCGCGCATGACGTGAGTGCATACAGCTTCGCGGCTCTTGCCAAGGCGGCACGGCCCATGATGCGAGGACGCAACGCTGCCTTGCTGACTCTGACCTACTTGGGGGCAACCCGGGTGGTTGCCAATTACAACGTGATGGGCGCGGCGAAGGCGAGCCTGGAAGCAAACGTTCGATACGTCGCGGCAGCGCTCGGTCCCGAAGGTATCCGGGCGAACGCAATTTCTGCGGGACCAATCAAGACCTTGGCTGCGGCCGGCATCTCCGATTTTCGCAAGATACTCGAACAGGTGGAGACTCGGTCGGCACTTCGACGCAACGTTACCATTGACGATGTGGGAAACGCCGCTGCGATTCTGTGCTCGGACCTTGCAGCCGGTATCACCGGCGAGATCATCCACGTCGACGCCGGATTCAGCATGATGGGCATGGCCGTGCCATGACGCAACAGCCGCCACGGCCGTAGATTTTCGGGCGGCATCCGATTGATGCAAAATACCGACGCCTCGCCAAGACGAACGTTTTCGTACCGATCAAGACCGTGAACAGCGTCATCGACCCCCTAATCCTCCGGCTCGACATTGCGGGCCAGCCGCAACGCTGGATCCCATGGCAGGACGCGGTAGTGCTGAATTCGCGCGAGATGATTGCGTGGACTGCGGGCGAGCGGACTTTCACGTTCTACGGCGGCGTCAATCGACTCAGTGGATGCCGGTCGCAAATCACGGTCAATTCAATCATCGCGGTGAGAGGTTACTCACGTAACGTCGGTGACGAACGGCTGGTGCCGCCGCTGTCGAACCGCGAACTGTTTCTGCGCGACGAGCACCTGTGCATGTACTGCGGGCGACAGTTTCACGGGTTGAAACTCACGCGCGACCATCTCGTACCGCTGTCTCGCGGCGGCACCGATTGCTGGAACAACGTCGTGGCCGCGTGCCGCGGGTGCAACCACGCAAAGGGGTCGCGCACTCCCGAAGAAGCAGGCATGGCGTTGCTCGCGGTGCCTTACGTTCCGAATCGCGCCGAGTATCTGGTCCTGTCCAATCGGCGTATTCTCGCCGACCAGATGGAGTTTTTGAAAAAGCGATTTCGCAGATCCAGCCGTTTGAAAGTGGACTGACGGCTCCATCCGCAGAACGTACGTTCAGCTCTCCGGATTCTGCTGGATAATCCTTACATCTGCGGCTTGGCGGCGACCGCGGATGAAGCCATCGAACATCAATCGGCCAATCTCGTCTTGCAACGCTTGGCGCAACCTGTGAGTCTCGTCGTCGGTCAGGGAGGCGGCGTCACCGTCATCCACGCTGGACAGCGAAATGATGACGAAATCTCCTCTGTCATCGAGTAACCCGTCAAATTGTGCGTCTGCCGTGCCGGGGCGAGGCATGCGAAACGCGATTTCGAGCAGATTCTCCGCGAGTTCCCCACCGGTCCGGCTCACGTTGTCGAATCGACTCCATTCAACTTCGGCATCGGCCGCCACGGCTTCCGAATCTCGTCCGTTGCGCAAATCCTCCAGCAACGAATGTCCGAGTTCGCTCGCCGCCTTGCGTCTCGCATTCGATTGCAAATCGATGACGATTGCGGCGCGCGCTTCGTCAAGTTCGAGTTCCCGCTTGGGCTCGTGGTCAAACGTACGCACGACAACGATTCGACCCGGCTCGAACTCAATTGGATCGCTGTTGTTGCCTTCGTCGAGCACATCGCTCGAGAATGCCGCGGCGACGACGGCTGGTCGCGCGGCGATGTGGCTCTCCGATTGCCCGTCGCGCGTCAGAGGTTCTGTCTCGCGAATCTCCAATCCAAGCTCGCGCGCACCGGCTTCCAGCGATTCGGGATGTTCGTAGGTTACGTTGGCAAGCGTCTCCACTCTTTCCACGTAGATGCGCTCCGCTTCGCGCGCCTGATACTGCTCCAGCACTTGGTCGCGAACTTCATCGAACGTTGCGTTGCGAGACTCCTGCACGGCCAACACCTTGACCAGGTGCCAACCATAGCTCGTTCGTACTGGGTCGCTCACTTCGGCCGGTGCAAGCGCGAAGGCCGCCTCTTCGAACTCCGGGACCATCATGCCGCGTTCAATGAAACCGAGCGCCCCGCCGCTCGCTGCGGACCCTGGATCGTCGGAGTTCTCTCGGGCCAAGTCCTCGAACGACGCACCCGCCAAGATGCGGTCTTTCAGCGATTTCAACCTGTCTTCCGCGTGCGTGGCATCATCTGCGTCGGCTTCCGGGGAAACGGCTAGCAGGATATGCGAGACATCTCGCTTCTCCGGCGTTACGAATCGTTCCGGCTCGGCGTCGAACAGGGCCCGAAGCTCTTCGTCGTCGGCCTTGATACCGGAAGCGATTTCACCCAGAGAAATTTCCAGGTAGCGCAGGCGCACACGTTCGGGTGCGGTGTACTCGCCACGATTCCGATCGAAGTGCGTTCGAATTTCGGAGTCTGTTGGTTCAGGCACCTTGAAGTCGGAGGCCGGGATCGTCAACAGCGAGATCGTCCGCGTCTGCAATCGGAGCCTGACTGCGTCATGCACACCGCCTGCGGAGACGAAGTCCGAACCGGCGATACCGAGGGTAATCTGCTGTTCGAGCAACGATCGTCGGAGTTCCTCTTCGAATCCGCCTGAAGAATAACCTTGGCTGCGCAGCCAGCCTTCGTAGGCATCCGGCGAGAATCCATCTGTCGACTGGAAGAACTCCTGGGTCTGAATAGTATTCGCAAGCTGTTCGTCGCCCACACGCATACCCGCGTCGATTCCCGATCTCACGAGAACCTCGGCGTCGATCATTCCGTCGAGTACTTCGCGCCGCAGTCGACTGTCGTCGTCCGCATCGAGGAGCCCAGCACCGAGAATCGACTGAAGCTGCTGCCGGCGACGCGCATAGAGCCGCTGAAAGTCGTAGTACCCGATTTCCGTGTCGTCAACGGTCGCGACCGCCACGCTGCTTTCCGGAGTCACGTACTGGTGAATTCCCCAGAGCGCGAACGGGATACTGATGAGAATCACAATTCCCCACGCTATCCAACCGGTCGCATTGTCTCGAATGAACTGCAGCATGAATTCAACCTCGACGCTGCGCGCGCCGTCGATTCAGGTGGATTCGGCCAACGGGTCCTGGGCACCGCCGACACTGGTACGTAGCACCGGATAGCCACCCACAAGGAAAAACGCGCCCGCCAAGAAGGGGCGCGTGATTGTCGCATGCTTGATGGCGGAGTGGACGGGACTCGAACCCGCGACCCCCGGCGTGACAGGCCGGTATTCTAACCAACTGAACTACCACTCCGAAAAGCTGCTGCCAGAATGAGTCCTGGTGGGTGCTGAGGGGCTCGAACCCCCGACCTTCGCCTTGTAAGGGCGACGCTCTCCCAACTGAGCTAAGCACCCGGAAGAAGCCGCAAGTCTACGGCATCTTCCAGGAGCCTACCAAACGGCTCGCCATCTTCGGCGGCGACCGCGACGTCACCCGCCTCCTGTCTGCCGTCGTATATAGCAAGTGCTTGAAACGACTGTCAACATACGCGCTTCAGCGACGCGAATCAGTGTGTTGTCAAGCCGTTGCGGTCCATATTCTCGCCGCCCGAATCGGAAGATTCCACACGCGCCTCCTCCGCCGGCTCGTCTGTGCTGGCCGGTTGTCTCGTGAGGGCGATGTCGAGCACCTGGTCGATCCACTTCACGGGACGAATATCGAGATTCGATTTGATGTCCTCCGGAATTTCCACGAGTTCCCGCGCGTTCTCCTCGGGAATCAACACCAGTCGAATTCCGCCGCGAAGCGCCGCGAGCAATTTTTCCTTCAGTCCCCCGACGGGCAGAACCTCGCCCCGAAGCGTTATTTCGCCAGTCATGGCGACATCGGCACGAACGGCGATGCCGGTGAGCGCAGAAACCACTGCGGTGCACATCCCGACGCCAGCGCTCGGTCCGTCCTTTGGGGTCGCACCTTCGGGGACGTGGATGTGAATGTCACGCTTCTGGTAGAACTTTTCGTCTACCCGGAGAACGGAGGTCCGCGCGCGCACCACTGTCATCGCGGCCTGGATTGACTCCTGCATCACCTCTCCGAGCTGACCGGTGTATGTCGCCTTGCCCTTGCCTGACATTACGACTGCTTCGATTGTGAGCAGGTCTCCGCCAACCTCCGTCCAGGCAAGGCCTGTGACCTGGCCCACGCGATCCGCTTCTTCCTTGCGGCCGAATCTGTAGCGCTTGACGCCGAGGTAGTCGTCGATGTTTTCGGGCGTAATCTCTACCGCACCTTCAACCTGATCCCCCACCTTCTTCTTCACGACCTTTCGGCAAATCTTGGCGATTTCGCGCTCCACGTTGCGCACTCCAGCCTCCCGAGTGTAATACCGGATGATGTCGCGAATCGTGTCTTCGGAAATCATCAACTCCTCGGATTCCAGGCCCGAATTCTCCATCTGCTTGGGTAGGAGATACCGCCGCGCGATATTCAGCTTCTCGTCCTCGGTATATCCCGAGAGCCTGATGACCTCCATGCGATCGAGCAGCGGCGGCGGAATGTTCAATGTATTCGCGGTAGCGACGAACATGACGTGAGAGAGGTCGTAGTCGACTTCGAGATAGTGATCGTTGAACGCATGATTCTGCTCGGGATCGAGCACCTCGAGCAGCGCCGAGGACGGATCACCTCGGAAATCCATCGACATCTTGTCAACTTCGTCAAGCAGGAACAGTGGGTTCCGCACTCCGGCCTTCGCGAGATTCTGAACGATTTTCCCGGGAAGCGCGCCGATATATGTGCGTCGATGGCCTCTAATCTCCGCCTCGTCGCGGACACCACCCAAGGACATTCTGACGAACTTGCGGTTTGTCGCGCGGGCGATCGACTGGCCGAGCGAGGTCTTGCCGACTCCGGGTGCTCCCACCAGGCAAAGGATGGGGCCCTTGAGTTTCTTCACCCGCGTCTGCACCGCGAGATATTCGACGATACGCTCCTTCACCTTTTCCAGACCGTAGTGATCTGCCTCGAGAACCTCTTCCGCCTTGCGAAGATCGCGACCAATCCGGGTCCGCTTCTTCCACGGGACGTTGACGAGCCAATCGACGTAATTGCGGACAACGGTGGCTTCGGCCGACATCGGTGACATCATCTTGAGCTTGTTCAGCTCCGCCGTCGCCTTGCCGCGCGCCTCCTTGGACATCCCGGCCGAATCGATTCGCTTGGCAAGATCCTCGATTTCGTTCGGCGACTCGTCCATGTCGCCGAGTTCCTTCTGGATCGCCTTCATCTGCTCGTTGAGGTAGTACTCGCGCTGACTCTTCTCCATCTGCCGCTTCACGCGTCCCCGAATGCGTTTTTCGACTTGCAGAAGGTCGATTTCCTCCTCGATTCGTGCGACGAGATGCTCCAGCCGTTCACGCGTGTCGTGAATTTCGAGAATGGCCTGTTTCTGATCGATCTTGACCGCCAGATGGGCAGCAATGGTATCCGCGAGCCGCGCCGCGTCATCGATGCCGGAGAGCGAAGCCAGGATTTCGGGTGGAGTCTTCTTGTTGAGCTTGACGTACTGCTCGAAGTGGGCGAGCAGCGATCGGGTCAGCGCTTCAATCTCGCGCCCGTCCTCGGGTCCCGGATCGAGCACCGTGATACTCGCGCTCAGGAAGGTTTCACCTTCTTCGAACTCGTCGATTCGCGCCCGCTGACCACCTTCCACCAGAACCTTGACAGTACCGTCGGGGAGCTTCAGGAGCTGCAGAATGGTGGCGACGGTCCCGACTCGGTAGATTTCTTCGACTGCCGGATTGTCCTGGCCCGCGTCGACTTGTGCGACGAGCAGGATCCGCTTGTCCTGTTCCATCGACTGCTGAAGCGCCTGAATGGACCGTTCCCGACCGACAAAAAGGGGGATCACCATGTGTGGATAGACAACGACATCCCGCAGTGGAAGCACGGGGATCATGTCGAGCACCTCCGAAGAGTGTTCAGCCTGAATTGGTGCTCGCCCGACAGCGCCGAGCAGGCAGTTGGTGTGGTTACGGAACCCGCGACTTGTGCCACATGGCGCCGCGGCAGGCTGAATTCAAGCACGCACCGGATCTTGCGAATCGTCGTGGGGACGAAATGGTCGCCGCGCATCGCCGCCTCCCGGCATCAGTCCGGAACGGCGCGCTGCTTGTCACCTTCGTAGATCAGCAGAGGTGCGGATTCGCCTTCGATTGCAGACTCGTCGACAACCACCTTCGCCACATTGTCCATTGACGGCAGGTCATACATCGTGTCGAGAAGCACATGCTCCAGGATAGACCTTAGACCTCGCGCTCCGGTCTTGCGTTCCATTGCCTTGCGGGCCACGCATCCGAGCGCGTCCTCGCGAAACTCGACATCCGTGCCCTCCATCAGGAACAGGCGCTTGTATTGCTTCACGAGCGCGTTCTTCGGCTCGGTCAGAATCTGCACCAATTGGGCTTCGTCGAGTTCCTCGAGAGTCGCAAGGATTGGCAGCCGTCCGACAAACTCGGGAATCAGGCCATAGTGAATCAAATCCTCGGGCTCCACTTCCTTGAGGATTTCGCCGACCTTCTTCGCGTCGTCCTTGCCTTTCACGTCCGCCGAAAAGCCAATTCCGCCATGCTGTGACGCGCGACGCTCGATGATCTTGTCCAGTCCACCGAACGCACCGCCGCATATGAACAGTATGTTCGACGTATTGACCTGGAGAAACTCCTGCTGCGGATGCTTGCGTCCACCCTGCGGCGGCACCGATGCCACTGTACCCTCGATGAGCTTGAGCAGCGCCTGCTGGACCCCTTCGCCCGACACATCCCGAGTAATGGACGGATTGTCGGACTTGCGTGAAATCTTGTCGATTTCGTCGATATACACGATACCCGTTTGCGCCTTCTCCACATCGTAGTCGCACTTCTGGAGTAGCTTCTGGATGATGTTCTCGACATCCTCTCCCACGTATCCCGCTTCGGTCAGAGTCGTCGCGTCGGCGATCGTGAACGGCACGTTGAGGAGTCGAGCCAATGTTTCCGCCAGCAGGGTCTTCCCGCAGCCGGTAGGGCCGATCAGCAATACGTTGCTCTTTGACAACTCCACCTCGTCGACCTTGACGCCGGAATCGAGTCGCTTGTAGTGGTTGTAGACCGCGACAGAGAGCACTTTCTTCGCGTGGAACTGACCGACGACATAGTCGTTGAGGATGCTGTCAATCTCTCGGGGAGCGGGCAGTCGGTTCGACGATCCCGGCCCCGACTTTTCCTGGATTTCCTCGCGAATGATGTCGTTGCAAAGGTCGACGCATTCATCACATATGAAGACGGACGGACCGGCAATCAGCTTGCGGACCTCATGCTGGCTCTTTCCGCAGAACGAGCAGTACAGCAGTCGGTCGCCGTTGCCGCCCTTGCCTTGCTTGTCGCTCGCCATCAGGTGAATTCGCGCGTTGTTGCGCCGCTACGGACGTCAATCGCCACCGGAGTCGACACGTGGCTCACGCGCTTCCAGCACTTCGTCGACCAGACCGTACTCTCGCGCCTCGTTGGCTTCCATGAACCGATCTCGGTCCGTGTCTGTCTGGATTCGCTCGAGAGGTTGACCGGTATGCAAGGCGAGAATGGCGTTGAGTCGCTCGCGGGTACGCAGAATTTCCTTTGCGTGGATGTCGATATCCGACGCCTGACCCTGAAACCCTCCCAGCGGTTGGTGAATCATCATCCGTGAGTGTGGGAGGCAATAGCGTTTCCCCTTCGCTCCTCCGGCAAGCAACAAGGCTCCCATGCTGGCCGCCTGCCCGACGCACATCGTGCTCACGTCCGGCTTGATGAACTGAATCGTGTCGTAGACCGCGAGACCGGCTGTGACCATTCCACCCGGAGAATTGACGTAGAGATGAATGTCCTTGTCGGGATTCTCCGATTCGAGAAACAGTAGCTGAGCGACAACGACATTCGAAACAAGGTCATCGATCGGACCGCACAGGAACACGACTCGTTCCTTGAGCAGCCGCGAATATATGTCGTAGGACCGCTCCCCCCGTGCGGACTGCTCCACTACGATGGGGATGAGATTGAGTGCGCGGGTCTGCGTTGCTCCAGACATTTCAGATCATCCAGTCCTGGTTCTCGAGATGTCGGGCTGCATCGGTTTCGACCTGCCATCCATCCGGGTCGACCCGGCTCCGCCTCCGATGCGGGACATGACCCGGTTCTGACCGACGAAGGCCCGCGAGAAGCTCTCGAGACCTTCCTCATTCACGCAGTCGCGGCGTCAGTCTGCCCGGGATTCAGAATCCGGTCAAACGAGGCCGGTTCATCGACGACCTGCGCACGCTCCAGAATCCAGTCCACGACTTGATCCTCGAACACGAGGGACTCGATTCCCGAGAGACGCCCCCTGTCGGAGTAGTACCAGTCGAGAATCCTGGCGGGATCCTGGTAGGTAGAAGCAATCATTTCGACCCGAGCCCGTACCCGTGCATGGTCGAGTTCGATCCGGTGTTCCTTGACGATCTCCGCGACCAGAAGATCGAGGGCAATTCTGCGCCGTACCGGTTCGTCGAACATGTCCGGCGACAGTTCGACTCGTTGGGGATCGATTCCGGAACGCGCCAATTCCTCCTGTCGGCGCTGCATTGCACGCGCCGTTTCGTCTCGCACCATCGATTCCGGCAGCTCGATCCCAACTTCGGCAAGCAATGCTTCCATCACGTGCTGTTTCAGGGTCCTGCGCAGTCCGTCGGCGAGTTCGCGTTCCATGTTCGCCCGCACTTCGCCGCGCAAGGCATCAAGTCCCCCTTCCGAGACCCCGAAGCTTTCTGCAAACGCGTCATTCAGCTCCGGTAGCTCGGGTTCCTCCACCCGGTGCACGGTGACGTTGAAGGTGACCGGCTTGCCCGCAAGATGCTCGGGATAGTTCTGTGGGAAGATGAGTTCCAGCGTCCTGTCCTCACCGGCCCGCACGCCGACGAGGGCATCCTCGAAGCCATCGACCATCCGGCCCGCATCGAGTTCGACAGGCAGTTCCGTCGCGCCGGCCTCATCGACCATCTCACCGTCCACGAAACCCGCGAGATCAATCACTGCACGGTCGGTCGAGACAGCAGCGCGGTCGACCGTCCCCCATGTCCGACGTTGAGCACGCATCGTCTCCAACATGCGCGCGACATCCTCGTCCACCACCTCGGCGACTGGCCGCACAATCTCGATCGACTCGAACTGCGGCAGGACGATTTCCGGCAACACATCGAAGGTCGCCGTATAGCTCACGCCGGCGGCGGTCTCCAGCGGCGCAATGCGCGGCGCGGCAGCGGGACGAAGTTGCTCCTGGCCCAGTGCATCAACGAGCGATTCCTGGACCAGACCACCGACCACTTCATCGCGCACCTGCCGACCATAGCGCCGCGCGACCACCTTCACCGGCGCCTTTCCCGGGCGGAATCCCGGAATCCTCACGCTTCTGGCAAGATCGCCCAATCTCTTGTCGATTTCGCCTCTGACCTTCTCCTCGGGTATTTCCACCCGCATGCGCCGCTCTAGTCCTTGGGTCGTTTCCACCGTCACCTGCATGTCGCGCGGCTCCGTCGAATCTGTCGCGATGACTGATGCTTCCAGTATACCGGTCGGATCTTTGCGGGTGCAGCCTCCACGGTTTCAATTTCCGATCGTGGAGGCGTGCATTTCGTCCGATCGATCGGCCCGGATTCGGTGTCCGGTCCATCCCGGCAGGCCGGCACCTGATGCTGACCGCAAGAGCTGCATACTCGTCCAACATCCCGCCACCGGCCGGCCAACATCCGGAATCCCCGTGGTTTCCGGCATGATCTACGCACCCGGATTCGCAATCGTCACACCGCCGTCGACCACGATGCATTGACCTGTGACGTAGGCGCCCGCTCCGGAGGCGAGGAACACGGCGGCGCCCGCGATGTCTCCCGGTTCGCCAATCCTGCGCAGTGGAGTGGCCTGCTCACGAGTTCGCCTGCGCCCGTCGTCCTCCCACAATGCTCGAGCGAATTCCGTGCGCACGAGTCCGGGAGCGATTGCATTGACGCGGACCCCGCACGGGCCCCACTCCACGGCGAGACTGCGCACGAGTTGAATCTCGGCCGCCTTCGAAACCGCGTAGGCGCCGAGCGCCGCGTCACCCTTGAAGGCGGCAATGCTGGACACCAGGATGACGGCGCCCTCCCCTCGTTCCGCCATGCCGGGGATCACTCGATTGCACAACCACAGGTTGCTCAGCACATTCGTCCCCATGACCTTGTCCCACGCTCTGTCCTCAATCTCGAGCAAGGGTCCGAAATAGGGATTCGTCGCTGCATTGCCGACGAGCACGTCAATCGGACCCAGGCGCTCTGCGACACCGCTCACCAGCGAGTCGACAGCGTCGCGATCGGCAACATTGCATGCCAACGCGACGACTTCGGCACCACCCGAGCGAATCGTGCGCGCGACCCGGTCGCAGGCGTCCTGATTGCGGCTGGAGATTGCGACCTTGGCGCCGGCCTGCGCAAACGCCTCGGCGATCGCACGCCCGATCCCGCGACTGGAACCGGTAATCAGGGCGACTTTTCCGGACATGTCGAACGATGCGGCCGTCATTTTGCGAGCCTCCACCCTGTCTCGGAACACACCCGAACGAGTTCGCGCTTCGACAGCGCTTCGCGTGAGGAGGCATTCCCCTCGAGCCCGCGGCGATACACTCCCTGGAGGATAGCGGCGAGGCGAAAGAAGGAGAACGCGAGATAGAACCGCCAGTGCGGAATTTCGCCAATTCCGGCAAGCCGGCAATACTCCTCCACCAACTCCGACTCGCGGGGAACCCCCGATGCGCGGCCGGGATAAGGGACGAGCCCGGCTCGCGCGGGCCCCTCGTGATGGTAGCCCATGCACAGATATGCGAGATCCGCGAACGGATCGCCGAGGGTCGCGAGTTCCCAGTCGAGCACGCCTGCGAGTCGAGAGCTCTCGTACGCAAACACGAGGTTTCCGAGACGATAGTCTCCATGGACCAACGCCGTATGTTCGGATGTCGGAAGGTGTTCGGGCAACCATCTCGCCAGTTCGTTCATGGCGGCGATGTCATCGGTTCCGGACCTTTCGTACTGTCGCGTCCAGCGCTTGACTTGACGCTCGAGATAGCCGGAAGGCGGCCCCAAATCCGCGAGCCCTGCCACGTCCAGGTCGACAGCATGAATCGCGGCCAGCCCGGCCACGGTTGACAGGTAGAGCGCATGCCGGAGGTCGGGTTCCAGTCCAGGAAGTCGCGGATCGGACAGAACCCGACCGTCGATGTGCGCCATCACGTAGAAAGCCGTCCCAATGACCGATTCGTCCTCGCAAAGCACAAAGACATCCGGTACCGGAACCTCGGTGGCGGCGAGCGCCGCAAGTATCCTGTACTCGCGCTCGACCTGATGGGCGGTCGGCAGCAGCACGCCCGGCGGCTTCTTGCGCAGGACGACCCGCCGATTCGCGGACTCGACCAGATAGGTCGGATTCGACTGTCCGCCCTCGTACTGACGCACGCGAACACCGCAGCCGAATCCATCCAGCCGATCCGAGAGCCACGAGTCGAGTCGCGCGACATCGAATCTGTGAGCGTCGCGAACCGCCACGAGAGCCGGAGCGCTGCTGTGGGAATTCATCGTCGCCGAAACGTTCTCTTGCAGTGCGGACTCGAAGTGGACGCCGGCCAACCCCGCGCAACGCCGCTGCCTACCGTCACCGCCGCTGTTCGAGCCTGACGTGCCAAGGCGATGGCCGGGAATCGACCCGTCGACGGAAGGCGATCAGCGAAGTCGAACCGCGGTACCGTTGGCGGTGACCATCAACATGGAACGGTTACCGCCGCCCAGGTGTTCATAGTCGAGATCGACGCCGACCACCGCATCGGCCCCGAGCATGCGGGCGTCCTCCTTCATCTGCCCAACAGCGAAGTCCTTGGCTTTTCGCAATTCCGTTTCGTACGTACCCGATCGGCCTCCAACGAGATCAGTGATACTGGCAAAGAGGTCTCGAAAGACATTCGTCCCCATGACCGCTTCCCCGGACACGATGCCGAGATACTCGACGACCGAAGAACCCTCGACCCCGTCTGTACTCGTGACGATCAACGGCCATCCTCCCTGGTGGGGATTCACGCCCAAAGCGCGTCCAAGCCACGCATGGCCCCCCGAATTCGGAATTCGCACGCCTCGAACCAGACCGAGGAGCGGCGCCGGACTGCCCGCATCCGAAATCAGGGGACGTGAACGGAACGCGCCAAGGCGGCACGCGGCAGGACGAACGTGCATGGCGTCCCCGCCGAGTCCCGATGCAACTGAATTCACCCGACCAGGCTCAATCGGACCCTCCCGGTGATTGTCGGACACTTCAGTTGCCGGCGCGCGACTCGACTATACAGCGAATCACGACTTGCCACATTCGCGGTTACCGAGAATGCGGGACGCGAAAATCGCCACGACTCACTCACTTCTTGCCTCGACTCGGCACCAAATGTCCGTCCCATGGACGCACCGGCATCGACCGGAGAGCAAGGGAGAGCGGAGAAAGATCGGGGAATCCCTGTTTCCCGAGTCGCAGGCAATACCTGACGATGATCGTGAATGGGCCTCGGAGGTGCAAACGAAGAGCGCCGGCGGCCTTCCCCGATTGTCAGGCGGGTCGGCTCCTGCGCTACCCCTTTTGGAGGCCTGCTCGACGTCCACTGATCGTTACGGCCTGCATGCTCGCCAAGTCCCGAAGGGACCTTCTACACTGGACGCATCAGCCGCTTCATTGCCTCCACGACCGTTCCAATCGCTACCGGCTGGAAGGGCAGTTGCCGGACGGGAGTCTCACCCACTGGGAGGACGTGTCTCTCACGCCACACCGAGATTTCCGGACCAACATTCGAATCCGATCGGTCGCCAGGGGTAAATCACAGGAGAGTGCCGAACATGTCGCACGGCTTGCGGAACGAAGCGCGGCCACCTTATGCCCGCGAGACCCTTTGGGCGGATTTGAAGGCCGGCGTCACCCTCGTGGCATCCTATGTTCCGACCACCATGGCACTCGGCGTCATCTCCGGCATGGGACCCCTGGCGGGGCTTTGGTGCGGCGTCTTCGTGGGGGGCATCGCAGCCGTGTGCGGCGGCACGCGCGCGATGGTGAGCGGCCCGAGCGCCGTGCTCGCGGTCATCACCGCGACGTTGCTCGTGGGCGATGCGCTGAGCCTGCCGGAGCTTGCGGTCATCGTCGTCATGGCCGGCGCCATCCAGATCGTCCTCGGGCTCGCGGGCGTCGGCCGCTACGTCTCCTACATGCCGCACATCGTGCTCACGGGGTTCATGTCGGGGATCGGGGTGCTGCTCCTCTCGGTACAGGTCGAGAAGCTGTTTCGGCTCGGCACGAGCGACGTCGTCCTCGCAGCCCTTTGCCTGGCCGTGTTTTTCGTGTGGCCGGCCCGTATCGGCAAGCTCCTCCCCGCGCCGCTGGCGGCGGTCGGGATCGGTTGGGTCGTTGCGCTCTACCTGCCCGATATCGAGCAGCTCGGCCCGGTCCCGGTTGGACTGCCGATCCCGGTACTCGAGGTCCCGTCGCTCGACTTCCTGCCGGAAGCGGTCGGACCAGCGGTGCTGATCGCCCTCATCAGCTCCGTCTACACCCTGATGTGGTCGCTCATCGCCGATACCTTCACCGGCTCCCGACACAATCCGAACCGCGAGCTGCTCGGCCTCGGCCTGGGAAACCTTGCC
>JAJDUQ010000019.1 GCA_022826505.1 Gammaproteobacteria bacterium
TCTGCAATAACGATTCATGGGAAAGGCAACACCACCGGCTCCGGCCGCTTCCCGGATTGCTTCGTCATCCCAGGCAATCCGTCTACGGAACAAACCGGCAAATTCCCCCGGGGATTCCACGAGTGAAAGCGAGAAACAACACCAGTCCCGGAACGAGGAGCGAAATCCGTGCGCGACGGCGTCGATGCCGAGGCCATGCAGCAAGTCGGTCAGGGCGGCGTGGTTGAGCACCCGCCCGGTGGGCGAGGGGAACACGAGCCCTTGTCCGTCGAAGAGCTCCGCCGCGCCGTCGAGCACCTCGAGCGCCCGGGGCGAGAGCGGCACCCGGTGCTCGCGGCCCGCCTTCATGCGCTCGGCCGGAATCGTCCACACCGCCCCGTCCCGGTCGATCTGCTCCCACCGGGCGTTGCGCACCTCGCCCGAGCGCGCGGCGGTGAGCACTGGAACTCGAACGCGAGCATGCTGCCGCGCCAGGCGCCCGAGCCCTTCACGCGCGCGAGCGCCGCCCCGACCTCGGCGTGAGGCAGCGCCCGCATGTGCTGCTTGCGCACCGCGGCCTTGGGCAGTGCCGCGGAGATCGCGTCGCCCGCCGGGTTGTCGTCGCGGTAGCCTTGCGCGACCGCCCACTTCATCACCGCGCCGATGCGCTGGCGGACCCGCCCGGCGGTCACGCGCTTGGTGGACCAGATCGGCAGCAGCACCGCCATGACGTCGGCGGTGGTGACGGCATCGACGCGCTTTCGCGCGAGGCGCGGCAGGACGTAGTCGCGCATGCTGGCGCGCCACTGGCCCTTGGTACGCTCGCTCTTCCAGTGCTCGGCGTGGATCGCGAGGACCGTCTCATTGGCCTGCGCGAAGGTGGGCACCTGCTGGAAGCGCCGCCTGGGGTCGCGGCCCTCGGCGAGGGCGCGCGCGTTGGCGAGCGCGCGGTCTCGCGCCATCGCGAGGGTGACGACGGGGTAAGATCCGAGGCCGAGGCTGGTCTTGGTGCCGTTGGCGGAGATGGCCTGCGCCCAGGTCTTGGACAGGCCGCCGGACTTGCGGGGCGTGACCCGCAGGCTCAGACCGAGCCCACCGTACCCGTCCCCGTACCGGCCGGGGACGCTGACGGTCTTGACGAAGGTGGCGCAGAGGCGAACGGAGTGTCTTTTCCCGGGAGGGATCATGGATTTTCCTACTCTTCGGTGTACGGGATTTTGGCTGCGATGCAGCGTATCGCCGCGACAAGAAGAGAGTCAAAAACATGATGCTTATCAGCGTGTTAAGAGAATTTTTCGGTCTCTCCCGACACCCCGAAAAACACCCGGTAAGCAGGCATCTTGCCCGCTTGAACAATCGCGAGCCTTCGGCGGATTGTTCATTCGCGGCCGGCGGCCTGGACGGGCAACATGCCCGCGGGAACGGCACCACATGCCTCGTCAGTCCGAGACGGAATCCCGTTGGCGTCCTACAGGAGCCCTGCCTCCCTGAAACGGCTGATGAATGCCTTCAGACGCTCGCTCCGCGGGTTGGCGAGAATCTCGGACGGCAGCCCCTCCTCGACGATCAGGCCCTCGTCGATGAACAGCAACTGATCGCCGACGTCGCGCGCGAAGTGCATCTCGTGCGTGACGATCATCATCGTCATGCCTTCCTCGGCGAGCTGACGCATCACCTGCAGCACCTCGCCGACCAGTTCCGGGTCGAGCGCCGAGGTGACCTCGTCGAACAGCATCACCTTGGGCTGCATGGCGAGCGCGCGGGCGATGGCGACCCGCTGCTGCTGGCCGCCGGAGAGCCTGGACGGGTACTCGAGCATCTTGTCCTCGAGCCCCACCTTGCGGAGCAGCTCGCGGGCGATGTCGCTCGCCTCCGACCTTGGCATTCCCTTCACGTTCACCGGCGCCATGACGATGTTGTCGATGACGTTGCGGTGGGGGAACAGGTTGAAGCTCTGGAAGACGATGCCCACTTCCGCGCGCAGTTCCGCGATCCGTCGCTCCGACTGACGCTTGCGGGCGCCGTTGGTCCCGAAGTCGTAGCCGACGGATTCGCCGTCGATCCACACCTCGCCGCCGTCGTACTCCTCGAGGAAGTTGACGCACCTCAGCATGGTCGACTTGCCGGAGCCGCTCGGGCCGATCACCACCAGCACCTGTCCGCGGTCGACGGTGAAGCTGCAACCGTTCAGCACCTGGAGCGAGCCGAATCTCTTGTGCAGATCCTTGACTTCGATCATCGACATCGGCTTCTCCCGCACCCTCGCGCCGCGGTTCGCGGGTCGGGGCTCAGAGCCTGTCCGGCGTGTAGTTCGCCTGCGGCCAACAGGTGTTGATCTCGTCGGCCTGCTGCTCGGCCGTGAACCGCTCCCACACCAGGCCGTCCGGACCCGACTCGGCCGCAAAGGCCGTCGCCTCGGGGTCCTCGACGCCGAGATGGCGAAGCCGACCGGCCTGCTCCGCATTCACGGTGAGCGAAAGGTTGACCGAAGCGGTGCGAAACAGTGCGTAGGTGTCGGGCACCACCACGCAAGGCTCGACTCCGAGACGGTGCCGCGTGTCCGCGACGGCATTGTCCAGGTTGCTGACGGCGAGGGCGACGTGGATGCGCTTCATGTCGGTGAATCTCCCGGTGCTCGGTCAGGCTTCGAACCGGTCGAGCCCGTACCTCGTGGTCCTGTGCGAAGACATCGGTCTGCGCGGGCCGGCGTGTCGTGGAGTCATCAGGCCGCCCCGAAACGAACGGCCGCCGGTTGCCGAATCCTCGAAGCGACGGGCCTCCGCCTGAATCGAATCGTGGACCGTGGAGTCCGTGCAATGGCGAGACATGCGTCTATTCATCGTACTTGGTGCGCTTCTCCATGTGCGCCGCCCAGATGGACATCGGCCAGCACACCAGGAAGTAGAGGATCATGGCACCGAAGAAGACCTGGAACGGGGCGAGCGTTCGCTCCGCGACCTCGCGTGCCGCGTAGCTCAGCTCCCAGATCCCCACCACCGACACGTAGGCGGTCGACTTCACCATCACGATCGAATTGTTGAGATACGGTGGAATCGAGAGGCGCATCGCCTGGGGAAAGATCACCAGGCGCATGTACTGCAGACGACGCATGCCGAGCCCCTTGGCCGCTTCGACCTGGGTGCGGGACACGGCGAGAATGGCCCCGCGAACGATTTCGGTGACATAGGCACCGCAGTAGACGATCAGCGCGCCCGACACGGTCACGTAGTCTCCGAGCAGGACGCCCATCGCCGGCAGCGCGTAGTAGGTGAGGAACATCAGCACCAGGATGGGGATGCCCCGAATCACGAACACGTAGGCGGTGATCGCGGCCCTGACCGAAGCGGGGGCGAAGACGCTCAGGATCCCCAGAACCGCGCCCAGCAGCGATCCGGCGACGATGGTGACCACCGCCAGCCAGAAGGTGATGACCGCACCCTTCAGGAGGTAGGGGAAGGCGGAGATCAGGACGTCGAAGGGCATTGTTCGAGGAGCTCGTTATCGTCTGCGCGACACTGTCCGGCGGAGATCGAGGACGGCTACAGCCGCGCCCGGTAGCGCTCTTCGAGCACTCGCATCAACACCCCCGCGATCGTCGTCAGCACCAGGAACACCAGTGCGATGACGACGAAGACTTCGATGGTGGTGGCACTCTTCTCGGTGAGCTGTTTGCCAATCAGGGTGAGCTCGACCACGCCGATGGCCGAAACGAGAGATGTGTCCTTGATGAGCAGGACGACCTGGTTGCCCATCGCAGGCAGGACCTTCAGCAGGGCCTGGGGCAGTACCACGAGGCGCATGATCGACCACGGGCTCATCCCGAGCGCCCGCGCCGCCTCGCGCTGGCGCCGGCTCACCGCCTCGATGCCGCCCCGGAACACGTCGGCCAGGTAGCAGCCGTGCTGCCCGGCGACGGCGATGGCGCCGCACACGAAGGCCGACCACAGCAGGCCGATCATGGGCAGCCCGAAATAGATGACGAAGATCTGCAGCAGCAGCGGGGTGTTGCGCGAGAACTCGATGTAGGCGCGAAACGGCGCCCGTATCCAGCGATGTCGCGACATGATGGGAACGACGAGGAGCAGGCCCCAGACGAAGGCGAGACCCATCGCCGCGAACATCGTCATCACCGTCCATTCGAGTCCGGCGTAGAACTCGGGCAGATTGCGGATGACGTAGTTGAGGTCGAAGTACTGCTGAATTGCCTGGAACATGACGCCCGAACCCTTCGCTCGTCAGCGCTCGGAGCGGACGCGTCGGTGCTTCACCGGGTCCGGCACTGCGGATTGGAGTGCGGACGCCCTCCCGGGAGGGCGTCCGCCATCGGCTTCTAGTAGTTCAACTGCGGGGGACGCACGCCGAACCACTTCTCGTAGACGTCGGCGTACTCGCTGTAGCGCGAACCGCCCCGGAACGTCGCGACGATGGTGTCAAGCGCCAGCCACCACTTGAAGTCGCCCATCTTCACGAACACCGCGTTGAAGGTCCGGTCCGTCAGCAGTTCGGGCAGGACCATCACGTCGTCGTTGCCCACCGCGTAGTAGTTGGCGACCGGCTGATCGATCTGGAGGAACTGGGCGCGTCCGGTCTTGACCGCCGCGAACTGCGCCGACCCGCTGTCGAACACGGTGGCGTTCGCGTTGGGGAAGAAGCGGTCATGGCGTTCCTTGCTCTGCGGGTTGGTGAGAATGGCGGCGGTGTACTTGGCGTCGTCGAGCTCGGTGATGCTCGTCACGCCGGCGTCCTTGCGCACCAGCACCGCGATGCCCGAATCGATGTAGGGCCGGGTGAACGCGACCTTGAGCGCACGTTCCGGGTAGACGGTCGTCACCTGGATGCCGAAATCGATCTTGCCGCTCTGGGTGTTGGCCCAGCGTGCGGCGAAGCCCTGCTTGACGAACTCGATGTGCCCGTCCTCGCCGAACAGGTTCTTCGCGATGAGTCGCGCGATGTCGACGTCGAATCCGGTGAGTTCGCCGTTTTCGTCGACGAAGCCGAACGGCGGCGTTTCGCTGGTCACGCCGACGATCACATGGCCGCGGGCCATGACCTTGTCGAGCACGGACTCCTCGGCCGCGAGCACGGTGGCGGACTGCGTCGCGGCGAACATCAGCAGCGACAGCGAGACTATCGTACGGGTCAGTTTGGCAAACATCCTTGGTATCTCCCTCGTGTTGATTTTCTGCGGTATCAGCGAATCAAACCCTTGTTTTTCGGCCCGTCACCATAGGTTTGGGTCTGTCGCAGTGTCAAGGAAACTCTGAACGCCGGCGCGGCTCCGGCAAATCCGCATGCTGCGCCGGAGGTCGCGTCGGTTGCCGCCGGCCGCAGGTTCTCCCTGTCGCCGTGGCTTGCCCTGGGTCGAATGCGCCGACCCGTCAAGATCGCGGAAAGTGACTCCGCGAAAGCGCCGGTGACGCTCCACGACCGCTCGGTTTCGCAACTGCCCGGCGATCGATTTCTCGTCATCGTGAGCCGCTACTGGCAGGATGCGCAATTCGAATCGGATATCGCGAAGCGCAGGAGCCACGAGATGAGCGAAGCCGCCGACGGCATGGCAACCGAACGGGTCGTGTACCTGAACGGCGAAATCATCCCCGAGAGCGAAGCCCGCCTGTCCATCTTCGACCGCGGCTTCATCTGGGGCGACGCCGTCTACGACGCCGGCCGCACCTTCGCCGGCAAGCCCTACCGCATGTGGGAGCACGTCCAGCGCCTGTACCGCTCGATGCGGTATTGCCGCTTCGACATGGGCATGCCCGCGGAGGACTTCCACGGGATCGTGCTGGAGGTCATCGAGCGCAACGTGCCGTTGCTCGCGAGCGGTGGCGACTACCTGTGCCGGATGCACGTGAGCCGCGGCGTCATGCCCGACGAGGGCAGCGTGCATCGCGGCCAGGACATGCCGCTCACAGTCGTCGTGTTCTGCATGCCCATCAACCTCGCCGTGTTCGCGAAGCACTATGACGACGGCGGCGGCATACCGCTGGTGATCACCAGCACGCGGCGCGTTCCCCCTGCGTGCCTGTCGCCCCAGGCCAAGATCTCGGCCAAGATGAACAACTTCATCGCCGCCTTCGAAGCGCAGGACGTCGACCCCGAAGCGCAGCCGCTGATGCTCGACGTCAACGGCTACGTGACGGAAAGCCAGGGCTCGAACTTCATGTTCGTGCGCAACGGCCGAATCTGCATGCCCAACCGCAGCGGCGCCCTGGTCGGCGAGAGCATGATGACCGTGGCCGAGATCGCCGGGCGGCTGGACATCCCGGTCGACGAAGGCTTCTACACGCCCTACGACGTCTACAACGCGGACGAGGCGTTCCTGACCGCGGGGACATTCTGCGTCCTGCCCGTCGGCTCGATCGACCGGCGGCCGCTCAACAAGGCCGCGCCCGGCCCCGTGACCAAGCGCATTCTGAACGCGTGGAGTGAAATGGTCGGGGTCGACATCGCCGGGCAGATCCGGGAGCAGGCGCGCGGTCGCAACCTGCCGGCCTGACCGCCCCGATCCGCCGGCCGATGTCCGAGGGCACACACCGGCGACGCCATTTCACTGTCGTCGGCGCGGGCGTGGTGGGGGTCTGCTGCGCCTTTGCGTTGTTGCGCGACGGACACCGCGTCACCCTCATCGACCGTGACGAGCCCGGCCGGGGCTGCTCCTACGGTAACGGCGGCATCATCCAGATCGGCGCCAGCGTTCCCGTCGCCACGCCCGGGGTACTGCGACAGGTCCCGCGCATGCTGCTCGATCCGAACGGGCCGCTGGTCATCCGCTGGCCCTGTCTGCCGCGGTTGACGCCCTACCTGCTGAGATTCATCGCCGCAGCACGTCCGGACCGGGTCGAACGGATTTCGGTCGCAATCGCAGCGCTGCTCGACCGGGCAATCGACGCCTTCAGGGAGATGCTCGGTGCCGCCGAAGCACTCGATGCCATCGCCCGCACGGGCGAGCTGTACGTCTACCAGTCGGAGACGGCGTACCGGGCTGCGCGGTCCGCGCACGACATGCGCCGACGACGCGGCGTGCACATCGAGGAGCTGTCCGCCGACGAGGTGCGTCAGCTCGTGCCCGCAGTCGCCCTGTCCGTTCGACGCGGTGTGTTTCTGCCCGACTGCATGACCGTGGCCAATCCCTTTCACCTGACGACACGGCTGGTCGAAGCGTTCCGGCGCGATGGTGGAACCGTGCTGCGCGAAACCGTCCGGGACATCGAAGTGGATTCGGACCGCCACGTGACGTTGCTGACCGACGCCGGCAGGCACGGGGTCGATCGGTTGGTGCTCGCCACGGGGGCGTGGTCCAGACGCTGGGCGGCGAAGCTCGGCGCCCGTATCCCCATGGACTCCGAGCGCGGGTACCACGTGATGCTGAGCGACCCCGGCATCGACCTTCGAATTCCGGTGCTGTCGGGCGACCACCGCTTCGGCATCACGCCCATGGCGGACGGCATTCGCGTGGCCGGCACCGCCGAACTCGCCGGCCTGGAAGCGCCGCCGAACTACCGCCGGGCCGAAATGCTCATTCCGATGGCCGAGGCGCTTCTGCCCGGTTTGCGGACGAACCCACACGAAAACTGGATGGGACATCGTCCCTCGACCCCGGACAGCCTTCCGGTCATCGGACGCGCCCCTCGCATCCCAGGCGCGTACTTCGCATTCGGCCACGGACATCTGGGCCTGACGCTGGGACCGATCACCGGCAAGCTCATCGCCGATCTCGCGGGGGAGCGGTCATCACAAGTGGACATGACCCCGTACGCGGCGGAGCGGTTTCAACGCGGAGATGATCGATGACGAACCCGACGATGAAGAAGTTCGGCTATCCCGACACGCTCATACACGACTATTCGCACTGGGTGGTGTTGCTGCGCAACGATCAGATCACGCTTGGCTCGCTGGTCGTGGCGGAAAAGAGCCCCGCAACGTCGTTGTCGGCGGTGGAACCGCGTGCCCTCGCCGAGCTCGCGTCGATCGCGGGCGACATCGAGGCCGCGTTCGCCCGCACCTTTCAGCCCGACAAGTTCAACTACCTGATGCTCATGATGGTCGACCCCAACGTCCACTTTCACGTGCTGCCGCGCTACAGCGGCGCTCGCGAATGCGCCGGGGTCACGTTCGAGGATCGAGCATGGCCGAAGGCACCGAGCATTGGCAATGTGACACCGACGACCCTTGCGCAACGCGAAGTCATTCTCGGCTTGCTGCGCGACGCCTGGCCGAGTTGACAGCGAATGCGGCCGTTGTCCTCCGGAACACCCCCAGGACGCAGGCGAACCCACGATGTCGAAGCTACGGCGCAGGCATCGACATCCCGTCTACGTCCCGTCCCGGCTCAGGACGCTTCCAGTCGCCGCAGATCGAGGCATTGCTCGGGCAACACGCCGGTGATGACGTGTAGCCGGCCACCTCGTCCGGTGAGCTCGAGCAGCTTCTCCACCTCGTAGCCGCCCCACTGGCTGGACACCTGGCGGTAACGCGCACCCAATACCAGAGTGGATACCCCGCTCGCGAGAATCGCGCCGCAGCACATCGGACACGGCTCGAAAGTCGTGTAGAGCGTGAACCCGGAAAAGTCGGTGTGCCCCACGGCGGCACCTGCGTTGCGCAGGGCCACCGTCTCCGCATGCGCAGTGGGATCGGACTCCGTGACGACCAGGTTCCGCCCGCGGGCGACGATCCGGTCATCGTGTACCACCACCGAACCGACCGCGACGTTGCCCTCGGCCGCGCCGCGGCGCGCCTCCTCCATCGCGACCTGCATGAACCGTTCATGTGCGTTCGTCGTCATCGGCTCCTGGTCGCTGCCACGGTTTCGCGAGCATGCCGGCACTTCAGGACGCGGTGCACGTACGACCCGCACACCGCGCCCTGGTTCGTTGCCGTCCGCTCAGGTCAGGAACTTCGTGAAGCCGCCGTCGACGTTCCAGCAGGCTCCGGTCACGAAGCTCGCCCGCTTCGACGCGAGAAATGCGACGACTCCCGCGACCTCGTCCGGCCGACCGTAGCGCTTGATCAGCAGAAGCTGGCCGGCGAGGTTCGAGAAGACCTCGTCCATGTCCTCGCCCACCGTGCCGACGAAACTGTCCTCGGCGATGCGTTCCCACAGCGGCGTGTGTATCAGCGCGGGATTGACGGCGTTCACCCGGATACCGTCCCCGGCCAGATCCTGGGCGAGTGTCTTGGTCATCGCGAGCATCGCCGCCTTGGCCGAGTTGTAGTCCGCCATGCCGCCGAGTCCGCTGTGCCCGCTCACCGAGGCGACGTTGACGATCGAGCCGCCTCCCTGCTTGCGAATCAGCGGCACCGCGGCTCGCGTCGCCCGGACCGCGCTCCACAGGTTGATGTCGTAGGTCTGCTCCCAGACCTCGTCGGAGTCCTCGATGGTCCGTCCGACCGCGGCATCGCCCGCATTGTTCACGAGGATGTCCAGACGTCCGAAGTGGGCTTCGGTGTCATTGACGAAGCGTTCGACGTCCTCGCGCCTGCTCATGTCGGCGACGCAGGAGAACGCCTCGCCGCCGGCCGCTTCGATCGCCGCTTTCGTCTCGCCGAGCGGTCCCTCGCGGCGCGCGCAGATCGCGACCCTGGCGCCTTCCTGAGCGAGTTCCATCGCGATTGCCTGGCCGAGGCCGAGGCTCGATGCCGTCACCGCGGCAACCTTTCCGTTCAATCCGAGATCCATTGTCTGTTCCCTTCTGGTTCGATGTCCGTGATAGATGCATCGGCGCAAGCGCCGTGAAGCGACCCGAGCGAGCGTCCCTCCAGCCCGCCGGGCTCACCGATTTCCGCCTGCGGACGCGAGTCCGCCGGCATCGGTGACGCCGGCGGGATCTAGAAAGCCGGGTCCAGCCGATGCTTCGGGTACTCCGCGCCGACGACGTGCTCGATGGTGATGGCGCGCACCATCTGATAGGTCCGGATGCGAAACGCCGGATCGCAGGACATGCGAATGTAGGTGTCCTGCGGCTTGATTCCGTAGTCCTCGCTCAACCAGTCGATCATGTTGGCGCAGGCGTCGTAGACCGCATGTTCCATCGGCCGGTTGATTCCGACCGCAACGATGCTCTCCGGCTTGACGATGCGCACCGTGGGCATGCGCTTGTTCTTGATCACGAAGCAGTTCAACTGCACCGTGGCGCGGGTCTCGTCCGCGATTCCCGTGTACTCGGTGTCGCCCTGCCCGCCGTGGATGTCGCCGATGTAGAGCAGACCGCCCTTGTGGTACGAGTTCAGCAGGATCGTGTGGCCCGGCGCGACGTCCCGGCAGTCGATGTTGCCCCCGAAGGGACCCTGGCCCAGCAGCGAGGTGAAGACCTCGCGCTCGGGAGCGGTCGCCAGCGTCCCGCAGAACGGTTCCAGATCCCAGGTGAGCTTGTCCGAGTACTTGCCCTTGCCGTCGCGAGTCTTGCCGCTCGGTCCCGGGAGGTGCTCGATGACCTGTACCCTCGGCACCGCGCACTGTCCGTCCCAGCGCGACGATTCGCCGTAGGGTCCGATCCCCGGGAGAATGCCCGAGAATCCGTAACGCCACGGATCGATGGTTTCGAGGTTGACCGCGAGTACATCGCCGGCTTCGCAGCCTTCGACGTGGATCGGGCCGACCACAGGGTTGTACTTCGGAGGCCAGGCCGCGTTGAGCGCGTCCACGTGGGCGTCACCCACGAACTGATGCACCTTCGGGTTGTCGCTGTCATCCTCGATGAGGCCCGACAGCGCGTCGTCCGTCTCGATCTGAAACGACTCCTCCTGCTTGACGTGGAGCACCGGCTCGTCTCGAGCATCGAATGCGTACTTGGTCACTTCGCCTCGCCTGATGATCTGCATCGTTCGACTCCTTCGGTCTCTGGGTTGGCCGCGTCGTCGTCCGGCTGACACGCTGGGAGCTTGTGGTCCGCACGACCGTACGATACAGCGTGCATGGGAGCAAACCACACACGCCTCCGGGGGTCGCGGGTGCACGTCTCATTTATGAGATTCATGCTGCTACGCTGGCGCGGCGTTCCCAGAAGTCGTCGAAGCGGTTGCTCTCCACGGCGCAGCGCAGGGCGATGATGGCGTTGGCGCCGGCGACGGTCCAGCGCATGCCGGAGCG
>JAJDUQ010000210.1 GCA_022826505.1 Gammaproteobacteria bacterium
GCATCAAGATTCGGAGCCGAGGACGGTGTGCGGTATCCCTCGTCACCAACGGCGCGCGGCTCGGGCCGTTGCTTCGGGACTGGGCGGCATGGATCGATTGGGTGGCGCTCTCCGTCGACTCCGCCGACGACCGGGTAAACGCCGCCTTGGGGCGCACCGCGAACGGCAGTCCCTATGCGCCGGTCGTGCTGGAGCTCGGTGCCGAGGCGAGACGCCGGGGCGTCCGGCTCAAATGCAACACCGTCGTCAGCCGGCGAAACCTGGAAGAAGACATGTCGGACTTCATCTCGATCCTGGCGCCCGAACGCTGGAAGTTGTTCCAGATGTTGCCGGTGGCCGGCGAGAACGATGGCGCCATCCAGGACCTCTCGGTTCCGGACGACGGGTTCCGGGCGTTCGTCGAACGTCACGAGCCGCTCCGCGCCTCGGGGATCGAGATCGTGCCCGAAGACAACGCCGTGATGACCAATTCCTATCTGATGATTAGCCCCGACGGACGCTTCTTCTGGCATGTTCCGCAGGGAGCGGAGAGAGCGCTCGAATACGGTGCGCCCATTCTGCAGGTTGGAGTCGACGAGGCACTGCGCGAGGTTCGGTTCTCCGAAGCGGCGTTCTGCGCCAGAGGTGGCGCGTATGACTGGCTGCGGTGACCGGAGGAGCAGCGCATGCGGGACATGGCGTTGTCGGACCTTCTGTCATCACGCGGTTTCGTGGGCGAAGGCGCGGAGCTGGCGCTGGGCCTGCTTTGCCGACTCGGCCTGACCCGACCCGGCAAGAGCCGGATCGCTGCCGCCAAGATCGAAGCGGTCGACGAGGCGTTCGGCGCTGCTTTCCTGCGACACTGCAAGAAGCCCGCCTGTCTGCCGTCCGCTTGGGACGCCCGGGAAGCGATCCTTGTTGCCGCCGAGCATTGCGAAGTCTGCGGCGGGAGCGACAACCGGCGGGCGGTGGAAGCAATGCTGGTTGCAATGCGGCAAGCCGGCTGGACCAAGCTGCTGGTCGTCGGCGGATCCCCAGGCACGCGCGGTGATCTTGAACGGCTCTGTCGAGATCGCCTCGAACTCCGTTTCGTCACCGAGGACACGACCCCCAATCGGAAAACCGTCGGTCCGCTTCTCGGATGGTCGGAGATTACGGCGATCTGGACCTCCACGGAGATTTCGCACAAGGCGACGGCTGTCCTTCGCGGCAGGAAAGTCCTGAAGGTCCCGAGACGCGGTGTGGCGGCGCTGGCCGAAGCCGTCCGGGTCCGTTGCCGGAGTGTCTGCTGAGCGCCGTCACTGTATCCCCGGCGAAATATCGAGTTGCACCCCGCCCATCATCCGACTGGAGCCGACCTCCCGATACGCCTCCGACATCAACGTCGCGGCGCGAGGATGGTCCGAGGCATGAATCATGTAGTACATCGTCCGAGAGCCCTCCCCCCTTCTCGTGAATCGCGAACACATCGCCCGCGTAGACACGGAACGAACTACGGCCACCCCCAAGCTCGCGCAGCCGCTCCACCTGTGCCGGGTCCTCGTCGCAGACGGCGTAGTGACGGATCGACGGACTTCCTTCCGTTCGCCGCACCAGATGGAATTCGCTTCGCCGCGAAGCGCTGGTTCTCGACCGTCGTGCCCAGCCAGACATGCGCCGGCCATCGGTCGTTCCACGGGGCAAGGCGGCGCGCGAGATGCGGGCGCTTGGTCAGCAACAGCCAGTTCAGATGAGGCGTGCGCTCGATCAGCGCCCAGAGCCGGTCGCGTACGGCGCTCAGGCCGTGTCCCCACTCGAACACGTCCGCCATCGAGGCGCAGAAGACGCGCATCCGTCTCCCGGACCGCGCCGCGGCGCGGTCCCAGCGCAACGGCTGCTCCCAGGTCGCGTCGCTCAGGAAGCGCCGCGGCGCCTTGGCTCCCCACACATCGTGACCGGTCCGCTTCGCCCAGACCTCCGCGTAGCAGTGGTCGCAGGCAGGAGACACCTTCGTGTAACCCCACCACGGGTTGAACGTGTGATCCGTCCATTCGATGGTCGAGTGCTCTGCCATGATGGGTGCCGCATCCTGCGTGTATCCGATCCAATGACGTTGGACTGATGCATCATTGCATCGCGGAGGTGGAGATGACCCATTGCGCTGGACAGACCGGCGTCAGGATCTCAGCGTCCGGATCCCCCGCGAATGTCGGAAACGTTTGGGAAGGTCTGCCTGAATCAACACTGCATTGGCGAGATGGCGAGACTTGATTTTGCCATCGATCACGAAATTCCGACCGCTGACCGGGCTGTACCAGATTTCGTGATCTCCCCTTCCCTGTCTGACTCGGCAGGCTCCGGCTGCTCTGACCTCCCGTTTGACCGAAGGCGTGCAGTCCGACATCAGGCCGCGGCATCGGCGATGGCGCGCCGGCGTGCCAGCAGCTCGAACGAAACGTGTTTGTCGACAGGGATCTCGTTCAATTCCACAAGCTCGGGGACGATCACCATCAGGCGTTCGATCAGATCTTCGATGGTGTCCGCGCCTGTCGCGAGGCCCGGAATGTCGTCGCTGGTGGCGTACCAGCATCCAGCCTCGGAGTCCCAATCAGCGTGAATGACGAGCATGGCATTCCTCATGTACCGGCTCCATGAGAAGTATGGCCGCGGAGTGATCGCTGCGGCTTTCGCTTGTGTCGATTGCAAGCCTATAGCGGCGGCCGGTCGCTTTCCAGACTCCGTTTCGGTGGCTCGACCCTGTTCCGGTCGTTCGAGCCATAGTTCGCGCAGCCTTCAACCGAGCGTCACAGCAGGGCGTACCCAAGCGCATGCGCCGCGTTCCGCAGGATGCTGAAAATGACCGGATCGCCGAGCGAACGGTGAAAGCTCGTCTGGTCAGGAATGACACCTGCCTCCAGAGCGCGTTCGTTCAGAACCGTCGCCGGGCGATTCGCGTGCGTCGAGGAAGGGTAGTAAAGGCCGTCGATCTCCGGCCAGGAATCATGGAACGCCCGCGCCCACGCCCGGGATACCGACCGGGAACCGGTCATCAATCCCATCGACGCGCCCGCACGAGTCGGGAACGACCCGGTGAGATCCAGCAGCCGCATCGGTTTGTCCGTTTCGAATCCGACCAGCCAGGGTTCCCCGTGCCAGCGATTCATGACACGGGTTTTCTGAAAGACCCCGAACTCGGTCGCGTACTCCGTCATGGGATCTTCGCGATCGGGATGTTCCTCCACATCGACCCCAGTCCGATCGAGCAACACCAGCTCCGATGGCGTCAGCTCGTACCTCGATGGTGCGTACAGCGTGCGGTGCATGCTCTCGATTGCGCGCCGAAGGGCCTCGTTCAAGGCTTCCGGCGCCTGGGCGGTCAGACCATGCATCTGGAAGTAGAGGTCCTCGATTGCTGGGCGTGCTGGGCCATGAACGGATTCGTTTTCTTTATGATTTCGTAGAAAGCCAGTGAAAGTATCATCTTGCTCGCCACGGGTGGGATGGCCTGCCGGCACCGGGTCCTGTTGCCCTCATGCTCGGCCGGCATCGACCGCAACGATCGCTTCCTCGAGGCGTGGGAGCAAATCCGACTGCCCGAGCGCCTCTTCCAACTGGCCGAGGAGGCTGCGAGCCTCTGCCACATCCACGTCGCCGCTCGCCAGCAGCGAGCGGAGATCGTCCAGGTCCTTTCCGCGGCCGGCGAGTGCCTTCATCACTGCGAGGTCGGTGGCGTGTGCAACCGGGACCTCGATTCCGTCGATGGCCACCCGGGTGGCGCGGTCGAGCGCGACCCTCTCCAAGCCGGACCCGGCGAGCACGAGATCGACCTCCATGCCCGATGCATGGGCGAGGGGGAGGACCGCCCCCTTGGCGAGCAACTCGTCGGCGACATCGGGATAGCGGTGACGCAACCCCTCGGACTCGAGTGTCTCGATGAGCACCCCCAGGTGCCCCCGTTGCACCTCGACGGTGATGTCGATGTCCTGTGTCGCACGGGGAGCACCTCGAACCGCGACGGCCTGCGCTCCGAAGACGAACCAGGGCAACCCTTGCCCGTCGAGTACCCGTGCGAGAATTTCGAGGGTGTCAGCGACCGCCGACATGGGCCGCACGGTCGAGCAGTTCGCGAACACGCAGGTGGGTGGCGAGGTCGGCACGACGCATCGCATCGCTGGGCCACTCGGGCCGGGCGGCACGCGCCGCCTCGTAGAGATCGATGGCAAGCCGCACCTTTTGTTCCACCGGCAGACCCGCGCGATGCCTGCGGGCCAGACGCTCCGGCGCGTCCCAGTCGCGGCCAGCGTAGCTTCGGAGTTCCGTCACATCGAGAGGTGTGTTCATCGCAATCGTGATCATACGTGCAGCGGCCTGCCGGCGACACTTCAGCCCCTTGGAAAGGACCACCTGTCGCGACGCCCGGCTGTGCGGCGTTCGTTCCCTGGTTCGACTACTACGCCGGCGACGTCGAGGCCGTCGCCGGTGCCACGGCGTTGAAGGGCCTCGCCAGCGTGGCGGAGATGGGAGAGCGGAAGGGCGAAACGCCATTGCCGGAGAACGAGGCCCCGACGGTACCGCATGTCGTCGGACTGATTGCGAACGGCACGAGCCGGGTGCGGGAGTTCGCCGGGTAGGAGACGGCCGCTCAGATCTCCGTCAGATCTCCATACATCTCCGGTCGCCGGTCACGGAAGAACTGCCACAGATCCCGGACCTCGCGGACCATGTCCATGTCCAGGTCGGCGATCACCAGCTCGTCGCTGTCCTCGCTGGCCTCGGCCAGGATCCGGCCGCGCGGGTCGACCACGTAGGAGGTGCCGTAGAAGCGGCCGATGTCCCACGGCGACTCGACGCCGGGACGGTTGACGGCGCCGATGAACACGCCGTTGGCGACCGCGGCGGCGGGCTGCTCCAGCTTCCACAGGTACTGACTCAGACCGGCCACCGTGGCCGACGGGTTCACGATGTACTCCGCGCCGTTCAGGGCGAGGGCCCGCCAGCCCTCCGGGAAGTGGCGGTCGTAGCAGATGTAGACCCCGAGCTTGCAGAACGCGGTGTCGAACACCGGCCATCCTGAATTGCCGGGCTTGAAGAAGAACTTCTCGTAGAAGCCCGCGACCTGCGGGATGTGGCTCTTGCGGTACTTGCCGAGATAGGTCCCGTCGGCGTCGATGACCGCGGCGGTGTTGTAGTAGACGCCGGTCATCGCCTGCTCGTAGATGGGAACGACGATGACCATGCCGTGCCGGCGCGCGTGCTCGCACATGAGCTGCGTGGTGGGGCCGTCCGGAATCGGCTCGGCCGCCGCATACCACTTCACGTCCTGGCTCGGGCAGAAGTAGGGCTGGTTGAAGACCTCCTGGAAGCACAGGACCTGCACGCCCGCGGCGGCGGCCTTCTCGATGAACGGCACGTGGGCCTCGATCATGCGCTCGCGGATGGCGTCGGGCGTGTCTTCCGCGCCGCCCTTGAGCGCGAGTTGGATCAATCCGGCCTTGATGGTTGCCATGGATGCGCGGTTTGCCTCGTGGATTGCCGTCCGCCGAATTCCGTCCTGCGAGCGGGAATCGTGAATCGCATGTCGTGGCGGTGTCAAACCGGTGATTCCCGTGTCGCGGTTGTCAGCCTGCGCGGCGGCGACGATTGACGCTCAGGGGTCGGGTCGCCATTCTGCCGTCATGAGCACCAGGAGGGTTCGTTTCAGGCCGGGGACGGAGGTTTGCCGCCCTCCGCGAAGCGTGGCAATGCGGGACAGCGCGAGGAGGCGATGACGATGCTGAAAGCGGCGTTCAGGTCCATGGCCGTCAATGCCATCCTGGTATCGGAACGGTGGCGGAGCGGGGTGGCGTACAACCCGTTGTCGCCCCGGGTGGCCCAGGATCCCTATCCCGTCTACAGGGAGTTGCGCGAGCGGGACCCCGTGCACCGCAGCCGGTTGATGGATACGTGGCTGCTCACCCGCTACCGGGATGTGGACGCCGTCCTGCGCGACCACCGGCAGTTCTCCAACAACCCGTATCGACGCAGCTCGTCGAGTCGGCGGCGAAATCCCCCGCCGCGGCGGGATGACCTGTCCATGCTGTTGCTGGATCCGCCGGATCACACGCGGTTGCGCGCGCTCGTCAACAAGGCCTTCGCGAGGCAGAGCGTCAACGCCCTCGAGACGCGAATTCGAGGACTCATGGGGGGACTGCTGGACGCCATCGACGATCCCGCCGGCTTCGACCTGATGACCGCGGTCGCCAGACCGTTGCCGGTGATCGTCATTGCCGAGATGCTGGGCGTGCCGCCGCAGGACCGCGCCCGGTTCACCACGTGGTCGAACCAGCGCGCCCGCATCATCGAGCCGACGGCCACCGAACGGGAGCGGGCGCACGCGGATGCCGCAGGACAATCACTCGACGCGTACTTTCTGTCCACCATCAAGGACCGGCGGGCCCACCCGAAGGACGACATCATCAGCGCCCTGGTGCACGCGGAAGAGGAGGGCGACACCCTGAACGAGCAGGAGATGCTCAACATGCTCCGCCTGCTCCTGATTGCAGGCAACGAGACCACCACCAACCTGATCGGCAACGGCATGCTGGCGTTGCTGCGCCATCCGGATCAGTTGAGCGTGTTGCGCGACGATCCGTCCCTGATGCCGGCGGCGGTCAACGAGCTGTTGCGTTTCGACTCGCCGGTTCAGTCGGATTTCCGCGCCGCGGTGGGGGACTGCGAGGTGGACGGTGTCCCGATCCGGGGCGGCGAGAGCATCCTCCTGCTCCTCGGTGCGGCCAATCACGACCCCGCGGTGTTCGACCGGCCGGAGCGACTCGAATTCAGGCGCCGCGAAGGCAACCATATCGCGTTCGGCCGCGGCATCCACCACTGCCTCGGGGCATTCCTCGCGCGTCTGGAGGGCCGAATCGCCTTCGAGATGCTGCTCGAACGCTTCCCCACGATCCGCTTGCTCACCGACCGCCCGGTATTTCGCAGTGGAATCGTGCTGCGCGGCCTTGAGTCCCTGCCCCTCGGCGCCGGTGGACCCCGGGAGGTTGGCAGGGAGTCGTAGCTGAGGGATGCTCATGGCTTCTTCGGCGATTGCGCGCCGTGCCACGCTGCGACGACCCACACGGTCGAACCCTGGATTCGGTAGAAGAACCGGTAGGGCCGAATGACGACCTCGCGATAGGGGAGATCCGGAGACTCCGGGATGATGCGACTGAACCGCCCCGGGTTTTTCGGAGACCGATTTGCTTGAGTCACGCGGCCAGCGCCGTGTGCTCCGCTTGACGATAGTACGCGGCTTGCGCTTCTGCCGGTGGCCGGTTCCCGATCTCCACGTCACGCAGCGACTTGTAGCCCTTGATGTGGATTCGCTTGAGCACCTGTCTCGGTGTCCAGCGCCCGACGATGACATTTCAGGAGCGGTATCGTCCGCGCTGGTTTCTCCGATCATCCGGCTCGGCTTCAATCATCAGGAACTCCGGGGCGGTCGCCACGCGCGGCCGCTCGGCGATTTGCAGGGTCCCTTGTACACCGTCACGGCCTGTTTTCCCGAGGCATACATCGAATGGGTGTGCCTCGAAAACGGAATCCCGCGGATCATGTGCGACGCCTGTCGGCATCTTTCGAGAAGATTGCCTAAACAGAAACCCGGCTCCCCGCACCCAGCATCTCCTCTGCGCACGAACGGAACGCCGCCTCCGACGCCATCTTGATCTGCGCGCTCAGCGGCAGCCTCCCGTTGCCGTTCGAGGTGCCGGTGCGCTGCACGCGAGTGCCGTTCGACTGAAGCTCCCCCGTGACCTCGATGCCGCCTCCGTTGCGGTGGTGGCGCTGCACGTCGAAGCTCCAGTCGCCACCGAGCCGCTCGTTGAGCCGCGCCACCAGATCCTCGACCGAGGGCGAGCCAGCGCGTGATGCGATCGGGGATGGAGGTACTCGCCGCACGGTGGAGCGGTCGGCCGGGTCCGACGATCCGACTGGCCCGGTTGGCCTGAGTCCTCCCGAGCCAGTGGCGGCCGTTCGGTCCGCGGTACCTGCCGCCGAGGCCGCTCGCGCGGTACGGGGCGCGCCATCTCCACGCCGGTCAATCCTCGCAGGGCTCGAATCCCCCCGCCGCGGATCGGCCCGCATCCGCGAGCGCAACGCTTCGGTCGCCCCCGTGTCCACGGTCTCCGTATCGAGGTCCAACACCACCCCGTACGCCTCCCGCGCGTGCTCCACCGTGCAGAAGTCGTCGAGCACGTCCTCCAGCACCTTCTCCGCCGGGCGTTCCAACGGGTCGCCGTACCCGCCCCCGCACGGGCCGTAGAACGCCATCACGTCGCCCTCCGACACCCGCAACCCCGCGAACTTCGCCGGCATGTCGGTGATGTCGTCCGGTCGCGCCGCGTTGTAGATCTCCACCGCCCCGCACTGCCCCTCGCCGCCGCCGAAGATGCCCCACGGCACGTCCTCGTGGCGGTCGCACTCGTGGGTGATGAACCCGTCGGTGAGGATGCGCTGCTTCTTCACCACCCCGATACCGCCGCGGAACCGGCCCGCGCCCGGCATCACGTCGTCGCGCAGCTCGTAGCGGTCGCAGATCATCGGCAGATGCACTGCGAGGTCCTCCAGCGGGTTGTTGCGGGTGTTCGCCATCAGGCTGTCGATGCTGTCGGGGCCGTCCGAGGCGGGACGCCCTCCGTAAGAACCTTCGTTCACCTCCAGGAACACCCAGTACTCGCCGTCCGGCTTCACGCCGGAGTAGGCGGCGAACGAAAGGGTCGCGGAGCTGCCGGCGATGATGTCGTTCGGCAGCACCGGCGCGAGCGCCTTGTAGATGAGGTCGATCACGCGGTTGATTTGCGAGAAGCGTGCCTCGGCCGCGGCCGGGAAGTTGGGGTTGAAGATGGAGCCCTTCGGGGCGACCACGTCGATGGGCCGGAACGAGCCCTGGTTCGACGGCACCTTGATCTCGCTCGTCTCGGCATCGAGCAGCAGCGAGCGGATGGCGCAGAAGCACGCCACCTTGGTCGAGCCCTCGACCGGCACGTTGAATCCGGTCTCGACCTGGTCGGCGGAGCCGGTCAGGTCGATCTCGATGCCGTCGCCCTTCACCCGCACGCAGACCTTGATCGGCAGGCGCACGTCGCGGTTCCGTCCGTCGTCGTCGAGGAAGCCCTCGGCGCGGTACTCCCCGTCCGGGATCTCGGCGATGCGCTGGCGCAGCACCCGCTCGGTGTAGTCCATGAGCTGATGGGTCGCGGTGAGCACGGTGTCCATCCCGTAGCGCTCCAGCAGCTCGTTGAAGCGGCGCACCCCGAGCCGGGCGGAGGCGATCTGGGCGTCCAGATCATCCTGGAGCTGGCGCGCGGCGCGGCTGTTGCGCCGGATGTACTCCCACAACGCCTCGTTGCGCACGCCCTTTTCGTAGAGCTTGGTGCCCGCGAACAGCATGCCCTCGGCGTACACGTCGGGGATGTCGATGATGAGCCCCGGGGTCGCCGCCCCGATGTCGAGGTGGTGGGCGGTGTTGGCGGAGTACGCCACCAGTTGCCCCTTGTGGAATACCGGAATGACGATGGCGATGTCCGGGGAGTGGCTCGATCCGTAGTAGGGGTGGTTGTGGATGACCACGTCGCCATCGTTCCACTTCCCGCCCTGGAGGCTCTCCTGGATGCCGGCGAGGTAGCCGGGCAGCGAGCCGATGTGCAGCGGGGTCGATTCGGATTCGCACAGCGTGTTGAAGTCGGTGTCGAACAGCCCCGCTCCGAGATCCTGCGACTCGCGGATGATTGAGGAGAACGACATCCGGTACAGGATGTGCCCCATCTCCTCGGCGATGGTGTCCAGGGCGCCGCTGATGACCTGCAGCGTGATCGGGTCGAGCTCTTGTTGGGTCATGGTCGATACTCCTGGGCTGGATTTCTCATACGGCCGTCATCCGCGCGGTCGCGCCAGATGTCGGCGATGCCCTTCTGCGCGGGCGGCCCGCCCGGGCCGGAGGCCGGCAATGGACGACACGCCGAAGGTCCGCCCTTGTCCATGCAGGCAAAGATGCCCGCACTCCCGGGGGGTGCGCCGGACGGTGTGCACACGGGCTCGGGGCGTGGGCTCGAACCGCGTGGACGCTCTTTCGGTGGGAGCTCGCGGGCCTTCGGCCCGTTGCGGGCAAGATGCCCGCGCTCCCAGGAAGGGCACCCCACGCCTTGTCGGTCCGAGGCGCGACCTCGCCGGTGTTCATCGTCTCAGGCACCGCGCCGGATGAGAAGATTCCCGTGCGCCGAGACCTCGCAGAGGTACGCGGGCGGCTCGAGAATCGTCGAATTGTGCTGGATGAGGACCGCGGGACCGGTGATGCGGTGCCCGGCCTTGAGCTGCAGGCGGTCGTAGCGCGGCGTGTCCACGGTCTGGCCGTCGTCGAAGGTGGTCGGCCGGGAGTAGAGGAAGGCGTTGTCGATGCCGGCTCCGTTCGCGCGTTCGATGCGGGCGACTTCCAGCGGCTTCACCTTCTCGGTGCCGATGACCCGCACCGTGATCAGCTCCACCTCCCCGTCGTCGAACGCGTAGCCGTAGTCGAGGCGATGCTGTGCGTGGAAGTTCTCGACGATTCGTTTCACCACCGCCGAAGTAACCTCGCCCTCCGGGATGTCGGCGCGCAGCTCGAAGCCCTGGCCGTGGTAGCGGCACTCCGCGAACCGCTGGTATCCCTGCCGCTCCGGCGGCACGCCGTCGTTTTCCAGATCGCGACGGCATTCCGCCGCCATCTCCGAGACGAGCGCGTCGATGCGGCGCACGCTCTCCGCATCGACCTTCGTGAGCGATGTGATGAGCGAGCGCGCGTGCTCGTACTGCATGTCGGTCTCGAGCAGGCCCATCGCAGCGGTGATCCCGGGCGCCACCGGCACGATGACGTCGCGTGCCGCGACCGCCTCGGCCAGCGCCACTCCGTGCAGCGGCCCCGCGCCCCCGAACGGCACCAGGGAGAACTCCCGTGGGTCGACACCGCGGGCGACCGAGTTGGAGCGGATCGCGAGCGCCATGTTGGAGTTGATCACGCGGATGATGCCGAGCGCCGCATCCTTGACCGAGAGGTTCAGTTTCCTGGCGATCTTCGCTTCGATGGCCCGATCGGCAAGCGAGGGGTCGACCGGCAGATCGCCGCCGAGCAGCTTGTCCGCGTCCATCCGGCCGAGCGCGACCTGGGCGTCGGTCACCGTCGGCTCCTCGCCCCCCTTGCCGTAGCAGGCGGGACCCGGGTCGGCACCGGCCGAGCGGGGACCGACGTGAAAGCCGCCCGCCGGATCGATGTGGGCGATGGAGCCGCCGCCGGCACCGATGGTGACGAGGTCGATCATCGGGACCAGGATGGGGTGGCCGCTCACGTAGGAATCGCGCGGATTCATGATCTTGATCCGCCCGTCGGGGATGGTGCTGATGTCGGCCGAGGTGCCGCCGATGTCCACCGTGATGAGATTTCGGCTCTCGCAGAGCAGCCCTTCGGAGCGCCCCCCGATGACACCACCGGCCGGACCCGACATCAGGATGCTGACCGCTCGCTTCGAGCATGCCTCCACCGTCGAGATGCCCCCGTTCGACTGGATGAGGCGCAGATTCGCCTGGAACCCGTTGCCTGCGAGCTTGCTCTGCAGATTGTGAAGGTAGGTCGTCGTCTGCGGACCGATGAACGCATTCATCGCCGCGGTGGAGAAGCGCTCGAACTCTCGGATGACGTTCGCGACGTCCGCGGAGCAGCAGACGTAGGCGCCGGGCATCTCGCGCTCCACGATGGCCTTCGCCTGGCGTTCGTGGGCATCGTTGACGAACGAGAACAGGAACCCGATCACCACCGACTTGATGCCCCGGCGCTTGAACACCGCAATGGCGTCGAGCACCTCGTTCTCGGCCAGCGGTGTCTCCACCCGCCCGTCCGGGGGCAGGATCCGTTCCGTGATGGGGATGCGGTTGCGGCGCTTGACCAGTGGGCGGTTCTGCCACGGTACCTCGAAGTGGAGCGAGAAGTTGTGCGGGCGCTTGTGGCGGCCGATGTGCAGGATGTCGCGGAAGTTGCGCGTGGTGAGCATCCCCACCTCGGCGCCGTTGTGCTCGATGGTGATGTTGGTGGCGACGGTGGTGCCGTGGACGATGAGGTCGATGTCACCGGGCCGCACCCGGGCCATCTCGCACAGCTCGCTCAGGCCCCGCAGCACCCCTTCCGACTGATCGTGCGGCGTGCTCGCCACCTTGTGGACGTGCATCCCGCGCTCGGACTCCAGCACGAGATCCGTGTTGGTGCCTCCGACGTCTACTCCGACTCGCGCCATGGGTCCGCCGTGCTCCGTCTGTTCAGGGGTCGCCGCCGTTCAACGCGATTGCAGCTCGAATCTACTCGTAGTGAGTCCACAGGCGCAGAACCTTCACCGCTCTTTCGTCCTCGATCACCTGGTAGACCAGTCGGTGCTGTGTGTTGATTCTCCGGGAATATGTGCCGGTCAAGTCACCAGTCAGCTTCTCGTACGGCGGCGGGTTCCGGTATGGATTGTCCCGAATGATGTCCAGCAGCCGTTCGGCTCTTTCCTTCAATCCGGCGGAAGCCAGCTTTCTCGCGTCCTTTCTTGCCTGTCGGGTGAAGTACAGATTCCATGTCACCAGTCCAGCTCTCTCGCGCAGTCTTCGAGACTCGACTCCATTCCTTCGCGTATTGATTCACGCATGCCGGGAATGGAGAGCAGATGAAGCGTCTCATTGATTGCATTCCAGTCTTCTTCAGCAAGCAGCACGGCATTTCCGCGCTTCCCCGTGATCATGATTGGCTGATGCGTCTGCGCCGCCTCGTCGATCAGGCTGTGCAGCCTGGAAACGGCTTCCGTTGCGTCGAGTGTAGTCATGGAAAGCCTCCGTCGACTCCATTCGAATTGCACTGCATCAGAACAGCCGCGCACAGGCAGCGAGTGCAGATTCGATCGCCTGACGCTCGGCCTCGCGCTCGGCCCGGATCGGATCGCGCCTCTCGGCACCGGCACCTGCGCCCAGGGTGAAACGCAGGCTCCCTGTCGTGCCAGACGTTCCCGACACACCGCCGCGTCCGGCGCCGGACAGCGAAGCGGACCCGTGCCAGGTGCGGCTCACGCCGCGGGCGGGCGCGGTCACCCGGCACCGCACGACCAGCTCGTCGCCTTCGCGGGTCCGATCCAGGACCTCGTAGCGCCAGCCCGGCCCGAGCCTGTCGTCGAGCACGCGCTCCGCCGGCGAGCGGGACGCGAGCGGTGACTCGGACACTCGGCTCGGTCGAGCGGAAAGGCCCTGCGACGTGCTGCTTGGCGCAACCGGCGCGGAGGAACTTGTGGACGTTCGGGAAGTCGGCGAGAACACCGGCGCGCCCGACCCGCCCGACAGTGCGTCCAGTTCGCGTCGGCTGCGTTCGAGCAACTCGTCGAACGTGGAAGAGAAGCCGGTCAGTCGATCGGAGGACATGGCGGTCTCCTATCGCGCCGGGGCGCGGTTCCACCAGCGCTGGAACTCGTCGTCCGCGGTGGTTCCGAGCCCGCCGCTGGAGCCCAGCCCGCGCAAGTATTCGAGGACCTCGTTCGACGAGACCACGTCGCCGTACTTGGCGTCGATGTCGAACAGGTTCACCTCGTGGGGCGCCTGCGCCCGGTCGCCGACCGCGTCGCGCACCACCACGGTGTGGAATCCGTGCTGCATGGAGTCGATGGCGGATGCGCGGATGCACCCGCTCGTGGTGGCACCGACGATGACCACGGTGTCGACTCCAAGTCCCCGGAGCTCCATGTCCAGCCGGGTGTCGAAGAAGGCGCTCGCATACTTCTTCAGCACCACCTGCTCGGAAGGCCGCGGGCGGATGCGGTCGTCGACCCGCACCCAGTCGCTTCCCTTGACGAGGATCGAAAGTGCGGGAACCTTCGAGACGAACCGGCCGGCGTCGCGCAGGTGAGGCTCGTAGGCGACGGTGGTGTAGAAGACCGGGAGCGCCCGGGATCGGAACTCGTCCAGCAGCTTCGCCGTCACCGCCAGCTCGGCGCCGTAGTCGCCGCCGAGCCCGGTCCCCGGGTTGGTGAAGCCCTTGATGAAGTCGACGACCAGGAATGCGGGGCGCGTGCCGTAGCCGGACCGGGCCGAGAATCCCTTGCGCTCGTACTCGGCACTGGTCGAGGACTGCCAGTGGCCCGGCTTGCGTCCGTTGCCGCTCGACGTCGCGCTCGATCTGGGGCGCCGCCACGGCTCGTTGCTCCCGCGCCTGCCGCCGGTGCCCTGTCCGTCGCCCGACGGCTCTGCGAGTGACGAGCGAACCGCTCCGCCTGCCATTCCCGGCCGGGTCGCGGCCGTCCCGGCCGGCGAATGCGGCGCCCGGACCGCCGCCGTCCCCGTGAGCACGGGCAGGACCGAGCGCCCGTAGGCGTCGAGGGTTTCGTCCTCGGCATCGTGCATGAGGTAGACGGCGAAGTGGTCGGTACCTGCATCGCGCAACGTGGAGAGCTTCGCGATGTGGTCCTCCACCCGGCCGAGCACGCAGAAGCGGTCGACGATTTCGTCGGGAACGAAGTCGGTCGAGGGATTGCCGGTGCGGCCGTGGTGGGAATAGTCGTAGTCCGCGCGGTCCTTGATGTAGTCGGAGAGCGCCTTGGGCACCCTGGATGAATCCTCGCCGTAACGCTTGACCAGGTCGGCCACGTGGTTGCCGACCATGCCCCCGAACCAGCGCAACTGCTCGCGCTGATGGGCGATGTCGTCGCCCACGTAGGCCGGTGCGACCACGCAGGTGGCGACCGAGTCGGGCGCACGGCCCTGCCTGGCGGCGGCGTCCATGACCGCGGCTCGGGTCCATTCCAGGATCTGGGGGTCGGCGAGCTGAAGCACGAAGCCGTCGGCGTGGCGGCCGATGGTGTCGAGGGCGCGGGGGCCGTAGCCGGCGCCCCACATGGGAAGGTCCCAGCCCTGCTCGAGCCACGGAAACCGCAGCTCGGTCCCGTGGTAGTCCACCGTCTCGCCCGCCACCAGACCCTTGACGATCCGCATCG
Organism: Gammaproteobacteria bacterium; assembly: GCA_022826505.1. Classification (GTDB taxonomy): domain Bacteria; phylum Pseudomonadota; class Gammaproteobacteria; order HK1; family HK1; genus HK1. The sequence goes on from JAJDUQ010000210.1 coordinate 14,964, forward strand.
CCTCCGCCATTTCGGCCAGCTTCCGGGGCTTGCGCCCGATCACGCGCAGCGCGGAGTCGCCGCGGCCGATTCCGCAGATGGTGCGTGGGCCGTACGCATCGTTCAGCGTCGCGAAGGTCGAGGCGAGCAACGTCCAGTCGCGCGTGCCCGGATTGGTGACCATCGGGCCGACGATGATCCGCTCGGTCTCGGCCAGGATGCGGGCGAGAATGACGAACGGCTCCTGCCACAGCACGTGCGAGTCGAACACCCACACGTGGGTGAAGCCGTTCGCCTCGGCCCGCCTGGCCAGCTCGACCACGCGCCGGGCCGGAGGATTGGTCTGCAGTACGACGCCGAAGTCCATCGGTCTCACTCCGTCATCCCGCGCCCCGACCCGAGCCCGTACATCTGGCCGCCGGGACGCGCCGCTCCACATCAGGCTGTCAGCGTATCAAGGCACGATGCCAGCCTCCACCGCAGGGATTGAAATTCCTTCCGGCGCTCGATTTACAAGCGAGGAGCGAGCGGCGTCCGCGCGGGTCGGCTGCGTCGAACCTCAGTGCCTCGGTCGTGTCCCGTGGTCGGCCAGGGCGGCAAGCCTTCTCGGGAGATCGGAACGGGCGTGCAGAAGATCCACGACGATCACGCTGTCCGGGCCTTCGACGAACACGATGAAATGCTGTCCGGACCGAGTGAATCGGAGATCCTCCGGCAGAGCCGGATCGATCAACTGCCGGCATCCTTGGGAAATTGCGGTGCCGCTGGCGATGTCGATGCAGCGTCGAATCAGATCTTCTTCGTAGGCGGCAGCCTGCCTCGGTCCGAATGCCTCCAGGGTCCAGAGCGCGATTTCGACCAGCGATGCCTCGGCCTGGCGGGTGAGACGCCAGGGTTTCGACATCAGCTTCGTGCTCGTGCCGCCGCAAACGCTCGACGAATGGCTTGCTCGCCGTCTCCGTCGGCCAGGTTTTTCGATCTGGCCTGCTCCAGTCCGGCGGCCAACCGTGTGCGCAGCTCGCTCAGCTCGGCCTCTTCGCGCTCCAGGAGCCGCAGCCCGGCTCGCAGGGCTTCACTGGCATTCTGGTAGCGGCCGGACGAGACAAGCCGGTTGACCAACTCGGACTGGGCATCGGTCAGGACGACGTTCTTCGTTGCCACGTGAGGAGCCCGAGGGGAATGTGTTGGCAATATATGCCAGCCGCGTTATGCCGTCCAATCCGTTCCTGTCTGCCCACGTCCATCGCTGGAATGCACGCGCGGCAACGCGACGACCGCAGATCCGAACTCGGGATGAATTCGCTTCCAGGTCCATCGGCGCTCCGCGCACGAACGCATTCCGCGCTTCGCCGACCAAGTTGTTGCCGGACACGACGACCCTCGTGACCTCGCGCACGCGCAGGGTGCCGAGACGCAATGCCGGATGCCGTGGGGTGGTGCGGCCGGCGCCCGGGGGATGATGCGCAACCTCGACTCGACCGGGCCCGCGGGTGCACCGCGACGCGCGTCTACCGTGCGGTGGCGGTGGTGTCGTTCATTCCGAGCTCGCGTTCAATCGCGACCACCTCCGTCGGTCGCTCGAACACAGCCGGGGCCGGCTCCCCGCGGGTCCTCTCGCGACCCACCGAGGCGAAGAAGTCCTCGAGGCCGGCCGGCGAGATCACCCACAGCATGACCAGATCGGTGTCGCTCTCGTTCACGATCTCGTGCTTCACGCCGGGGCCGAGGAAGCACGCGGTTCCCGGGACGAGCGCATGGCTCTCTCCGTCGACGACGGCGCTTCCCCGTCCCCGAAAGCAGATCTGCAGCTCGACCTGGTCGCCGTGCGAATGGGGCCGGACGCGTCCGCCGGGTGCGATGGTCTGGTAACCCATCGACAGCGTGCCGAACGCGGTGTCGGACGGCACGAGCTTGGGGTCCGCGTGGCCGTTCGCGGGCATCGGCTGCCACCAGGAAGGTCCTTCCTCCGGCTGCACGACGACCGCGCGTCCGCGGGCGGCTTCCATCGGGTTCATGGCGTTCTCCTCGCTCCCATCGGTACCGCGAGGCTTGCGGCGGTACGCCGAATTATGTGCCGGCGGGCGGAAGATGGCGATTGCACGGGGCCGATTCGGGCGTTCTTACGGCGCTGGCGGTTCGGTCGCCGGCGTCCCCTGCAAGCCGCGCCGTTATCTCCCGGTGGGTGGCGGTATCATCGGACCATCGACGCCAACGGAGAGCCACCCATGGCAATGCAGCCTCTCATCCACGGCACCCACCACATGGTCAGCTCCGGCCACCATCTGGCCACCCAGGCGGGCTACGAGGTGCTCGAAGCAGGCGGGAACGCCATCGACGCCGGGGTCGCGGCCGGAATCGCGCTCAGCGTGGTACACAGCGATCTGGTGCAGTTCGCCGGAGTCGCTCCCATCATGATTTATCTCGCGGAAGAGGATCGCGTCGTGACCATCAGCGGGCTCGGCTGGTGGCCGCGCGCCGCCTCGCTCGATCGGTTCGTCTCGGAGTTCGACGGTCACATCCCGCCCGGCGTCTTGCGCACCGTGGTTCCGGCGGCGCCGGACGCCTGGATTGGCGCGCTTCTGCGGTACGGCACGATGGGGTTCGCAGACGTCGCGACGGCGGCGGTTCGCTACGCTCGCGAGGGATTCTCGATCTATCCCCTGATGTGCGAATACGTCGGTTCCCATGCGGACGGGTATCGCCGATGGCCTTCCAATCGGGACATCTACCTCCCGGGCGGCGAGCCGCCGGGGTTGGGCGAGCGCTTCGTGCAGTCAGATCTCGGCGATACCATCCAGCACATGATCGACGAGGAGTCGGCGGCGGCCGGAGCGGGGCGCGAGGCGGGTCTCGTCGCCGCGCGGGACGCCTTCTACCGGGGTGATCTCGCCCGCACGATGGTTCGGTTCCACGAAGAGTCGGGCGGCTGGCTGACGATGGAAGATCTTGCCGAGTACGAGAGTGCGGTCGAGGAGCCGGTGCACGCTCGGCTCGGAGACATCGAGGTCTACACCTGCGGCCCCTGGTGCCAGGGACCCGCGCTCGCCCAGATGGTGAGCCTGCTCGACGGGACCGACGTCGCGGCGCTCGGCCACAACAGCGTGCAGTACATACACACCGTCACCGAAGCGATGAAGCTCTGCTTCGCCGATCGCGAGCGCTACTACGGCGACCCGAGGTTCGTGGACGTTCCTCTCGCCCGGTTGCTCTCCGCCGACTACAGTCGCGAGCGTCGCGCGCTCATCCGACCCGATCGGGCATGGCCGAGCATGCCTCCGGCGGGAGACGACGACGCGGGCGAGTCATACCGAGGCTCGGGGTCGGAGGCCCTCACTGTTTCCTCGCCCGTTCCGGCTTCCGCCGACACCTCCTATTGCTGCGCGATCGACCGTCACGGCAATTGCTTCTCCGCGACTCCGAGCGACGTCTCGTGGCAGTCGCCCGTCGTTCCCGGCACGGGCCTCTGCCCATCATCGCGTGGCTCGCAGTCCTGGGCGGTTCCCGGCCACGCTTCCTCCGTGGCACCCGGCAAGCGCCCGCGTCTCACTCCGAACCCCGCCTTCGCCAGAGTGCGCGGGCGCCGGGCCATGCCCTTCGGCACCCCGGGCGGCGACGTGCAGACCCAATCCATGCTCCAGGTCCTGCTCAACGTCACGCAGTTCGGGATGGGTACGCAGGACGCGATCGAAGCCCCCCGGTTCGCGACCCACAGCTTCCCGAACTCGTTCGAACCTCATGGGGAGTTTCCGGGCCGGTTGGTGGTCGAAGGCCGGATTGCGGATTCCGTCACCGAAGAGCTCGCCGCTCGCGGCCACGATGTCGAGCGGACCGCGGACCTCACGAGCGGCATGGGGGCGGTCTGTGCCATCGATCTCGATCTCGAGACCGGAATCATGGAGGGCGGGGCGGACCCGCGGCGCATGAGCCGCGCGATGGGACGATGATTATCCAGTGAATGCCGGTCCGTCCCCCGCCGTGCTCGTGCGCGGCGGGTACCGGTGATGCTCGACGAAATCGATCTGCGCAGAGGAAGACATCGAACGCGCGGTATCGATCGAGGGCTCCGAGTTCTTGAGGCTCGGGATCTCGAAGCTGAGAAGATGCCACGTGCCGTTGCGTGGTTTCGGTGGGAACCATGTGCTCTAATCCTTCACGAATTCTCATAAGGAGGATGTGCTCCAGCTCTCTCGACTCGCTCTCCGGAAAAGCAAGAAAAATCCGATACCGGTTCTACATGACGCTGACGTCGGGTTCGCAGATCGTCGGCGGGTTGCGCCGCCGGAGTGTGCGTTGCGCACGGAACCTGGCGATTCACCAAGAGAGGTGAGAAATGAACCGATTCAAGCTGTTCAGCATTCTTGCGGCCGTCGCGCTGGCGGGAACGATGGGCGCCCATGCGCAGACGGTGGCCATCGGCGCCACCAAGGGCGGCGCGGTCAACCAGATGGCAACCGCAATCTCGAAAGTCGTCTCCTCCCACGCCGGATTCCAGCTTCGACCCATCCCCATGGCATCCACCCAGGCGCTCGTTCCCGTGGTCAACAAGGGTGAGTTCGAGTTCGCCATGGGCAACATGATGCAGCTCAGCATGGCGGTGGCCGGCACCGGCATGTCCGAAGGCACCAAGTACGAGAACCTGCGAATGGTGGCCACCATGATTCCCTTCCGGTGGGGGATCGCGGTCCGTGCCGATTCCGACATCCACACCATCGCCGACATGAAGGGCAAGCGGGTGCCCCACGGCCACGACGCCGGACCTCTGTTCCACTTCCTCTACGTCGGTATCCTCGCCAACGGCGGCCTCACCTACGACGACGTCGAGCGGGTGCCGGTGGTGTTGTTCCGGGAGGGCTGGAACGCCTTCAAGCAGGGCAAGGTCGATGTCGCGCTCACCGGCGTCGGCTCGGGGATCATGAAGGAGATGAACGCCACCATTTCCGGCGGCGTCCGATTCATTCCCTTCGACGACTCGCCTGACGCCAGAGATCGAATGTTGCAGCAGACCCCGAAGACCTACCTCACCGTGGTGGAGCCGGGTCCGGGACTGGACGGGGTGGTCGCCCCCACCAAGCTCGCGGTCTACGACTACTGCATGTATGCCAGCGCCGCCACCCCCGAGGACACCATCTACAAGGCGGTGAAGGCGATCTACGAGCACGAGTCGGAGTTCAAGGAGTCCGGCGCGCTGTTCCGCACCTACTCCACCGCAAACCTCTCCAGGGAGCAGGGCATCCCCTATCACCCGGGCGCCGAGAAATACTACCGGGAAGCCGGGGCCTGGAATCGCTGACGTGACGGGCGTGGTCGCCGGCGCGGAGCGAGCCCCGTAGGACGCTCCTCCGCGTCAGGCGCCGTCGCCCCGGCCGCAGGCGCGGCGCGGGAAGCGTGAGCTTGCGGGAGCAGTGCTCTTGCCGGTACCCGAAACGACCTCCGAGGCCCCGACACCGGCCGCGTCGCCCTTGGTGACGCGGCTGGTGCCGTACATCGGCGCCGTGATCACCGTGGTCGCGGCCGCGTTCGCCGTCGACCTGCATCTGAAGCTTGGCTTGTACCTGTTCTCCGAGCAGGGACTGGCATTCATTCTCGCCATGTCCCTGGCGATCATCTATCTCGCTGTGCCGGCCAGACGCGGCGCGGCGCGGACCCGGGTCCCCTGGTTCGACGTCATGTTCGCGGTCCTCGCATTCGGGAGCGCCGCTTGGCTGGCCATCCGCTATCCGGTGCTGGCCCAGCAGTTCTTCTATCGCCCGACCGAGACCTTTGCGGTCAGCGTGGTCGTCATTCCGCTCACCATCGAGGCATTGCGCCGCACCGCGGGCTGGAGCCTCGTGACGTTGCTGATCCTGTTCATTCTCTACGCCCTGTTCGGCGATCTCGTGCCGGGGACGCTGCAGGGACGCCCGATGGAGTTCACGAAGCTGATCCCCTACCTCGGGATCGACAAGGTGGCCCTGTTCGGGCTGTCCATGTACATCTGCTGCATCGTGGTGGTGATGTACATCTTCATGGGTCAGCTCCTGATTCGTACCGGCGGCTCCGAATGGTTCACGCAACTCGCCGCCGCCCTCATGGGCCGCACCCGGGGCGGAGCGGCCAAGATCGCGGTGGTGGCGTCGGCGATGTTCGGCTCGATTTCCGGAAACGCGGTGTCCAACGTCGCATCCACCGGGGTCCTCACGATTCCACTCATGCGCCAGGCCGGCTTCCCGCGCAAGGTCGCCGGCGCGTTCGAGGCGATCGCGTCCACCGGGGGTCAGATCACGCCGCCGGTGATGGGCGCGGCGGGATTCCTGATGGCCGAGTTCCTGCAAATCCCCTACACCGACGTCGTGCTCGCGGCCCTCGTGCCGGCCGCGCTCTACTACATCGCCGCCTTCGCGCAGGCGGATCTGGAGGCCGCGCGCAATCGCATCGCTCCGTTGCCGGAAGATCGGATCCCGCCGATTCGCCAGGTGCTCAGGGACGGATGGTTCTTCCCCCTGCCGTTCGTGGTGCTGGTGCTCGCTCTGTTCTACTGGAACCGCACGCCGGAGGAGTCCGCGCTGTGGGCCGCGGCGACCATCGTCGCGGTGAGCCTGATCTTCGGATTTCAGGGCCGGCGCGTGAGCCTGCGCGACATCGTCGAAGCGGCCAAGAGCACCGGCCGGTCGTCGGTGGACATCGTCGTCATCGGGGCCATGGCCGGCATGGTGATCGGTCTCATCGACGTCTCCGGCCTCGGATTCGGGGTGACCTTTCTGCTGGTCGCCATCGGAGAGGGCAATCTGCTCGGCCTGATGCTGCTCACCGCGATCATCTGCATCATCGTCGGCATGGGCATGCCCACCGCGGCGCTCTACATCCTGGTCGCGGTCCTGGTCACCCCACCGCTGGTCAACGTGGGCGTGGACCCGCTCGCCGCCCACCTGTTCGTGCTCTATTTCGGGCTCATGTCGATGATTACCCCACCGGTTGCGCTGGCGGCCTACGCCGCCTCGAATATTGCGGAATCGCGTCCACTGGAGACCGCCCTCACCGGAATCCGCCTGGCGTGGCCGGCGTACGTCGTGCCGTTCATGTTCGCTCTTACTCCGACCCTCATTCTCAAGGGTTCACCGCTGGAGGTCACTGTCGCAGTGGGTACCGCAGCGGTGGGGATCTGGCTCGCGTCGGCCGGGTTTATCGGTTTCTTCTTCCGGCCCATGAGGGCGCCGTCGCGCTTCGGCTTCGTAGTGGGAGGTCTGGCTCTGCTGGTGCCGTCCGGGGCCTTCCAGGGTGCCTTGTACCTCGATTTGATCGGGTTGGTACTGGCGGGTGGATTCGTCGGCTGGGAGTACGTGATGGCCCGCAAGGATCGACCGCCCCCCGCGGATATCGCTTGAACGTCGGGACGACACCGCCCGCCCGATTGCGGCACTGAATGCGGCGGCTCCGTACTTCACGGGAGAGAACCTGATGGCCAGGGTACTCGAGGGGGTTCGCGTTCTGGATCTCGGCCGCGTGCTCGTGGGACCGATCACCGGCATGCTTCTCGCCGATCTGGGTGCGGAGGTCGTCAAGATCGAGCCTCCCGACGGCGATCAGTTCCGCTCCTATCCACCCGGATTCGAGGCCGTCAACATGAACAAGCGCAGCGTGTGCATCGACCTGCGCTCGAATCCGGGACGAGAGGCGCTGCTGCGGCTCGTCGAGGATGCCGACGTGTTGCTGGAGAACTTCCGGCCGGGTGTCATGGCGCGCCTGGGGCTGGACGTGCAAACGCTGCACGCCCGCAATCCGCGCCTGATCGTGTGCTCGATCTCGGGGTTCGGCGCCGACGGCCCCTACCGGACGCGTCCCGCCTACGACACCGGCGCGATGGCGTTGAGCGGGTTCATGAGCCTGCTCGTCGACCCGGCGCGGCCTGCGGTGGTCGGACCGCCCATCGCCGACGGCATTACCGGGATGTACGCGTGCTACGGAATTCTCGGAGCGTTGTTCGAGCGCGAGCGCACCGGCAGAGGGCGCCTGGTCGAGTCGAGCATGCTGGAGTCGCTGATCGCCTTCACCCATCAGGCATTTCACCACTACTTCGCCACCGGCGACGTGCAGGAGCCGACGACACGCCCGCGCGTCGCTCAGGCCTACGCGATGAAGTGTGCGGACGGCCGATTGATCGGACTGCACCTTTCCACGCAGGACAAGGTGTGGAAGGGATTGCTGAGCGCAATCGATTCCTCGGCCATCGCCGGCGACCCGCGCTTTCGCTCCTACGAGGGCCGGGTCGAGAGCTATGCGGACCTCGCGAAGGCGCTGGCCGACGTCTTCGCGACCCGCCCGAGCGCGTACTGGATGGAACGGCTGCACGAGCAGGAAGTCCCCTTCGCTCCGGTCTACGGCACCGACGAGGTTCTCGCGGACCCGCAGGTACGCCATCTCGGTTCAATCTACGAGATCGCGCAAGCGGGAGCGGAGCCCGTCAAGGCTATCCGCCGGCCGGTGCGCTACGACGGCGAGCGGGAGCCCGATGCGACCCCAGCACCGCGACTCGGGCAGCACAACCAGCGCGTGCTGGCCGAGGCCGGCTTCGGCGCGACGGAGATCGCCGAGCTGACAGGGGGTGGGCGACCGCCTCTCGGGGCCATGTGACGAGCACCAAGCGTACCCTGGTCGGATTTGGCGATCGCTCTCGTGATACGGATGCCCCCGAGCACGCTCCCGTAATGGAGTTCGACGACCCGGGTCCGTGATCCGAATTCGACCGCCTGAGCTGACCGGTACGACTCGCTGCGCCGGCCAACCGCGACGACCGATTCGGGTCAGTCTTGCTCTCCCGGAACGCATGAGAGGTGTTCGTGTGATGGATGAACGAGACATCGTGGCCGAGCCTGAGCCTGCGGCACGCGAAGCGAACCCCGCTGAGCGTTGCCGGTATGCCCGTATCGTTCCGACTCGCCACCGCGGTCGAGAATCGTCCGACGATGGGTCATCGGGAGCCCGTTTGAAATTCGTGGTTGCCATGGCTCCTACTATCCGGCACACATCATGACGAATAAGAGATAAATCGATTATGTCGAGAACCCCGATACCGGAGATCGGATACGCATTGTGCCCGGCGAATTTCGCACAGGCGGAGTAGTGGTCGGCACCCACATTCCGCCGGACGAGACTGCACTTCCATCACTTCTCTTGCGTTTCGAGGAAGCATATGCACCCGAGCGACTGTCGAAGAGCATCCGCATTCTCTCCGCCGCGGCCGCTCACCATCGTCTGCTGTGGATTCATCCCTTCTACGACGGCAACGGACGCGTAGCGCGGCTGATGTCACACGCGATGCTGCTGCGTTGCGGAGTCGGATCGAGCCTGTGGTCTGTCGCGCGCGGGCTGGCCCGCAACGCCGATCGATACAAGGCTGCTCTCGCCCGCGCGGACGAACCTCGACATGGCGATCTCGACGGACGGGGATATCTGTCGGACCGGATGCTGCGGGAGTTCACGCGATTCTTCCTCGACACTTGCATCGACCAAGTCGATCTCATGGGTTCCCTTTTGCAACCGCCCGAGCTGCTCCGGCGCATGGAGCTCTACGTCGACGACGAAGTTGCGGCTGGGCGTCTTCCGCGCGGGTCACTCGCCTTGCTTCGAGAGGCCTTTCTCGCCGGTGAAGTCGAACGAGGTCGTGCCGCTGACCTTACGGGCTATCGCGAGCGGCGGGGACGGCAAGTGCCATTTCGCGCTGCTCCTCCCGGCTGAGGGCGGGGCCGATCTCCGCGTCGCCCTTCACCATCGCCGCGTAGTAGGGCGGATCGCGCCGGTCGACGACCACCGTCGCCTTGCTGGTGCGTGCCACGTTGCGGCACTTCTGGGACTCTCGCGACGTCGAGATCGTGATGATCCCGTCCCGGTATCGGTACCACATGGGAACCGCGTGTGGCGTGTTGCCCGGTCCGGTGGTGGCGAGCACGCACACCTGGGTCCGGGTAAGGAACTTGTGGGCTCGTTCGCTGATGTTCATGGGCTGGCCTCCATGCAGCGCTATGCGGCGTCAGTGGGCGTGGAGGGACGCTGGCGAGCCGGACGAAGGCCTCACCCAAGCTCCGCGGCCCGACGTCGGCTACGGAATTTCATGACACCGGGCGGGACCATGGAATGCGGCGGCTCCGGTCGGTCATGAATGCCCCGGGTCCGCGTTGCGTGCCGCGCGCAAGGCTATCCTCCCCGGTACTGGATGACCTTGATAGGCCGGATGATGATGGTGGAGTCGTCATGCCCGGTTGCATCGTAGTGCGCCATGAACGCGTCGACACGGTCCGGCCCGAGATAGCGCAGGGCGATTTCGTACTCCTCCTCGCGGCTGAGGGCGGGCCCGATTTCAGCGTCCCCCTTCACCATCACCGCGTGATAGGGCGGCTCGCGCGTATCGACAACCACCATCGCTTTGCCGGTGCGCTCAACGTTCCGGCTCTTCTGCGAAGAGCGCGAGGTGGTAATGGTGATGATCCCGTCGCGGTAGCGGTACCACATGGGGATGGCATGCGGCGAGTTTCCGGGTCCGGTGGTGGCGAGCACGCAGACCATGGTCCGTGAGAGCAGCTCGTGGGCATCGGCAGGCATCTTCATGTCGGGTCCTCGGGTCGGATCGTCAGGCGGTGGAGAAGTGGCCGGCGGGATGGGGCTGGAGCACTGGGCAGTGGGCCGCGATGACGTCGTCATCGAGATCCGCCACGGAGCTCGGTTTGGCCTCGACCGATCAGTAATGCTTGAACTACCGGCAGGAGAACGGCGCGCAGGCCATGCTGTTCCGCTCCGAGAACGGCGGGGAGTCGTGGCGTTCACTGTGCGACGAGGCCCATTCGCCGAGCGCCGCCAACTTCCTCGGGCTGGCGGTGGACCCGGAGGTGGCGGGCGGTGTGCTGGTCGGCACGGACACCGGAGAGGTGTGACGTGTCAGCGACTGCGCCGAATGGGAACGGTGCGGCGAGGGTATGCCGACCGTGCTTTCGTTTGCGGCAATGGCTTGACCGCTGTCCGGACGCGACGGGATCGGATCCCCTGTACAGGCCCGGAAACCTCACTCCGAGACGGAACAGGATCGTGCGCTCGGGATTCACGGCGCGGTTCGCGGCGTCAGATTTCGTCGGAAAAGGCATAGTCACGATCGAGCCGCCCGGTCATTGCGCGCGCATGAGGTGCCGCCTCGGCGATCAGCGCCAGCACGAATTCGTCGTCGTGCGGGAGGCCCGCGAGGCCGGCCAGCATCCGTGCTTCGTCCAGCATCGCGCCCTGGCGCGGCGGTGCGGGCGCGGGCAGTGCGTACGTCTGGAGCCGCGGGTCGTCGTCAGCTTCGAGCACCGGGCGGCGGCTGCCCCATTCGGTCGCGACCTGGAATGCCTGTCCGGCCGCCAGTACCAGCCGATCGAGGAAGGGCGCGGCGGCGAGCTGCACGCCCAACGGCAGGCCGCCTTCGGAGAAACCCGCGGTCAGCGTGAGTGCCGGTCCTCCGGTCACGTCGAACGGCGTGGTGATGCTGGGAGAGCGCCAGAAGCTCGCCGGGTCGTGAGCATCGAGGCGCGGTGCCGGCCCGGTCGCCGAAGGCGCGATCAGCAGGTCGAAACGCTCGTAGACCGGTTCCATCGCGCGCAGCAGTTGGCGCCAGCGCCGGTGCGCGGCCACGTAGTCCTGCGCGGTGAAGCAGACCGCCCCGAGGGCTCGGGCCAGGAAATCCTGACCGAAATCGCGCGGGCGGGTCTGCAGGTTGCGGCGGTGGACGTTGAACAGCTCGCTCTCGGCGATGGTGATCTTGACGTCGTACCAGTCCTGCATCGGCGCGATGCGGGCGGTCTCGACCTCGGCGCCAAGGCTTTCGAGCACGTCGGCAACGTGCTCGCAAGCCGCAACCATTTCAGGCGCAACGGCCAGGTCCTCCTCCCAGAAATGGCGCAGCAGGCCGACACGCAACCCGGCCATGGAAGCCGGCGGGGGGTGCTGCGGCTCGGCGCTGGAGCGCGGGTCCCGCGGGTCGTAACCGGCGAGAACGTCCAGCAGCAGCCCACAGTCTTCGGCCGTCCAGGCCAGCGGTCCGCAGTGGTCGAAGGTGAAGGAATTGGGAATGACGCCGTGCCGGCTCACCAGGCCGTAGCTCGGCATCAGACCGGTGGTGCCGGAAAGCGCCGCCGGTCCACGGATCGAGCCGCCGGTATCGGTGCCGAGCGCCCCGAGGCAGAATCCGGCCGCCACCGCCACGGCCGACCCGGATGACGATCCGCCGGAGAAATGCTCGATATTCCAGGGATTGCGGGCCGGCGGCCAGGGCAGATCGAAGCTGGGACCGCCATGCGCGAACTCGTGCGTCGTGAGCTTGCCGGTGATCACGGCGCCCGCGGTCCTGAGGCGGCGCACCGTCTCGGCATCCCGGTCGGGAACACGGCCCAGGGCGGTCTTCGAGCCCCCGGCGGTCAGCACGCCTTCGGTATCGTAGATGTCCTTCAGCGCGACGGTCACACCGTGCAGTGGACCCCGGCGGCGCCCGGCCGCGATCTTGGCGTCCGCCTCTCTCGCCGCCGCGAGGGCGCTCTCGGTCATGAGCGTCACGTGGGAATCGAGCCGCGCGTCGAAGGCCGCGATGCGTGCGAATGTCGCCTCGACCAGATCGAGCGACGACAGCTCCCGCGCCGCAATCATGCGTGCGGCGTCGGCCAACGTCAGGTGCGCAAGATCAACCATGTTTCCGTCCCACTGCGTCCGGGGACACCATTCTCCCCGCTCGAAGGCGGAAAGCGGTCAAGTTGCGTCCCGCGGCGCGCCGCGGCCACTCTGCACGTCACCTGCTGCCCTCCGGCCCACCCCCTGCGTGTCACGCTTTCATCATTGCCGGCGGCACCAAAGCGCGTCCCCTCGACCGCGAAACGTCTGCGCTCGCACCGACAACGTACCTGACAGGGACCACACTTGTTCGACCACACCGCTACTCCTCCACCAACGGGGATTGGCCGGTTACTTTGCCTGTCCTTTGAAGGATCTCCGGCCCGGCCCTGCGGCACCGCGGGTGAGCGAGCGCCGCGCTCGGGACGTCAGCCGCTACGCGTCGGGCAGTCGTCGCAGCAGATCTTTCTCGATCAGCGTACGAAAGTGAATCACCGTCGTCGCGGCCAGGGCGCGGTCCCGCACGAGGAGTCCCAGCTCGATGTTGCGGTCCCAAGCGGCCGCGGTCAGGTTTGCAGACGTAATGAACACGGATTCCTCGTCCGCCACCACCGCCTTGGCGTGGAGCACCCCGGTCGGGCTACCCATCTCTAGTGATCGTGGGTCGAAATAGACCTTGGGGCGGGCCGCGCCCGGCCACTCGCGACCCCAGAATTCGTCCGCGAATCGGCGAACGAGACTGTCGGCGGCCGTGGTGTCGCCGCGTCTGCGTTCGATGTTGAGCAGCAGCGTGACCTCCAGCCCGGGGATCGCGTCCATGCGCCTCGCCAGCGCCCCGAACGCCTGGGGACCATCGAAGAATGCGTAGGAACTGACCCAGACCGAACGCTCGGCGGAACCCAGCAACTCCTCGTACACCCGGCGCGTGTCGCGCGCGTGCAAGCCGGCAACCTCCGGGCCCGTCCATACGAAGTCCGGTGGCGACGTGCGGACCTCCGCGAGCCGCAAACTCTTCAGCCAGACGGCCCCCGCGACGGGAGAGACGCCGAGGCGCTCCCACCCCTGAAGCACTTGCAGGATGGATTCGTCGTATCCACCGCCGACCGTGGCGCGAATCGCCATCGCGGTCCAGGGCGGTGCAAGCAGCCCGGATTCGAGCGCACTCGCCAGACGGACTCGCACGTGCGAGGGAATCTCGAGCAGCGTGTCAATCACGGGTCCGGCATCGGCCGTTTACAGGACGCTCCCGCCGCGCTCCCAGGAAAAATGCACCTCTCCGTTCCTTCACGGCAATCTCACGGCGTGCCGAAGAACGCAGCACCCGCCGCGTACAACGTCGGCACCACCAGCGCCCGGTCCAGGTACTCGTTTCGCATTTCGCAGGAGGTCTCCGCAATGAGCGTGCAGCCGTGACAGGCGGCGCCGTGCAGCCAGCGCTCTTCCATGCTGCGGCCTGGGACATGCTCCGCGCACACCGGATCGTTGGAACAGAGCGCCGCGGTCCGAAGTGCATGACACAAGTGGTCCTCGATGCGCCTCGCTTCCTGCACCAGACCGCCCAGCGTGCCTTCGGCATCCGGGCTCGCGGTGTAGAGCAGCAGGGCGTAACGCGCACCCTGGAGGTTCCGCTCGCTGCGCGAGCTCGCCCTGGGAACATTCCGCTCGCTGCGCGAGCTCGCCTGATCCACGAAGATCCGTTCCCGGATGGACGCGGCCGGATAGCCGCATCGCATGGACAGCGACTGAAGAAGCAGATGGGCCAGAGTGTGCAGCAGAACGTACGGGCCTCCGGGAAAGGGTCGCTCGCTCTTTCGTTGGCCCGCCCAAGCATTGTGACCCGCGATCAGCTCGTTCAGCCGCTGCTTCACCGGTTCGCGGCCGAGCCAATCAGTCACCGCATCGGCTCGAAGCTGGACCAGGATGCCTTCACCGCGATTCTCCACTGCCGGAAACCACGCCGGCTCCAGGGCAATTGCAGCGCGCTCGACTTCGCCGTCGTACTCGCCGTCCACGTTCGGCATGACCGGTTCCAGCCGCGTGAACCCGGCCAGCGCCAGCACTTCCCGCAGCCGATGAACCTGAATGACGGATTCGATGGCGTCGAGCCGCGCCGAGTGGCGCCATACGGACTCCGGCAGGCGACGCGCATGGAAGTCGGGTTCGATGGGTGCATCGTCTGCGTAGCCTTCCGGGACGGCCAGCAGAGCATCCAGCTCCGCGTGCTTGATGGGACGTTCCCCGGCCGCGCCGCCCGAACTCCGGGCCGCGATCGCGTCCAGCACTTCCCCGTCGGAGAACGACGCCAAGCCGTTCGCCACGTCGGGAAAGCTCTTCATGACCCCGAGGGCGTTCGCGTCCTTGACGACCTGGAGGCGGTCCCACAGCGCCTCCACCGCCTGATCGACTTCGCTGCCCCGATCGGGCAGGGACAGCACACTGACCACCTGCGGAAACCAGGCGTTCGAGGCGGTGCGGATCAACAGCCGGCTGGGCTCGCAGCACTCCTCGTTCGCATGGCGTCCCAGCCACGGCCTCGCGCCCCGACACACTCCCAGCGGAAAGCTCGCGAAGTCGACCGCCTCGTGCATCCGGCGCGACCTGCCGCACTCGCAGCGCACGATCTGCTCGACCAGATCGCCGCTCGTGCCACGCTCGTCGAGCCACAGCCGCCGGCGGCAGGGATCGTCCGGCCCGTGGACGAACTGGTACCAGTCGATGTCGTCGACGTGGCCCTTCGAGCAGGCGCGGACGAACCGGGTGGCGACCACCGGGCGCTTCTCGTAGCGGCCGTTGGTGAGGGCGGTACGTGGAACCATGCGCCGCGAGCGCGTGCCGGATCGAGTCCCGGCGCTGGGGCCGGCACCGGATTCCTGCACCACGAACCACTCGGGGAATCGCCACGCACCGATTCCTCGCTGTTGATCCTGCCAGCTCTCCGGCTCGGGTGGCGGCGCATGGAGTCTCGGATTCGGAACGCCGGTCATGGACATCAGCTTGGCCGAGAGACGCGGCTCGTCGATCGGTTCGAGACGCGTCTCGCTGCCCCAGGTATCGAGTCCGCCCACGATGGCGGAGTCGTTCGGCAGGTCGATGAGCGCGCCCGGACCGAAGGTGGTAATCACCTGGCTGCGGCGCAACTGCCCGTGCCCCTTCCCGTTCATGCGCCGCCGCCTCCGCCGAGCCGGCTCGAGAGATCCCTGAGAAACAGGTTCACCTGCGGCTCCACGTCGCGAAGCGATCGGTTGGTGCGAAACTTCTTGTGGTGGTGGGATTCGAAGTCGGTGTCCAGCATCTCGCGGAGAAGCGGTTTCCGGGCCGATGCCTCGTACTTCTGATACTGCATCGGCACCCCGTCGCGACGGTATTCGTCGTGGATCGCGCGCCAGGAATCGAACAGGTCGCCGACGCGGTTCCGAACGCTGCGCAGCCGGTCGGCGCGCTCGGTGTCGTCCGCGAAGGGCTGCTCGTGGATTCGCGACCCGAACACGTCGAGCAACAGCCGTTCGAGCGCCGCGCGTTCCGCCTCGATTCCTTCCACGCCATCCGGCGGAGTCATCGCCGGCCGAGCGTGGCGGGCCAGCGCCACCAATGCACCCGCAAATCCCCGGTCCAGAGCCCGCGCGGCGAACGGGGTGACGCTTGAGACCTCGACCGAGCGATAGAACGTCTCGTGGTAGTGCCGAAAACGCTCGTAATGGGACCGATCCCGGGGCTTGTGAATGTTGTAGAGGGTCACCACCAGTCCGGGGCGGTGATCGTGCCGGCCCACCCGGCTGGTGGCCTGGATGTACTCCGAGTGGGTCTTCGGCTGCCCGTAGACCAGCATCAGGCCCAGTCGCTGGATGTCGAGGCCCACCGAGATCATGTTGGTCGCGATCGCGCAGTCCACCCGCTGCTTGCGGTCATGGAACATGCATCCGAGACGCCTTCGCGCCTCGGCCACCTTGTCGGTGCCCACCCGCGAGGTCAGCTCGACCACGTCGGAGAAGCTGGTGCGGTCCCGAAACAGGCCCTCCGCTTCACCGAGCCGGATGCGTTGGCTGTACCGCTTGAGCGTGTTCTGGACCTCCTCCTCGAGGATCCGCCGGGCACCCCCAAGCTCGCGCAGGCTGTTGAAGTAGCCGAGCACCGTCATGTACGGGTCGGCCGGGTTGTCCCGGTTGCGGGGGCCGCCGGCCTCGCGCCAGGCCCGCTCGGCC
Organism: Gammaproteobacteria bacterium; assembly: GCA_022826505.1. Lineage (GTDB taxonomy): Bacteria > Pseudomonadota > Gammaproteobacteria > HK1 > HK1 > HK1. Next base: position 31,742 of record JAJDUQ010000210.1, read on the forward strand.
GCGCCCATGAGGGCGAGCAGCACCCGGCGCATCGCCTCCTTGGGGTTGCGGCCCTGAGCCGCGACGCCGAAGTACCTGCGCGCGTGCTTCTCCGACGCCGGCATGGCGCGGGCGAAGAACGAGTCCCGGCGCTCCGGCCCCGGCGGCGGGAACACATGCGTGATGGGCCGCGCGAAGAGCGCCTGGATCTGCTCCCGGGCGTGGCGGACGGTGGCCGTCGAGGCGACGATCTTCGGCCTCGTGCGCTGCCCGTCGATCTCCCGCGTGCACAGCGATTCGATCACCGTCTCGTAGAGACCGGCCATGGTGCCGAGAGGGCCGGAGATCAGGTGCAGCTCGTCCTGGATGACGAGATCGGGCGGCGGAAGCGGACGCGCGAGCCGACCCCCGCGGCGGGGCTCCGCGGCTCCGTAGAATCCTGCCGCGTCATACCGGTCGGCGCCCCCGAGCAGCGCGCCGGAATCACCCACCCATGGCAACGAGGCGAACTTGTCCACGGTGGCGATCAGGAACGCGGGCAGGCGCCGATAAAGCGGCTCGTCCACCGCGACGATGGGGAGTGGCTGGTCGCCGGAGAACTCGCACTGCCAGTTGGCGCACGCGATGCGCAGATCGGTCGGCTTTTCCGCGTTCGGCAGCAGCGTGAAGGAGTCCGGGGTGAAGTCCTCACCGCACCACGGACAGCTCTCCATCGGAATGGGCGCCGGCCGGCCGCGCGGGTTGTTCTTGTACTGGCTGACCTTGGCGCGAGCGGAGTCCGAACGCCCGTCGCCCTTCGCGCCGAGGTGATTGGGTGTGCCCGCCTTGCCCACCCACAGACCGATCTCGAACGGCCATTCGCCCAACCGGCCGCCGGCGTTCCCCCGGCGCTCCAACTCCAGCGCGCAGATCAGCCCGGCCGCGCGCCCGAGCTGATCGAGGGTCAGCAGACGCAGGGTGTAGCGCATGATGACGCTGACGCCGGCTCCCGCGCGGCCGTTCTCGCCCGGGTTGCGGAGCCGCCGCAGGACCATGGTGAACGCGGCGAGGCCGAGATACGCCTCGGTCTTGCCGCCGCCGGTGGGGAAGAACAGCAAGTCCACGAACTCGCGCTCGGGATTGGCAGCATCGGCGATGCCGGGGAGATTCAGCAGGATGAAGGCGAGCTGAAAGGCCCGCCAGCGCGGCGCACCGGTGGCGCCTTCGCGTGCGAGACGGCGCGAGAGGGCGGCGGCCACGGCGCGATTCGCGGTACGGAAGGCGTCGAGCGCGTCCGCATCGGTCGCCAGCACCCCAATGCCGCGCTCCATTCGGTCCGCGGCAATCCTGGCCATGCGCACGAGCTGCCCGGCCACCTCCCGGCGCTCGCCGGTCAAGCCACCGAGCCTCGCCTGCTGGTCGTCGAGCCATGTCCGATACCCGGTCACGAGTGGCGACAACGCCGCCTCGGCCGCGGAGCCGTCGGCGAGCGCGCCGAGCGCCTGCATGTCGAGCACTGCCCCCGGGGGATCGAAGGTCTCCGTCTTCTCGACTTCGGCGGAGGGCGTCCAGGTGGTGCGGAGCGCCCGGCAGGCGCCGTCCACCAGCTCCCAGTCCGCGGAGACCCCGTGGCCGGCCGCGAACTCGGGAGCGTGGGCGTAGTGCAGGTCCGCCACGCGCTCGTCCCAGTCATCGCCGGAGACCTCGCGGGGGTCGGGTCGCGGGACGAACGGTATCGTGCTCCGCACCTCGATCTCGGCCTGGAAGGCGAACGCCTCGTCGCGCTCGCGATCCGACGCCGCGATGCGGTCGTTCACCAGGAACAGGGACACGGAACGCGTTCCGGGCGCGATCCGCCCCGCGAAGCTCGCGGCATCCACCGGACGCGCGACTGCGTGGAGAACCAGCCCGCCGGAATTCGGAACCGGGTGGGGTCGCGGATCGCCGGTCGTTGCCGGCAGGGTCACCGGCACGGATTCTTCGCGAGGAGTGCGCTGCCACCAGCTCCGGACCTGGCTCTGGCCGGTTCCGTCGGGGCCGGTGATCGCCTGCTCGGCGTGGCGGCCCTCGCCGCCGGCTCCATCCCCGCTTTCGCTCCTGCCCGCGCGTTGATCCGCGGGCGTCTCCCGCGGGTCGCGTTCCGCTCCTGCTTCGCCGCCCTGCCCGGCGCGGTCACGGCTCGGGTCGCCGCTCTCCGCCTCCACCCGGCGGTAGTCGCCCCAACGGACGAGGACCTCCAGCGCGTCGACTCCCTCGTTCACGAGGAAGCTCAACCCCATGGACGAGGGGAAGAAGCCCTTCTTCGCGGCCCGGCGGTCTTCGGTGGAGTCATCGCCGAGCCCTGCCCGTTCCGCCACCTCGGGCTCGTCGTCCACGTCCGCGTCGCCGCGCTGCTCGACCGGCGCGCCGCGAGGGACGAGAAACCCGGTGAGGTACCAGTTGGACGGCCGCTCCCAGCCCCGCAACCGCTCGTCCGACAGCGAATGGCCGGCCCACGGGCCGATGAGGTCGAGCCGGAGCGCGTGGACGATCGCCTCGCGCACTTCGGCGGATTCCGCGGGGCGAGTCATGTCACTTCCACATGGCACCCAATTGCCGCGACGATGCCGTCACCGACTGCCACTACCGCCATTGGATCCTCCCTGACCGGTACCTAATGCTTCGCGGCCATGCCGATGCTTGCCTGGAAGGGCAGGTACGTCCGCAGGCGTCACCCGCCCGTCGCGGCGCCCAGGCCGGTTATCCGTCCACGCCGCCATTCGTCCTCCGAAGACTCCCGGGACTCGGGCGGGATCAGCGGCTCAATCAGCGCGAGCAATTCCGGGATCCGTTCCTGCGCCGTCGTCCACACGATGTCCAGGACGTGCGGAGCGTCACGATCCATAGATGGTCTCGGCCGAACCGAGGATGGCGTTCCGACGCAGGTAATTCGGACTGCTTTCGATGCCTCGCCGGGTGACGAGATCCACCTCGCGTCCGAAGATTTCCTTCAGCTCCGATTCCATGTCGTCCAGCTCGAACAAGCTGTGTCCGGCGCCCTCCGCAAAGCTGACCAGCACATCGACGTC
>JAJDUQ010000292.1 GCA_022826505.1 Gammaproteobacteria bacterium
ACTGTCGTCCCGTCGTGCCCCCCCCCGAGCGAACCGCCCTCTCCCGGCTCTCCGACGATGACGGAGCAATGTGACAAATCGAGCGTCAACCGGCACGAAACAATCCGAGAAATCCGCTACGAAATAACGCGGTATGCAACAACGACTCGTTCCACGAAGCTGCCAGGGACGCCTCCGCGCGTTTCGGCGACGCCCCCTTCCTCATCCGCCAGGTGGGCGCCGACCGGACGGCCTCGCTCCCGTTCGCGCTCTCGGCCGATTCGCGCGATGCCGGTCGTTAGCGCGACGTTCGAGGCCGACCGCGGCTTGCCGGACCGGGCCGCGCTCCTTCGCCACGGGCCGAGCATCGACATCCACGTTGTGCCGCTCTCGCGCTATGCCGAGCGCGCCTCCGAGGCGCCTCCGGCCGGCGCCATCATCGATACCGCGACGAGGCACGACTGCATCGACGCCACGTTCGCCGAGCGCCTTCGCCTTCCCGTTGTCGACACCGTCGAGGTCCTCACCCCGGCGGGACACGACACGATCGCGGTCTACGCCGCCTTCGTCGCGGTCCCGCGGCTCGGCCTTCGCAGGTTCGGCTCGTTCGTCGGAATCGACTTCGCGTACGCGGAGGTGCCCCACCGCGTCGTCCTCGGGCGCAGCTTTCTTGAGCAAGTCATCCTCATCTACGACGGCTTCCGCGGTCGGGTCACGTTCGCGAGCTCGCCCGGCCGAGAATGACCAGCGCCGCTTCGAACCGCGCCTCGATCGGGCCGCGCCTCGCTTCTGGCCCGCAGCCCTCCGCCGGTCTTCCCAGGGGAACGGGGAGCCAATGCAAATGGCGCCTCGCACGTTGATGGACCGCGTCCCCGCCGTGTGCCATGAATCCGGCCCCGTCGGAGTGACCGGCGGCTCAAGGCTGTCGCGCCGGCAGGGTTTCATCGAAGATGCACTTGGCCCCCGGAGGACACGCGTGACCCGCTTCTCCCTCCCCCGCAAACGTACGGCCATCCGGACCGAGGCGCCGCTTCAGCCCTCTCGCGAACGCCCGGGACCGGGTGGCCCGCCCCTTCGTCTTCTCCCGAAGGTACGTGGCCGGGGGCCGCTACCGCGTCCGTCACCCGTTCGTAGCCCCGCGGCGCTCCCCCTTTCCTCGCCCACCGTCCATCGGTCACGGGGGCGTTCCCCGCGAGCCTCGTCGCCACCGCGGAGGCACACTGTCTCGGTGCCGTCGGTTGCTGCTCTCGTCACGGCGCTTCTGGTCGGGCTCTCCATCCCGTTCGCCGCCAGTTCCGGAGGCGGACTCCTGAACTCTCGAGCCACCGAACTCATTCGCCACCTGCAAGAGGACCTCCCGTCGATCCGGGAGACCATTCGCAAGCTCGACGAGGCACCCGAGTCAGGAACGTTCGTCATCTGGGACAAGGAGGCGTATCAGGACGACCTCAATGGCCACCTGGACGATGCGCTCTCGATCCTGCTTCCCGAAAGCTATCTGCAGACACGAGAATCCCTCCAGGAGATCGACGAGAGCCTCGAGGAGCTGCGTACGGAAGAGTCGAAGCTCGAAGCGGAAAGGGCACTCGAGGCGATCCGTCCCACCGACGAGCCAGGCGTTGTGGGACGCGTGGTCGAGTGGCTCACGTACGAGGACATCGACGACAGGATCCGTGACCTCCGGGCGAAGACCGCCGAGCAGGAGCGCAAGCGCGTGCAGCTTCTCGAGGACTTTCGCGATCTGGTGAGAGAAGAACTCGGTCTCGAGCTCGCCCGGTCCGATATCGAAGCCCTGCTCTACCAGGTCAACGGAGCCGACCTCATGGACGGCATCGTGGTTGCCAAGGTCCTAACCAGGGTCGAGGCGCACATTCGGGACATCATCGCAGAAGCGACTGGAGTAGCAGCGCCCGACGTACGTTTGCAGTACTACGGATTTGCCTTGGTTGTCAGGCTCATCGTCGAGAGGCTGCATGCGAGGCATCTCGAGAACTACGACACCCTGTACTTGACCGCATTGGACGAGTTGGAACGTGAGAACCAGGAGGCGCTGCGAGAGAACGAGAGCACCCTTGCCAAGGTGAAGTCCGACGAGCAGCGCCGCGTGACGGTGGAAACCAACATTCGTCTGCTCGGCATGGCAAGGAGAGCAATCGTTGTCTACCGGGACCTGCTGGAACGACGCCGCGAAAAGACTAACCGGATGCTGTCGGAGGCGCACAAGGACGCGCTGGTTGCCCGAGGCACGTTGCGGACGTTGGAGATGGTGATGAACCTAGAGCATGTTGCGTCAAAGGCCCTGGCCGAGTTCGCGGCGCTCTCCGAGGTCTCCTCTCCAGACTTGCTCCCTCTTGACGATCAGGAACTCTACGGCCAGTTCCTCGACATCTCGAAGACTCTGTCGGCGAAACGCAAGGGTTAAGGTGTCCTCACGGACGATGCCCGACGACGATGTGGGGACGGAAGACGGTGGGTTCAAGGTCGACTTCGATACATCAGGGGTCGAGTCCGGGAGCCGAGCGGCTCCCGGTTGATGTCGGCGATGATGTGGTTGTTGCTCAGGAGATAGCGGTCGCCGGAGGGGTCCTCGACGAGGCAGCCGCAGGTTCCGGGCCGTCGACGTTGGCGAGACCCACCGAGGCGCCGCCAGAGGCAGGGCGGTAGCGCGCGGGCTGGGCGGGCCGGACTCCAGTCGTGGGCTTGACCTCCGTGGGGATGTCGTTGAACGCCGGAACGATGTCGGCCGGGGCCTCGTCCCCTCCAAGAGTTACAGCCGGGCCGCTCGGTCGGACAGCCCGACCCCCGCCAGCGAGGAGTGGATGCGGCGTCGTCCGGCCGGGGCGTCCTTGGCCAGCAGGACGAGACGGCCGTAGTGCGCAACGGCGGCTTGTTTCGCGTCGACGAGAGGTTCCGCGGGAATCCGTGGCTGGGCCGGTGCGTTGCGGTCGGACCTAGTCGTAGCACGGCAAAGGTGACGCGAACATTTGTAGAATTGGAGTCCAGCAGCACGCCCGACGCGACCTTGGCCAATGTCTCCCATGCCACTCCAGACCCGATGGTCTGGCTTCTCCCGCTGAACCGCCACGGCGCCCGCTCCACGCGGACCGTTGTTTCCACTCGATTGCGTCCCCGCCACGGGCGCAGGAATCGAGAATGAGTTGGCTTCAGGACAGCACCTTTTGGCTTGCCGCAGTGTTCGTGGGGTTCGCTGCGGCTTGGCTTAGCAACCTGCTCTCCGCCGTCGTTCCGGGTCCCCAGCGCACGATCCTCGCGCTGCGGAGCCTCGCGGCGCCCAAGTCGCCGCCCAAAGACAGAGTACGCATCGTTCTGGCATGGCTCGCCAACGATCCCAACGGCAACAACGCGAGAGCCGTGTCAGCCACATTCGCGGAAATCGAAGGCATCGAGCTGTGCCGATCCGCCCGCATCGTCTCCGCTTCCGGCGCCGCAGACGACTGGCGTCCGGCCATGCGGCGGAAGGCCAAAAATCTTCTCCGCGCATGGCACGCCGACATCGTGGTCGTCGGCCGCGTCGACAAGGATGGCGACGCGTTGAGCCTCTGGTTCGTCGGCTCCGGCGGTGATGACACGCTCGCCGACACTTCCAGCAACCCCTACGCTCTCCATCTCAACCGCCTGCCCGACAACTTCGTCGACCATCTGCACGTCCAGATCCGCGCCCTTGTCCTGACCCTGGCCATACCCATGACGAGGAACAACAGCGCACGGCACATCGGGCTGCGGGAGCTCGCCGCGGCGGTGCCCAAACTCGAAAATCTGTTCCGCACGCTTTCGGCGCCCGAGGATCGGTCGTCGCTGTACATGGCCTACGTGCTGGCCCAATCGTCCCTCGGCGAATGGCTGGGCGAAACCCACCGCTTGCGATCCGCGATAGCGAGAGCCAGAGAGATCATCGATGCCGGACGCCCCGGCGGCGATGCCGACACACTGTTGACGACGCGCGTCAATCTGGCGAGGACGCTGTATCTCCTTGGGGAGCGAGAAGCCGACAGCAAGCTCCTCGAAGAGTCCGTCAGCCTGCTCGAAGACGCGCTGCACGAAGTCCGCGACCGGGATCGTGCATCCGTCGCAGCCGGCATCGAGGGCCTGACGGCGAACGCATTGCGCGTCCTGGCGGATCTGCAAGGAGACCCGGCGCACCTCGATCGGGCGGCCGGTCTTCTCGAGTCGATCCTCGAAGTCCATCGGCACGAGGACGAGATGCCCTTCGTCGCGATTACGCAGAACAACCTCGGTCTGGTCTACCTGGGCTTGGCGAAGGCCGAACGGCGAAGGGACGCCGTCGAGCGCGCCCAGTCGCTGTTCGACGCCGCGTCCACGGTCGCAAAACGGTCGGCAATGCCCACCTTATGGGCGATGACTCGGAACAACGCCGGCCAGGCGCACGAGCTGCTGTCGGAACTCGATCCCGGCTCCCGCTTGGCGGAGCTGGAGCAGTCTCGCGACCGCTACGAAGACGCCGTCCGCGGCTACTCCGAGACCACAACCCCCTACCATTCGGCTTCCGCCAAGAGGAGTCTCGCGCGCGTTCTCACGGTGCTGGGCGCATCGACCAACTCTGTCGGATGTCTCGATCGCGCTATCAAGATCTTACGAGACACCCCCGACGCCGATGTCAAGAGTCCCAATACGCTCGGCGCTGGCGCGACCAGTGCCGGACTCGGAACGGCGCTGCTCACGCGTGGCAGACTCCGCGGCAGCCGCCGCGATTTCGCCGACGCTGTCCCCAGGCTGGAGCAGGCTTGTTGCATACCGCGTTATTTCGTAGCGGATTTCTCGGATTGTTTCGTGCCGGTTGACGCTCGATTTGTCACATTGCTTGCGTATTCCAGTGCAAAGTGGTCACCCATTCCACGGCAAAGTGGTCACCGATTCCATTCCAAAGTGATCAGCCATTCCAGAGCAAGGTGGTCACCGATTCCATTGGCAAAGTGGTCACTTTTTGGGTGTTCACTGGA
>JAJDUQ010000178.1 GCA_022826505.1 Gammaproteobacteria bacterium
CACTCCTCCTCACCCCGGGTGTTGAGCGCAACTCCCGGGCACCTCCTTCTGCCAGTCAGACCCGTCCTCCGGCTACTCTCGCTATCCGGGCTAAAATCCAGCGTGAAATCACCCTGGCCGCTGGAAGGTGCAGGCTGGCGCATCTTCGGGAGCGGCTTTAGACTGCGCCGTCCGGCTCGATTGCCGGGTACTTCCCCCGTCGAGAGCCAATCTTTCCGCGAGCCGCGGCCAATCGGCGCTGCGTGACGATTTGCAAAGGAGGCCCCGTCCATGTCCGCCGTACTCAACTCTCCCCATGCCCGCGATATCGCCTCGCTACTGCATGGAATGACCAACCCCCTTCGCCTCGAAAGGGAGGGACCGCTCATCCTCGAAGAAGGGGACGGGGTGTACGTGAGGGACCTCGAGGGCAACGAGTACATCGAGGGCATGGCGGGCCTGTGGTGCGCGGCACTGGGATTCAGCAACGAGCGCCTGATCGAGGCGGCGGTCAAGCAGATGCGGAAGCTGCCGACCTACCACACGTTCTTCCAGCGCTCGACCATGCCCACCATCGATCTGGCCGAACGGCTGCTCGACTCCGCTCCGGTGCCGATGGCGCGGGTGTGGTTCGCGAACTCGGGCTCCGAGGCGAACGACCACATGTGCAAGTTCGTCTGGTACTACAACAACGCCCGCGGCAAGCCCGAGAAGAAGAAGATCATCGCCCGCGAGCATGGCTACCACGGTATCGCGGTGTCGTCGGGATCGCTCACCGGCCTGCCCGCGATGCACAAGGGATTCGATCTCCCGATCCCGAACATCCTCCATACCGGCAGCCACAACTACTACCGCGACTCCCATCCGGGCGAGAGCGAGGAGGCGTTCGCGAGCCGGCGGGCGGAGGAGCTGGAGCAGCTCATCCTCGCCGAAGGCCCGGACACGGTGGCCGCCTTTGTCGCCGAGCCGGTGCTCGGGGCGGGCGGAGCGGTCATTCCACCGAAGACCTACTTCGAGAAGATTCAGGCGGTGCTCGAGAAGTACGACGTGCTCATGGTCGCCGACGAGGTCATCACCGGCTTCTTCCGTACCGGCAATCGTTTCGCGTGCGAGACCTTCGGCATCCGACCCGACATCATGTGCATCGCCAAGCAGCTCTCCTCGGCGTACCTGCCGATCTCCGCGGTCATCCTCAACGAGAAGGTCTACGGACCAATCCGGGAGCTCGCCGGCAAGAACGGCATTCTCGGCACCGGCTTCACGTATTCGGGCCACCCGGTGCCGGCGGCGGTCGCGCTGGAGACGTTGAAGATCTACGACGAGATGGACATCGGCGCCCACGTGCGCAAGGTCGGTGCCCACGCGCAGGAGCGGTTGGCTGCCCTGGGCGACCATCCCATTGTCGGTGACGCGTCCGGCGTGGGTCTGATGGGCTCGGTCGAGATCGTCAAGGACAAGGAAACGAAGGAGAGCTTCGACCTGTCCTTCGCCGGATGGGTGACCGACGCCTGCACCCGGCGCGGCGTGCTTCTTCGGGCCTGCACCGGAGGTGGAATTCGCGTCGCATTCTGCCCACCGCTCATCATCCAGGAGGCGGAGGTGGACATGCTTTTCGACCGCTGGAAGCTCGCGCTCGACGATACCCTGGAGCACGTGCGCGCGGAAGGCTGGATGTAGCGCAAGTCGTCGGACCGGATTGCGGGTTCGAGCGCACACGATGCGCCTCGGACCGCACGTGGATTGCATTATGACTTCTGCTTCTGGATCGCTGCTGTGGGACCCGGACGCGCTCGCCGCACGTCTCGGTGACGACGAAGTGGTGGTGCTGGACGTGAGACGTGGCGAGCGCTACGCGAACGGACACATTCCCGGGGCGCGCAACTTCAGCGTCTACGGCGTCAACACCTACGATTCCGACCCCGCGCCGCTCGCATCCTTTACCAAGATGTGGGCGTTCCAGCTCGTTGGCGCCGGAATTCGTCGCGACGACACCATCGTCGTGTGCAGCGACTTCAGCGACGAGTCGGCAGCCCGCGCGTTCTGGTTCCTCGAATACCTGGGTCACGAGCGGGTCGCGGTGCTCGACGGCGGGATTCGCGCCTGGAGCGCGGCCGGGCAGCCGCTCACCCACGAGGCGACACTGCCGAAGGCAAGCGCGTACCCCTACGAGGCGGCGATGTCGGTGTGTGCGACCTGGTCGGACGTCGCCGGCGCCATCGACGATCCGTCGACGGTGATCCTCGACACCCGGTCCGACGAGGAGTGGTACGGAGAGGACGCGCGCGGCACCGCCCGCGCCGGGGCGGTCCCGGGTGCGGTCCACCTCGAATGGCTCCACAACCTCGACGACCGGGGCAGGATGCTCGACCCGGAGACGTTGCGCGAGCGTTATGCGGCGGTCGGGATTGCCACCGCGACGCCGGTCATCGCCTACTGCAACACCGGCTACCGGTCGGCGCATGCATATCTTGCGCTGCGCCTGATCGGGCACCCCGACGTGCGCAATTATGTCGCCTCGTGGCAGGAGTGGGGGAATCGCAGGGAGTGCCCGATCGTCGTGCACGGGCGGAACTGAGTCAGCCATGGCGCACCGACCGTGCCATTGGCACAGGCTCCGGCCACCGGAGGCGTCGAGGCCGTCACTTCTGCAAGCGCGCGAGTCCGGGTTCCGCATGCAGTCACCGGTCGCGTCCGGCCAGGGCAGCGCCTCCTGACGATCGATTCGATGGCCGAAGCGCATCCGTCCCGCCCCGCCGGCACCCGCTGGGACCCGGGCCAGTACCACAGGTTCACCGACCATCGGTTGCGCCCGGCCCTGGAGTTGCTCGATCGCGTGCCGATTGCGGATGCTTCGCTCGTCTACGACCTCGGGTGCGGCTCCGGCAACGTCACGCGGCTGATCGCCGAGAGGTACGCCACGGCTCGAGTGTGCGGAGTCGACGTTTCGAGCGAGATGCTCGAGAAGGCGGGCGGAGTGCCGGGGCGCGTGGAGTGGGTTCAGGCCGACATCGCGCACTGGGAGCCGGAAGGGGCGCCGGAACTCATCTATTCCAACGCCGCGTTGCACTGGGTCGACGACCATGCAGCCCTCATCCCCAGACTTTTCGGCGTTCTCGCGCCCCGCGGCTGCCTCGCGGTGCAGATGCCGCTCAGCCACTCGATGCCGTCACACGTACTCATGCGCGAAACCCTCGCCGACGGCGGCGTGAACGGCTCGCGGCTCGGCGACAAAGCGCTTGCGGCGGCGGTCGCGCGCAGGTGGGTGCTGGATGCCGGCGAGTACCACGACCTGCTCGCGCCGGCCGCGGAGTCCGTCGACGTGTGGGAGACGGAGTACGTCCAGCAGCTCGAAGGCGCCGACCCGGTGCTCGAATGGGTCAAGGCGACGGGGCTTCGTCCAATCCTGAACGGCCTTTGCGACGCCGAGCGCGAGCGCTTCGTCGAGGTGTACCGCGAACGCCTGCGCCGGGTGTATCCGCGCCGCGCCAACGGTCAGACGCTGTATCCGTTCCGGCGCCTGTTCGTGGTCGCGACACGCCGGGACTGAGGGTTGGCGATCCGGCGGCGATTCCGCCGGATTCCCACCCGTTGCGCACTTTGGCGCACTGGGCGATTCGCAGACGCGGGCGGTCCCCCGACCGCTTTCGTCCTCGAGAGCACCTCGCTCGGCATCCGGAGAGCCGATCGCGGATGCATGCGCGACATCTGCGCCTCGTCGGGCGCTGGGGAGTATGGCTGTCCGATCCGACGGGACTACTCGTCCAGCCGAGCCGCCACCTCCGCCCACCTCGACGTCGGCCGCCAGCCGAGACGCTGCTTCGCGCGGCTCGCATCGATTGGCGACGCCAGCGGGTCCCGTTCGAACCGGCCCGGATCGCGCACCGCCGGTGTGACTCCGTACACGCCCGCGAGCCGCTCGAGCGTCGGCACTGTCGAGGCGGAGTCGTCGGCCGCGACGAACATCGCGTCAAACGGGGAATCGTGATCAAGCGCGGCGGCGAAGGCCCGTCCGGTATCTTCGCCGGTGACGTAGGAGGCGAGCCAGCGGTGGTTCGGGTCCGTGGCGCGGTCGACCGCGCGTTGCCGATTCGAATCGACGATCACCGCCACCGGACGCAGGCACGTGATTGAAATGTCACCGAGCAACGCGAAGCCGCGCGCGATGTCCTCGACCACCAGCTTGCTCATGCCGTACGCATGGGCCGGCTTCATCACGTGCTGCTCATCGATCGGCAGATACTCGGGCGGGAAGTCCGGACGCATCTCCCCGACTCCGACCGCCGAGACGCTCGACGCCAGCACGACCTTGCGGATGCCCGCTTCGCGAGCGGCCTGGACCGCGTTCCAGGTGCCCATGACGTTGGTGCCGAAATACGCCTCCGGCTCCGCGGGAACCCCGAAGTCGATGGCCGCGAGGTGGATCACCGCGTCCTGACCTGCCATGGATTCCCGCACCCGGTCGAGATCGAGGACGTTGCCCTCGATGTACGCCACGTCCTGGATCGGGGGTGCGAGGTCGATGACGGTGACTTCGTGGTCGGCGACGAGCGCATCGACGACGTGGCGTCCGACGCGCCCGCTCGCGCCGGTGACCAGGACCCGGCGGCGGCGCGTGCCGCTATTCATTGTCGGGGCTCGCGATCGCGCCGGTCTGCTCGGTGATGATCCCGTAGTGCTCGATCCGGCGGTGCTTCTCGAAGTTGAACACGGTGCGCTTGATGTAGTCGCCGAGCGAAAAGTCGACCTCGCACGTCACCAGCTCGTCGTCTTCGGTCATGGCCACCGCGGCGATCTCGCCGGTCGGGGCGATGATGCAGGAGCCGCCGATGAGCCCGAATCCGTCCTCGAACCCTGCCTTGGCGGAGGCGACCACCCAGCATCCGTTCTGATACGCGTTCGCCTGCATCGTGACGTGGTTGTGGAACATGCGCAGGTGCTTCGGCTCGTCGACGTGGATGTTGAAGTCCGGCGTGTTGTAGCCGAGCACCACCATTTCCACGCCCTTGAGTCCCATCACCCGGAACGTCTCGGGCCAGCGGCGGTCGTTGCAGATGCACATGCCGAGGATCCCGCCGTGCGTCCGCCACACCGGAAATCCGAGGTTGCCCACTTCGAAGTAGCGCTTCTCGAGGTGCTGGAACGGCGCGTCGGGCACCGGCTCCGCGGTGCCGGGCAGGTGGATCTTGCGGTACTTGCCGACGATGTCGCCGTCGGGTCCGACGAGGATCGAGGTGTTGAAGCGCCGCGTCCTTCCGTCCTCCTCGCAGAGCTCCGCGTAGCCGAGATGGAACCCGATACCCAAGCGCTTCGCCTCGTCGAACAGCGGCCGGGTCTCCGGACCGGGCATCTCGCGTTCGAACCACGTGTCGATTTCATCCTGGGAATCGTAGAGCCAGCGAGGAAAGAAGGTGGTGAGCGCGAGCTCGGGGTAGACCACGAGCTCGCACCCCCGGCCGGCGGCCTGGCGCATCAGATCGACGAGGCGCCGGACCACGCTTGCGCGCGAATCCGCCCGGTGGATGGGTCCGAGCTGCGCGGCGGCGGCGACGAGACGGCGGGACATGACGGCATTCCTCCTGGTGGCGACGGATGCGCTCGGTGCATCGTACCGAACCGCCGCCGGTTTCGGGGCGATTCGAGGCCCTTCAGGGTCTGGAGCGTGGTGTCGGTCAAACGAACCGAGCCGGCACGATCTCCGGGTGCGCGGTTGACCGCGCAATCGTTTGCCCCGAGGCAGGCCGAGGTGGACGGTGGATGGGCGCTGATGGCAGTCTTCGCGCCCAACCCGTGTCGGCACGAGCGGGGGTATCAAGTCAAACGGAGGTTGATGATCGTGAAAATCAGACATTTGTTCGTCACATTGCTTGCCATGTGTTTTTCCCTGGGCGCAATCGAGGTTTCGGCGCAGTCCACCTGGGACCAGATCAAGGAAACCAAGAAGATCCGCGTGGGATGCGCCCCGAGCGAACCGTGGTACTACCGTGATCCGAAGACGGGGAACTGGAGCGGCATCGGTCCCGGAATCGCCGATCTGCTCGCGAAGGAGCTACAGGTCGAGTGGGAGTGCGTGGAGACGACCTGGGGCAACGCCGTCGCCGGACTGCAGGCGAACCAGTTCGACATGGTGGTGGCCCTCGACGCGACGCCGCAGCGGGCGCTGGCCATCGATTTCGCCACCGGCACCCTGCTCTACTACGCAGTCGGCATCATGGTTCCCATCGACAGCACCACCTCGACCTGGGCCGAGCTCAACACCCCGGACAAGAGCGTTTCCGTCGCACTGGGCACGTCCAATGACCGCGCCATCACCGGCCTGCTGCCGAACGCGAACATCGTGCGGTCGAAGACCTACGCGGAGGCGCTCGCCAGCTACTTCGCGGGGCGTGTCGAAGCGGTCGGCGGTTCGGCCCAGTCGCTCGCATTCACCGCCCGCGAGCAGCTTGGCGCGCACAAGGTGGTCATCCCGAAACCCCCGAGCGCATCGACGACCAGCATCGGCATCCGCAAGGAGCCCGACAAGACGTGGCGCGACTGGCTGTCGGTAGCGGTGGACTACTACTACCACCGGGGCCAGACGGCCCGAGTCTACAGGGAGTTCATCGAGTCCCGCGGGATGGACCCGGCGCTGGCGCCGACCATCAAGCTGACCGAAATGCAGTAACATCCCCGGCCCGGGCGGCCCCGCTGCGGGCCGCCCGGACCGATTTCTCCGCGATTCACCTCGCTTTCGCAGTTTCCGGCGCATGAGGGCCTGATCGGCTTACCACCCATCCATGCCAATCTACGAGTGGGATTTCGCGTTCGTCCTGAACTACCGGGACGTTCTCTGGGAGGGTTTCCTCGGGACCCTCAAGATCGGGTTCTCGTCGCTCGGGCTCGGCATCGTGATCGGGCTCGTGCTCGCCATGATGCGTCTGTCGCGGCTGTGGCTGGTCCGCGCCCCGGCCATTGCAATCATCGAGTTCTTCCGCGCCACCCCGGTGCTCGTCCTGTTGTTCTGGTGCTACTACGCGTTGCCGATCATCATCGGCGTCGCTTTCGACGCCTACACCGCGGCGGTCATCACGTTGGGCTTCCAGACCGGCGCGTTCATGGCCGAGGTCTACCGGGCGGGGATCGTCTCCATCGACCGCAGCCAGTGGGAAGGCGGCAAGGCGCTCGGGATGACGCTGCCTCAGCTCATGACCCGCATCATCCTGCCGCAGGCGGTCCGGCGCATGGTGCCTCCCTTCCTCGAGCGCAGCTTCGAGCTGATGAAGACCACGACTCAGGCGTCGGTCATCACCTACGGGGAGCTTCTCTACAAGGCGCTGCTCCTGAGCGCGCAGCTCTACCGGCCCCTCGAGATATTCACGCTGGTCGCGGTGTTCTACTTCGTGATGCTCACCATCGCGTCGTTCGCCGTGCGCTACATCGAGTCGCGCATCGACGCGGCCAGGCTGTAGCGGGAGGCGACGGCGATGCCCGAGTTCAAGTGGCGATGGGGCGAGATGCCCCAGTACTGGAACAGCTTCGCCGAGGGCCTTCTCGTCACCGGCCAGCTCAGCGCCATCATCATCGTCGGCGCCCTGCTCGGCGGAGTGGTCATCGGAGCGATGCGGTACTCCAAGCGCCGCATCTTCAACTGGCCCGCCACCGCGTACATCGAGCTGTTTCGCAACACCCCCATCCTGGTTCAGGTGGTGTGGTTCTTCTACGCGTTCCCGGTGCTCATCGGTGGTCAGCTCGAGCCGTTCCTGGCCGCGATATTCGGCATCGGGCTCAACATCACCGCGTACTGCGCGGAGATCTTCCGTGGGGGCATCCAGTCCATCGAGCGCGGTCAGTGGGAGGCCGGGCGGGCGATCGGCATGAGCTACCTGCAGTTGATGCGCCGCGTGATCCTCCCGGTGGCGATTCGACGCATGATCCCGGCGTTCGCGAACCGGATGATCGAGGCGGTGAAGGCTACGTCGCTCGCCTCCACCATCGCGGTGGCCGACCTGATGTGGCAGGGCGAGCAGCTCGCCAACGCGATCTACCGTCCGTTCGAGGTGTACACCTCGGTGGCGATCATCTATTTCCTGGCCATCTACCCGCTCGTTCTGTGCACCTACGGGCTGGAACGCTGGCTGCGCATCGACGAAGAGGTCAAGCTGTGAGCGAAGCAATTCTGAAGGTCAGCTCCCTGCACAAGTACTTCGACGACCTCCACGTGCTGCAGGGGGTCGACCTCGAGGTGCAGCGGGGCGAGATGGTCTGCATGGTGGGCTCGAGCGGTTCGGGCAAGAGCACCTTCCTGCGTTGTCTGAACTTCATGGAGCAGCCGAGCGCCGGACGCATCGAGTTCAACGGAAAGGCGGTGGGGCGGGAGTCCGCCGAGACCCGGGACGGGGCGCCCACCTATACCTACGACGAGCGCGAGCTGGTACGTCTGCGCACCCACGTCGGCATGGTCTTCCAGCAGTTCAATCTCTTCCCTCACATGACGGTGATGCAGAACGTCATGGAAGGTCCGGCCACGGTCCTGCGCACCGGCAAGGAGGAAGCGGGCAAGCGTGCGAAGGAGAATCTCGAAAAGGTGGGACTCCTCGAGAAGGCGGACCAATATCCGTCGCGTCTGTCCGGCGGACAGCAGCAGAGGGTCGCGATCGCTCGGGCGCTGGCGATGAAGCCCGACGTGATGCTGTTCGACGAGGTCACCTCCTCGCTCGACCCCGAACTCGTCGGCGAGGTGCTCAACGTCATGCGGGACCTGAGCGCCGAGGGCATGACGATGATCGTGGTCACCCACGAACTCGGATTCGCATACCACCTGGCCAAGCAGGTGCTGTTTCTCCACGACGGCGTGATCCACGAAAGGGGGACGCCCGACGAGGTGCTGAAGAACCCGCAGAAGGAACGCACCAAGGGCTTCCTCGCCGGGTTCACCGACTTCTATTTCTGAACGGGCCGCAGGTCGGTTCGAGGGCGAGAGCCGGATGGACAACGACGCCGTGCCGAAGGGAGATCCCCTGCCTTTCACCGACGAGGAGTACGCGGCGCGTCTGGCCGCGGTGCGCCGCAACATGGAGGCGGCGGACATCGAGGTGATGCTCACCGCGGTGCCGGAGAACATCGTCTACCTCACCGGCTACCACAGCCTCGCGTATTTCACCTTCCAGCTCCTCGTCGTGCCGCTCGATCATCCTCCGATCCTGCTCGTGCGCGGCCTGGCCCGGCACAAGGCCCGAATCGACAGTTGCCTCGAGCATGTCGTCGGCTATTTCGACAACACGAACCCGGACGAGGCGACCTACCGGTTGCTCGCCGACTACGGGCTGCTCGGCCGGCGCATCGGCAACCAGAACGATGCGTGGTTCTTCTCGCCGTCGCGCTACCACGAGCTCCTGACCCGCCTCGGGGTCGACGGGCTTCCCGACTGCTCCGGTCTCGTGGAGGCGGTGCGAAAGCGCAAGTCGCCGCGCGAGATCGAGTACATCCGCGAGGCCGGACGCTACTGTGCCGCGTCGCTCGATGCGGCCATCGACGCGGTTCGCCCGGGGGTGCTGGAAACCGAGATCTCCGCCGCCGCCCATGAGGCGCTGCACCGCGCCGGAAGCGAGTATCTGGGACACTCGGCCCAATTCGTGACCGGGCCGCAGGCCGGCCTTGCCTTCGAGTGCGCGAACCGGCGCCCGGTGGCGACCGACGACGTCGTGTACATGGAGGCGGGAGGCACGCACAACCGCTACAACTGCATGCTGTCGCGCACCGTCATCGTCGGCAGCCCGGATCCCGTATGGACCGCGATGGCGGGCGCCTCGCGGGATGCGCTGGAGGCCGCGAAGGCGGCAACCCGCGCCGGAGTGACTTCGCACGAGGTCGATCTCGCCGCACGCTCGGTCATCCGCGACGCCGGGTTTCTGGACGGTTTCGAGCACCGCCTCGGCTACTCCGTCGGCATCGGCTTTCCGCCCGACTGGGGCGAGGGGCGCATCATGAGCATCAACGAGAACGACCCTCTGGTGCTGGAGCCGGGGATGTGCTTTCACTACATCCCCGACATCAAGCTCCCGTACCAGGGCGGCGTCGTGTTCAGCGAGTGCCTGGCGGTTACCGAGACCGGCTACGAGCTGCTCAGCGACTACGCCAGCGAGATCTTCCGCAGGTAGATCGGGGCGGGGCCGGTCCGACGCGCCGAGACCGGCCCATCGCACTGCGCCGAGCGCTCGTTCGAGGTCAGTGCTCGCGCAACAGGCGGCCGAAGCCCTCGATACGATCCTCGATGCCGGCGAGGCGCAGGCAGTGCCAGAAGTTCGCCTGGTTGCTGAACACCACGGGCTTGGCGAGCGCGGATTCGATCTCCTCGATGACCGGCAGCACCCGGAGCGCACCGCAGCTCAGGAAGAGCGCGTCGGCATCCGGCGAGTCGATCTCCCGGGCGAAGCGGGTGAGCCAGGCCGGCGTCACTCGGTTCATCTCCTCGTCGCTGGTGAGGGAGAGCCCCTCGGCTCGCACGACTTCAAAACCCTTCGAGACCAGGAACTCCACTTCCATCGCGGTGAGTTCCGGCGTATAGGCGGTACCGAGCGCGATCCGGCGTGCGCCCAGCGCTTCGAAGGCGGCGACGCACGCGCTGAGCATCGTGGTGGCTCTGGGACGCGCATTCAGGCGCCGCAACTCGGCGATGACGCGCTCCTCGCCGATCACGAACGTGCCTGACGTGCAGGAGTAGGAAATGACGTCGAGATCGTCGCGCCCCGGCATCAGCGAGGCGGCGGCACCTGCGAGATCTCTCTCCATGCGGGCCAGGGAGTCGACACCGACCTCTCGGGGCATGGGTACCCGCGTGAAATGCACTCCGACCCCGGCTGGCCGCATCGCGAAGAAGTCGGCTTCCGACAGGTCGGCGTTCGCGACCAGCACGTAGCCGATCTGCGCCCGCCGGTGCGGGCCTTCGTCGAACTCTGGAGACCAATTCGTTGCCTGATGCGGGTCGAGAGTCGGCGTGGGACTCGACAATGCCTGATCCTTGCGGTCGCTGCCGGCGCGCGCACACCATAGTTCCCGAATGTGCCGTACGACAAGCCCGGCTCGAGGCTGCGCGTGCGGCCCGGGGTGGGGGATGTCGTCCGGGTTTGCCGATGCGGGTCCGACGGATCGCGATGTGGAGCGGCCTCGCGGGCCCGACGAGCCGGCGATTTCGAATGGCAGCGTCGGACCGAGACCGCATAAGATGGCGCTCGGGCGCGAAGTCCCCACCGATGGGCGGTCGCGGAAGCGTATCTGCGAGACGGTCGCCGGTGGTCAACCCCTCGACGGAGGTCGCCATGCAGACTCTGCCTACCCGTATCGGCGTACTCGTGCCGTCGCTCGATCCGGTCGTCGAGCACGATTTCCAGCGCTTCCTGCCGGCCGCGGCGTCGTTTCACATCGCCCGGCTGGACCAGCCGGCCAGCAGCACGCCCGCGAACGACGAGAGCCTGACGAGGATGTGCAATCTCGCCCCCGAGCGCGCACGGCCACTCGTCGACCTCGGGGCCGAGCTGATCATGTTCTGCTGCACCAGCGCGAGCTTCTTCAAGGGCTTCGGCTGGGACCGCGAGCTCGCGGCACGCATCGAAGAGGCGGTCGGAGTTCCGGCGCTGACCACGTCGAGCGCGGTCGCCGAGGCGTTCGCCGTCCTCGGCATCCGGCGCGCGTTCATGGCCACGCCGTACCCGCGTTCCATCAATGAGCGCGAGCAGGCCTTCTTCAACGCCCACGGCGTGGAGATTCCGGCGTTCACCGCATTCCAGTGCGAGCACAGCCGCGACATCGACAAGGTGCCGCCCGGCGCCATCGTGGAACGGGTGCTCGCGCACCGCGCGGAGATCGACGAATGCGACGGCGTGTTCGTGAGCTGCACCGCGCTGCGCGCGATGGAAGTCGTCGAGCATCTCGAGGCGGAGTTGGACCGGCCGGTCGTTACCTCGAACGCCTCGGCGCTGTGGGCGGCGCTGCGGCGGCTGGACATCGACGGAACCGGCGTGCCGGCCGGTCGGCTCTATCGGAGCGGAGCAGCGGTGGACCCGGCGCGGGCGGCGTAGCCC
Organism: Gammaproteobacteria bacterium; assembly: GCA_022826505.1. Taxonomy (GTDB): domain Bacteria; phylum Pseudomonadota; class Gammaproteobacteria; order HK1; family HK1; genus HK1. Next base: position 12,033 of record JAJDUQ010000178.1, read on the forward strand.
GCGACCCGGGCCGCATCGCGGCAGCGGCCGTGCATCGGTGAAATTCGCCGGAACTCCCAGGCTTTCATGGACTCGGGCGCGGCAGCCTCCGAAGCGCTCGACGGACCGCGCCGGCGCCCACTCAGGCGTGGTAACCGCCGAAACGTTCGACGAATCGCGCCCAGGCCGCCGCCCCGGCACGCGCGGCGGCGTCGACCAGCTCCTCCTCGTCGAGCGCCACCGGCGTGCCGTCGCGTACCAGCACGCGCCCGTCGACCAGCACCGTCTCGACGTCCTTCGCATGCGCGTGGTAGACCAGTGTACGAATCGGATCGGTGAGCGGCGTGAGGCCGAAGCGGCGGGTGTCGATGATCTGGAGGTCGGCCTGCTTGCCGGGTTCGATCGAGCCGATGTCGTCATCGAGGCCCATCGCCCGCGCCGCCCCGGTGGTCGCGAGCGCGAGCGCCTCGGGTGCCTGCATCACCTCCGGGTCGTTGGCGCGAATGCGTGCGACCGCGATGCACGAGCGAATGACGTCGAAGTAGTCCGAGAAGTAGTTGTCGATTCCCAGCCCCACGTTCACTCCGCGCTCGCGCATCGCGCCGACCGGGGCGATCCCGCCACGGAACTGGTTCATGAGCGGACAGTGCGCGAGGTGGGTCCCGGTCTCGGCCAGCGCATCGACCCCCGCTTCATCGATCCTGTAGCAGTGCACCGCGACGACGTCTTCGCCGAGGAACCCGTTTGCCCGCGCGAACGCGAACGACTCCTGCCCGTGAATGCGTTGCACCAGGTGCATCTCGCCGCTTGCGAGATGAATCGACAGGCGCAGCCCCAGCCGGTCGGCGGCGCTGCGCAGAGCCTTCAGCAGATCGGGTGACGAGGTCGACAGGCCGTTCGTGGTGATCAGTGCGCTGATGCGTCCGCCGGCGGCGCCATGCCACGTCCGCGCAAACTCGACCGAGGCATCGATCTGCCGGCGCCGCAACGCGGCATCGAACACGGTGTCTCCGTTCATCAACCGTTCGAGGTCGACGTCATGGGTCATCAGCCCGATTCCGGCGCGGATGCCCGAGCGTTCGATGAACGGCGCAAGCACGTCGGCATCCTCCTCCATCTCGAGCACGGTGGTGACGCCGCCGCGCAGAAGCTCCGCGATGGCGAGAGCGCCGAGCGCCTGCCGCTCGTCGCGGTGCATGACCATGCTCATCGGCAGATACAGGCGGTGGGTCGGGGAGTGGCCGACGTCCTCCGCGCGCCCGCGAAACGCCGTGTAGCCGAGATGGTTGTGCGCGCTGACGAAACCGGGCAGCACGACGCGCCCGGTTCCCTCGATGACCTCGCATCCGGACGGCGCATCGCTTGCGACCTCGTCGAGCGGTCCGACGGCGGCGATGCGTGTGCCTTCGACGAGCACCGCGCCAGGGGCGTGGATGGTTGCGGCTGCGTCCATGGTGATCACGGTCGCGCCCCGGATCAGAATGCTCATGTCAGTGCCTCCCGGTTCCCGCCTTCGCCCGAATGGCGAGACGTCCGATTCGATTCCGGTACCGCCGCCGACGGGGCGGCGACCGGAAGCGGTATTGTTGCGCTTGTGGGTGCATTCTTCATCCGTCACGGAATCGTCCGAATCGCGTCCACGCGCGCGTCCGCGTCGAACCCGGCACGGACGGTGTGGAATTCGGTGCCGGACGCGGAAAGAGCACGGTCCGAGGTTTGCGTCACGGGCGGGTTTTCGAATCGCCCGCCTCGAGCGGATCATCTCCACCGTCCGGGGGCGAAGTTCAGTCGGGTACGGCAGACGTGCGCGTGGCGTCGAGGACTCCTCGCTCCCGAGAGGGATCGGTATCCGCGAGAGCGGGTCAGCTCCACGCCGAGGCTACGGACAGGTGACCGAAACTCCGCCATCGACCGGTCGCAGTACGGAGACACTTGCGATTATCATGCCCGCTCTCGAACACGAGCGTGAGGTGACTGCCCATGTGCGGGATTGCGGGAATCATGTTCAAGAACGGCGCCGGCGCCGATCCGGCCGGCCGCGCCCTCATCGACATGCTGGACGGCTGCCAGCATCGCGGCCCCGATTCGACCGGCTTCGCCCTCTACGGAGATGCCGTGGACGGCGAGCTGCTCCTTCGCTTCTTCGTCGGCGAGGGGGAAGAGGCGGACCGGTCCATCGCCCGCGTCAAGGGCGCGCTCCACAAGCACAGTGCGCGCATCGTCGAGGACGAGCGGGTGGGCAGCAACTACCGGGTCCGGGCCACCTTTAACGGGGACGTCCGGAAGCTCGCCTATGACGTCGAGCATGCCGCGAAGGTGATCTCGATCGGATCGAGCCTCGAGATCGTCAAGGACGTCGGCAGCGCGCACGAGGTCGACGACCAGTACGGCGTGAACGGCTTCCACGGCACCCACGGGCTCGGCCACGTGCGCCTCGCGACCGAGTCCGCGGTCAAGCCGGAGGCGGCGCATCCGTTCTGGGCCACCGGCTTCGCCGACGTTGCCATCGTGCACAACGGGCAGATCACCAATTACTGGAAGATGCGCCGGCGCCTGGAGCAGCGCGACTACGAGTTCACCACCGACAACGACAGCGAGCTGATCGCGGTCTACCTCGCCGACAAGCTGTC
>JAJDUQ010000238.1 GCA_022826505.1 Gammaproteobacteria bacterium
CCGGCGGCAGCGCGTCGCGCTCGTGGGCCGACATCGGCGGAAGGCTCGGCTCGAGCCGGCGGATCTCGCCGTACGAGTGCACCTGGTGCAGCGGCTCGAGCCTGCGCTTCATGTCCTCGGGGAGCGCCGCGTATGCCGCCAACATGTTTGAGAAGCCGGTCTCTCCGCCTTGCGCGTCCTCCGGCAGCACCTCGATCCCGTACATGATCGAGGCGAGTGACGGGATGAACCGGTAGGAGCTGTCGGTATGCCAGCGGCCGTTGTTGCGCTGGTAGGTCACACGCTGGTCGTCTTCGGCGAGGTGTTCGCCCTCCTTCGAGACGTTGGCGACGTGGTAGACCTCGATCTTGTCCTTGGTCTGGTCCTTCTCCGGAAACTCCTCGAGCGGCCCGAACTGCTTCGAGAACGCGACCATCTGGTCGTCCTCGAGCCGCTGGTCGCGGAAGCAGAGCAGGTGGTGTTCCTGGAACGCGTCGCGGATCACCTGCAGGGTGTCGGGGTCGAAGGGCTTCGCTGTGTCGAGACCGACGACCTCCGCTCCAAGGGTCGGTGAGAGACGCCGGATCGCGAAGTCGCGCTGAAGAGCCGGGACGGCGGACATGAGGTTCCTCCCGTGTCGGATATCGCCGAATCTGTCTGCAGGGCCGGAAAAATATCAGGCATGCGATTCCGGTGCGAGCCGATGCGCCCGCAGCTTGCGGTAGAAGGGCAGGTGATGTTCGTAGTAGTCGCGCAGGTGCGGCGCCGCGTCCAGTCCGGGGCCGATCGGGGACCGGGGCTTCGCGATACCGGTGGAGCCGGCCAGATCGGCATGCCAGCCGCTCACGTCCCGCCATCCGTCGGGCAGCCCCCGGTTCCACGCGAGCGCTTGCGGCATGAACGCGAGCCCCAGTGCCCGGCAGTACGCGCGCAGCGTGCCGGCCGGATCCTCGGCAAGGTCTTCCGCGTCGATGACCACCGGCGTCCGGCCGGTGATCTCGCCGATCCGCTCGAAGCAGCGGTGCTGGGCCTCGTAACCGATCTCCTCCAGGGTGACGTTCGGGGCGAGCCGAAAGTACGACGGAATGGAACGCGCCGGATCGCGCACGAGAAAGGTGCTGGTCATGCGCCGGATGAAGTCCGCGTCGCGGTCGATGCGGTCGTGCACGTAGTAGCACATGTCCTTGACGAACACCGGCCGCGAACGCGCGGTCTCCAGGATCATGGACCGGATGTCCTCGTACGACGCCGGCCGCCGCGGGTCGACGTCGAATCGCGGCAGGCGCTTCGCGCCCTCGTGCACGTAGTACCGGTACAGGAACGGCTCGTGCAGCGTGGCCATGTCGCCGCGTTCGAGCATCGCTCGTTCCAGCGCGCTGGAGAGCGAGCGGGGATGGCACCACAGGAAGACGAGCGGATGCACGGTGGTTCGTCCGGGACGACGAACGCCGATCGCTACGTCGGATCCGGCGGGCGGCGCCGCGCCCAGGGCGCCGCCTCCTCGAGCTGACGGGCGAGGCGCAGCAGCCGTGCATCCTCGCCCACGCGCCCGACGAAGTGCATGCCGATGGGCAGCCCGTCGATGCCCTGGTGCAGGGGGACCGACATCGCCGGTTGACCGGTGACGTTGAACGGCTCGGTGTAGGGTGCGAACCGCCAGGAACGCTGGTTCCAGGCCTCGAGGCCTTCCTCGACGCAGGCGGCGAGAAGTCCGGTCTCGAGCGGCGGTTCGCCAGCCAGGGGTGCGCTACGGTCGACCGCGTCCGCCTCCTCTCGAGCCTTCTCGTAGTTGCGCATCACGACCGCATTGAGGGCGGGGTCGAGCCGTTCTATCTCGTCGATGGCTGCGTCCAGCACCTCGCGCGCCGTGACTTCGCCACCGCGTACGAGCTCCGCGAGGCCGACCGCGTCCCTTGATCGGTACTCTTCACCGCTCAGCACGGCGTCTCTCCGTCAAGCGCCGGGTTCGCGCGCCGCAACCGTCGTCGCCGCGCCGGCAGAGCATCGCTTGCGTCGTCCTGCACTGCGGTCCCCTTGCGCATCGTGGCGTCGATGTCGGCCTCGGCACGAACGGGAAAGCCGCGTTCCCTGCCGCGCGCGTTGCGGATCGAGATGTCTCGGTCGTCTACCGTGGGGTGTCCAGACCGAGTCTCTGCTGCCAGGCACGGCTCATTCCCTGGGTCATCCGGTCCGCGATCATCGCGATGAACGCCATGCCGATCCCTGCGACGAACCCGACGCCGAAGTCGCCGTCGCCGAGCCCGATGTAGACCCGCTGGCCGAGCCCGTTGGTGCCGACCAGCGCCGCGATCACCAGCATCGCGATGCCGAACATGATGGTCTGGTTGAGGCCCAGCATGATGACGGGCATCGACAGCGGCAGCTTCACGCGCCACAGGAGCTGGGTCCGTGTGCAGCCGAAGCAGGTGGCGGCCTCCACGACGTGGGCCGGCACGTTGCGCAGCGCATGCTCGGAGTATCGAATCGCCGGCACGATGGCGTAGGCCATGATCGCCAGCAGAGCGGTGAACTCCCCAATCTTGAAGATCATCACGAAGGGAATGAGGATGACGAAGAGCGGCATGGTCTGCAGCGTGTCGTTGATCGGGCGCAGGAAGGCCGAGATGCCGTCGTACTCCGAAGCGAGGATCCCGAGCGCGACTCCGACGGCGAACGAGAGCAGCACCGCGAGCCCGCAGAGATACACCGACAGCATGGTCTGCGGCCAGACCCCGGCGATGACGAGAAAGCCGAGGCTCGCCGCGGTGCCGAGCGCAAGCCGGGGGCCGCCGAGCTGCCAGCCGAGCAGGACCGCCATCGCCAGCAGCGCCGGCCACGGCAGGCGGGTGATCCCGAAGAAGAGCAGGATCGCCAGGAATGCGATCAGCGACGCCCGACCGAGCCCCCGGCGCACCGCCGTGTACAACACCAGGGCCGTGGCGAGCACGCCATATCCCTGCTTCAGGACCGGCGTGAACTCGAATCCCCACGAGAACGGCGTGATCGTCTGCTCGAACCCTGTCTTCACCGGCAGCATGATGAAGAAGAAGGCCCAGCTCTTGATGAGGTTGATGGTCTTTGCGTGCTCGACGACCAGCCAGGTGACGGCGTCGTTCATGTACCGAGCGGGATAGATCTCCCACGCCTCGGGGTACTCCTTCAGAAACGGAACGACCTGGGCCAGCAGTCCCACCGCGACTCCGATCGCCACGGCGACGACCGTGGTGCGGTGCCGGGCGAGAAAGTCCCGACGCGCGCCGGGGTCCCGCGGCTCCGCGGTCGCGGCGGCGGCGGTGAGTCGGTCCATGACCATCGCCATGAGGGCGATGACGATACCCGCGAGCAGGCTCTCGCCGAACTGCGCCTTGCGCATCGTGGAGAGCACCTCCCAGCCGATGTCGGCGGTGCCGCCGATGATCGACGCGATGATCACCATGGAGAACGCCGCCATGGTGGTCTGGTTCACGCCGAGCAGTATCTGGCGGAGCGCGCTCGGCGCCCGCACGCGCCAGAAGAGCTGGCTCGGGGTGGCGCCGGCCATCAGCCCGGCCTCGATCACCTCGGACGACACGCGCGCGAGCCCCAGATGGGTGTTTCGCACAGTGGGAGGGAAGGCGTAGAGGATGCTCGCGATGAGCCCCACCACGGGCCCGAATCCGAACAGCAGCAGAATCGGCAGCAGGTAGGCGAAGGCCGGCACCGTCTGCATCAGGTCGAGCGTCGGGGTGATGATCCGCTCCGCGCGCCTGGAGCGGAACGCGAGCGTGCCGAGCGCGAAGCCGATGCCCACCGCACTCGGCACCGAGATCGCGACCAGCGCCAGCGAGTTCATCGACTCCGTCCAGTAGCCGATGACCACCATGTACAGGGTCGCGAAGAAGGCGAACGCGGCCAGGCGCCAGCCCGCCACGGCGAAGGCGACGAAGGTCAGCACCGTCAGGGTGACCGACCAGGGCAGCCAGTTCAGCAGCTCGCGCACCGCGGTCATCGGTACGTTGGCCGCGGCCGAGAACGCCCGGAAAGCCGGGCCGATCGTGTCCACGCACCACTGCATGAACACGTTGAGCCAGGGTGTCACCGGTACCACCCAGGCGTCGGGGTACTCGACGAGCCACCCGGCGGAGTCCTGCATCGCAAGCAGGGCGAGGGTGGTCAGGATCAGAACGGCCCAGATCCAGTCGAGCGGGTGGCTCGCGACGAGCCGGCCCAAGCTACGTCGCCTCCCGACCGTGGTGCGGTGCCTGCGCGGGTAGGTCGGTGCGGCGGTGGCCGTGCGTGTCGTGCGCCAGGGCGGAGATGACACTCGCGTCGGTCACCACGCCGATGGAGGCGCCGTCGCGCATCATGGAGATGCCTTCGGGGTGCGAGGCGAGCAGGGGCAGCAGATCCTCGACCGTCGTATCCGCGTCGCGTTGCGGCATGCCCGGAGTCTCCGTGCGGGAGGGGTCGAGCACGTTCGCCGCCTTCAGTACTCGGACCATCGGGACATCCTCGGTGAACTCCGCGACGTAGTCGTCGGCGGGATTCAGGATGAGGTCGGACGGTGCCCCGACCTGCACCACCATGCCGTCGCGCATGATCATCATCCGGTCGGCGATCCGCAGCGCTTCGAGGAAGTCGTGGGTGATGAACACGATCGACTTCTTCAGGCGGCCCTGGATGCGCAGGAACTCGTCCTGCATCTGGCGCCGGATCAGCGGGTCGAGGGCGGAGAACGGCTCGTCGAGAAACCACAGCTCCGGCTCGACCGCCAGCGACCGGGCGATGCCCACCCGCTGCTGCTGCCCGCCCGAGAGCTGCCGCGGGTAGGAAGTCTCGCGTCCCTCCAGGCCCACGAGCTGGATGACGCGGTTCACCCGCTCGTTGCGTTCCGGCACGGGCAGGTCCTGCAGGCTCAGCGGAAAGGCGATGTTGTCGAACACGTTCAGATGGGGGAGCAGCCCGAAGTTCTGGAACACCATCCCCATCTTGTGGCGGCGGATGTCGATCAGCTCCTTCGCGGACTTGCGGAGCAGGTCCTCGCCGTCGAGCCGCACTTCGCCGCGGGTCGGCTCGACAAGGCGGGACAGGCACCGCACCACCGTGGACTTGCCGGAGCCGGACAGGCCCATGATGACGAAGATCTCGCCGACATGGACGTCGAAGCTGACATCGACCACCGCGGGGATGGCGCCGTCCGCGCGCATGCGGCGCGCGAGCCCGCCCGCGTCATCGGTGGATACGTTCCGGTCGAAGTACGGTGCCGCATCGCCGCGATAGACCTTCCAGACGTTGCGGCACGTCAGCTTGACCTGCGCGGCGTCAGGGAGCGGGGCTTGCATGTCGTGGATTGCCGACATCGGGAGGTATCAGGACATGAAACCCGCACGGCCGAGCCGACCACCGCACGGGATAAAGGTTCGGGGCGTCGCGAAGCGGCATGTCCCGGGAGCGCAGTCGCACCGCCCGCATGGACAGTCGCGGGCCTTCCACCCGGGAGGGCTGGAAGCGGGATACTCCCGAGCGCGCATTCACAAGAGAAGGGGACGCCGGCATGCTGGCGTCCCCTTCTCTTCGTCGGATCATGAACTCATGGCGGCCTTCGCGGCCTCGACCCAGGGTCCCCAGGTCGCCTCGTTCGCGTCGACCCACTCGGCGATCACCTCTTCGAGCTTGCGGCCCTTGTTGTCGATCTCGAGCATCAGGGCGTTCTGGGTGGCGTTGTCGATCGACATGACCTCCATCAGCTTGTGGGCGCCCGGCCAGTTGGCCGCGAAATCCTTGCTCACGATCTTGTCGATCGTCGCCTGCTGGAAGCCGCATGCCGAGCCCCGCTTCTGGCCCGACTCCTCGACGCATTCGCCATCGGCCGGATCCCAGCTCACCCAGTCGAAGGTGATCTCGGCGTGGATCCAGTGCGGCTGCCAGAACATCATGAGGATCGGCTGCTCGGCCGCGACCGCGCTCTTCAGCTCCGCGATCATCGCGCCCTCGGAGCCG